>NC_008530.1:1578633-1894360 GCF_000014425.1 Lactobacillus gasseri ATCC 33323 = JCM 1131 | reverse complement strand
TCCACTGATCTATGAAATAAAATTTCAATTTTGCGTTATCCACAAATTTATGTGAGTTTAAAATTAGTGGTATAGCAGTATTTGAGACGAAAAACATTTATTTATACACAGGGTGTTTATTATGTTCTAAACAGGGTGTGGATTGTGCATAACTTTGAGAATTATCTTGTTGATAAAAAACGTAAAAAAATATGTATTCAAGATATCCACAAAATATAAATTTGAAAATAACTTTAAAAAAGCTTTTCTTTTCAGGAAAATTTTGATAAAGACTTGGTTTTTAAGCGTAAATATGCTATTCTATCTTAGAAATTGTGCTTATTAAGCATTGAAAAACGGAGGTGCAACATTAATGTCAACTAAGAGAACTTACCAACCTAAGAAGCGTCACCGTTCACGCGTTCATGGTTTTATGAAGCGTATGGCTACAGCAAACGGCCGTAAGGTTTTAGCAAGACGCCGTAAAAAGGGTAGAAAAGTCTTATCTGCTTAAGCCACTGAAGCTCAGTGGTTTTTTTAATTTAAGTAAGGATGAACCAGATTGAGAAAAAGCTACCGTGTAAAAACTGAGAGAGACTTTCAAAAAGTTTTTAAAGAAGGACAGTCGATGGCTAATAGAGGCTTTGTTGTCTATACTTTGCCCAAAGAAAAACAAAAGCATTTTCGCGTTGGAATTTCTGTTGGGAAAAAGGTGGGTCATACGGCGGTAGCACGTAATCGCCTCAAACGGTTCATTCGTGCTACACTGACAGAACTTAAGCCAGAGATAAGGTCTGATTTAGACTTTTTAGTAATCGCTAGGCCCTATGCAAGAGATTTTGACATGGAACGAACCAAAAAGAATCTTATTCATGTCTTAAGGCTAGCTAAAGTCTTATCAAACGAAGAGACGGAAACTGAGGAAAAGTAGAGTGAGAAATCATTTATCTAAGAAAAATTGGAAACTGATTCTATTAGGTCTAGGAATGTTAACCTTAGCTTTAGTAGTTACAGGTTGTGCATCTACTAATGGATCAAGTGTTGCTCCTATTTCTCATACTAGTGGCAATTGGTGGGATCGGTATATTGTTTACTATATTTCCCAATTTATTCTTTGGATTGCAAGTTTAGTTCGTGATTCCTATGGTTGGGCAATCATTATCTTTACTATTATAGTAAGAATAATTTTATTACCATTGAATGCCATTTCTATTAAGAGCATGGCTAAGCAACAAAAAGTGCAACCACAGATGGATGCATTGCGTAAAAAGTATCCTGGCAAGGATGTTGAGTCACGTCAAAAGCTGCAAGAAGAAACTAGTAAGTTGTATAAAGAAGCCGGCATTAATCCTTATACTGGATGCTTGCCGATGCTAATTCAGCTGCCAGTTATGTATGCCTTGTATCAAGCAATTTGGCGGACTCCACAGTTACAAAATGGTCGGTTTTTGTGGATGGATTTGGGACGTCCCGATCCATATTACATCATGCCTGTTTTGGCAGCTGCATTTACTTTTATAAGTACGTATATTAGTCAGATGTCAACGCCTCAATCCTCACAAAATGGAATGACTAAGGGAATGACATACTTAATGCCTCTTATCATTGGGGTTTCGGCAATTGGTATCCAATCTGCGATCTCACTTTACTGGGTGATTTCAAACTTATTCCAAGTAGTTCAAACCTTTATTTTGCAAAATCCATTCAAGTATCAACGTGAATTGGAAGAACAAAAGAAGGCAGAACGTGAACGTGAACGTAAAGTTCGTCGTGTATACAAACGTTTAGGACGTAAAAAACAAAAATAAATTATCTTTAAATTGTTAAGATAAAGTAGTCAAAGTGCTTTATCCATCATTGTTTTTATAGTGGTGGAGTGGGCACTTTTTTTATTTAATTATTTATGTAGGTGAAAAAATGGCACAAGTATTAACACAATTTGATACAATCGCTGCAATTTCTACCCCTATTGGCGAAGGAGGAATTTCAATTGTTCGTCTATCTGGTGAAGATGCAGTAGCGATTGCAAACAAGCTTTTTAAAGGGGCAGATTTAACCAAAGTTCCTACGCATACAATTCACTATGGACATATTGTTGATCCTAAAACTAAGGAAGTTGTCGATGAGACGATGGTTAGCGTGTTGCGTGCCCCAAAAACCTTTACCAGAGAAGACATGGTCGAAATAAATTGTCATGGTGGAATGATCGTTACTAATGATATTTTGCAATTGCTTTTGGCCAATGGAGCTAGAATGGCAGATCCCGGCGAATTCACTAAACGAGCATTTATGAATGGCCGAATTGATTTAACTCAAGCTGAATCAGTAATGGATATTGTTAGAGCTAAAACTGATAAATCTCGCCAAGTTGCGATGACGCAACTAGCTGGTGGATTACTAGATAAAATCAAGACAATGCGTCAAGAATTGTTAGATACAATGGCTCATGAAGAAGTTAATATCGATTATCCAGAATATGATATGGATGATTTAACTTCTCAAGAAATGAAAAAGAAAGCACAAGAAGTTTCAAAACAAATTGAGCAATTACTTCAAACAGCTCAAGAAGGGAAAATTATCCGTAATGGCTTAGCAACTGCAATTGTCGGCAGACCAAACGTTGGAAAATCATCGCTCTTGAATTATTTAACTCAAGACGATAAAGCAATTGTAACCGATATTGCTGGAACTACTAGAGATACGCTTGAAGAGTATGTTTCTGTTAAGGGTGTTCCACTTAAGTTGATTGATACTGCTGGGATCCACCACACAGAAGATAAGGTTGAAAAGATTGGTGTTGAACGTTCTAAGAAGGCTATTAAAGAAGCTGACCTGGTTCTTTTACTTCTTGATGCAAGTCAAGATTTAACAGCTGAAGACAAGAGATTATTAGACTTAACAGCAAATAAAAAGCGGATCATTATTTTGAATAAGCAGGACCTAGGTACAAAAATTTCCCAGGAAATGATTAAAGACATTACCGATAATCCTATTATTGTAACGTCAATCTTAAAACAAAAGAATATGGATGCACTTGAGAATGCTATTGAAAAATTATTCTTTAGCGGAATAGAAAATTCTCAAAATCAAATTTTGGTAACGAATCAAAGACAAGCTGGATTATTGACTAAAGCAAAGCAGTCTCTAGAGGATGTAATTAGTGGAATTGATGATGCAATGCCTCTAGATTTGGTTCAAATTGATCTTAAAAATGCTTGGGATACTTTAGGTGAAATTACTGGTGAAAGTGCACCTGACGAATTAATTACACAGTTATTTAGTCAATTCTGTCTTGGAAAGTAGGAGAAAAATGAAGACATACGAATCGAACGAGTATGACGTTATTGTTGTGGGGGCTGGACATGCTGGAGTTGAAGCAGCTTTAGCGGCAGCTCGTATGGGAGAAAAAACACTTCTTTTAACTATTAATTTAGATATGGTGGCTTTTATGCCATGTAATCCATCAGTTGGTGGACCAGCCAAGGGAACCGTTGTGCGTGAAATTGATGCCCTTGGTGGAGAAATGGGTAAGAATATCGATGCGACTTACATTCAGATGCGAATGCTTAATACGGGAAAGGGTCCTGCAGTTAGAGCCTTGCGTGCACAGGCAGATAAATGGCAATATCATGAACATATGAAAGATACCATTGAAAATGAACCTAATTTAACTTTGCGGCAAGCTGTTGCAGATGAATTGATCGTTGAGGACGGAGCATGCAAAGGATTAATAACTAATACTGGTGCAAAATACCATGCTAAAAGCGTAGTTTTAACCACTGGAACCGCTGCAAGAGGAAAAATTATTATTGGAGAATTAACCTATTCTTCAGGTCCTAACAACTCTTTACCGTCGATCAAATTGCCTGAAAATCTTGAAAAATTAGGCTTTAAATTACGTCGTTTTAAGACTGGTACTCCTCCACGTGTTGATGGTAATACAGTTGATTATTCAAAGACTCAAGAAGAGCCTGGCGATAAGGAACCAAGACATTTTTCTTACACTAGTAAAGATAGTGACTACTTAAAAGATCAAATGTCTTGCTATATGACATACACTAATACTGTCACTCACGACATTATTAGAGCCAACCTTGACCGAGCACCAATGTTTTCTGGAGTTATTAAAGGTGTAGGACCACGCTACTGTCCTTCAATTGAAGATAAAGTAGTTCGTTTTGCAGATAAAGATCGTCACCAAATTTTCTTAGAGCCAGAAGGACGTAACACCAAGGAAATCTACGTAGGAGACTTTTCTACATCAATGCCTGAAGAAGTACAATTAAAGATGCTTCATAGTGTTGCTGGATTAGAAAAAGCAGAATTAATGCGTCCAGGATATGCGATTGAATATGATGTTATTGAGCCCTGGCAATTAAAGCACACTTTAGAAACTAAGAATATTAAGCATCTCTTTACTGCTGGTCAAATGAATGGAACTTCAGGATATGAAGAGGCAGCTGGACAAGGTTTAATTGCTGGAATCAATGCCGCTTTGAGTGCTCAAAATAAGCCTGGCTTTACTTTGCAAAGAGATGAAGCTTATATTGGTGTTTTGATCGATGATTTAGTAACTAAGGGAACTAATGAACCATATCGTCTACTTACAAGTAGAGCAGAATATCGTCTTCTTCTTCGTCATGATAATGCCGATTTACGTTTGACTGAAAAGGGTCATGAATTAGGCTTGATTTCAGAAGAGCGTTATGCAAAATTTGAAGCTAAAAAGCAGGCTATTTCCCGGGCAATGGCAGCTATTAAAAAAGTTACAATTCATCCAACTGATGAAGTACAAGAATATTTGGCTAGCGTCAAGCAGGACCGTTTGAATGCAGGAGTTAGTGGGGCAGATTTTTTGAAACGTCCTCGCGTTACGTTCGATGCCGTTGAAAAATTAAGTGGTCAAACCTTAGCTACTGATCGTTATGTCAAAGAGCAAGTGGAAATAGCATTGAAATATGAAGGCTATATTAAAAAAGAAAAGACTTTGGTTGATCGTTTACATCGATTAGAGTCAAAGAAAATACCGGTAGATATCGACTATAATGCAATTCCAAGCTTAGCGACTGAAGCACGTCAAAAGTTCGAAAAAATTCGTCCTGAATCTATTGCGCAAGCTGAAAGAATATCTGGGGTTAATCCGGCTGATTTAGCAATTTTGACTGCTTACATTCAACAAGGCAGAATTGCTAAGATAAAGAAATAAATAATAATTGAATTAAGGCAAAAAAATTTTAAAAAGTTTTTTTGCTTTTTTTGTTGAGCATGATCACTTAATCACACTTTAAAATTGTGTTTTACCGATAAGTTAAGCAGAAAGGTAAATAGTTTGTGAAATAATTATTTTTGAGTATGCTCTAAATATTGATATATCAGTTATGGCAAACGCTTTCAATTAGTTAATAAATGTGTTTTAATCAAGGTGTAAGAAAAATCATTAAGGAGATGCTTATAGACTATGACGAAAATTAGTGGTTCAGATGCAATGTTCCAAGTTTTGTATGACTGGGGAATTGACCATATATACGGTTTTCCAGGTGGTTCATTTGACTCAACAATGAATGCAATTCATAACTGGAGAAATAAGATAAAGTTTATTGAAGTAAGACATGAAGAAGCTGGTGCTTTAGCAGCTTCTGCTGAATATAAGATTAGTGGGAAAGTTGGAGTTTGCTTTGGCTCTGCTGGTCCAGGTGCAGTTCACCTAATGAATGGACTTTATGATGCAAAATATGATAAGACTCCAATGGTTGCGATTGTTGCTAACGTTCCAACAAGTCGTCAAGATATTGACTTCTTCCAAGCTTTTGATGAAAAGCCATGGTTTGATCCTGTTGCTGTTTGGAATCACCAAGCAAAAACAGCTGAATCAATTCCGGTTTTGATGGATGAAGCAATTCGTCAAGCTTATCAAAGAAAAGGTCCAGCAGTTTTAATCTTACCTAAGGACTTTGGTTGGGATAAGATCGAAGATAACTTCCGCAACAATGCTGCAGCACATAAAGTTGTACCTAACTTCCCAGCACCTCGTAAGGAACAGGTTGATAAGGCGCTTGAATTAATTAAAAATGCTGAAAATCCAATTGTTTACTTTGGTCATGGTGCTGAAGATGCTAGTGCGGAACTGAAAGAATTTTCTGATAAATTCAAGATGCCACTAGTTTCATCAGTTCTAGGAAAAGGAATTGTTGAAGATGAATTTCCAGCATATATGGGTTCAATTGGTCGTGTTGGTGCTAAGCCAAGTAACGATATTCAAACTCATGCTGATTTAGTTGTTTGGGTTGGTAATAATTCACCATTCTCAGTATTCTTCTTTAACCCTAAGGCAAAAGTAATTCAAATTGATATTAATTCTGAGAGATTAGGTAAACGTCATGCAGTAACTGTTCCAATGTTAGCTGATGCTAAGAAGACTTTACGTGCCTTAATTGAAGCAGGTGAAAGTCGTTCAGAATCTCCATTGTATAAAGCAGCTCTTGCTGATCGTGAAAACTGGGAGGCTTGGCTTGAAAGTTTCAATGATTCAGATGAAATTCCAATGCGAGTTGAACCAATTTTTGATGTTATCAACAAGAAAGCAGCTGACGATGCAGTATTTGCAGTAGATGTCGGTAACGTAAACATTAATTTTGATCGTCTAATGCACTTGCATGGTGATCAAAAATGGACTACTTCAGGTCTCTATGCAACTATGGGTTATGGTGCTCCAGCTTCTCTTGCTGCAGCAACTATTTATCCAAACCGTGAAGTTTGGAACCTAGCCGGAGATGGTGGTTTTGCTATGATGAACCAAGAGCTTTTGACTCAAGCACGTTACAATATGCATGTAATTAACGTGGTCTTTACTAATGAGACTTTAGGATACATTGAAGCTGAACAAGTTGATGAATCACACCAACCATTATCAGGTGTAAAGCTACCTGATAACGATTGGGCAATGAGTGCTGAAGGTATGAATGTAAAGGGCTTTACTGTTCGCAATAAGAAAGAATTTGAAGATGCAGTAACAGCTGCTCAAAAAATGGAAGGTCCAGTTCTAATCGACTGCAAGATCACTCATGATATGCCATATTCAACTGAGTTGAATACCTTAGATGATCCAGCATTCGTTGCTAAGTACGATGCCCAAGCTTTGAAACCATTTAGTTACTTTGCTGGCAAGTATGGTGTTGAAGCAGATGCCGCATCAGGGGCTTCTGAACATACTGAGGCAGAACCAGTCGAAGCAGAAGAAGATGCTTCATCAGGCGCATCACGTCATTAATTTCCTAGGAAATAATTAAATAAAGAGTTCACATAGTTGAACTCTTTATTTTTTTGATAAAAAGTAAGCAAAATTGTGCGAAATTTGCAATAAAAAAGTATACTAGTAGATGAAGAATTTTATTAAATATGTGGAGGCAAAAATATGCAACAATTTGGGGTTATTGGCTTGTCCGTTATGGGTAAAAACCTTGCCTTAAACGTTAAAAATCATGGATACTCTGTCTCTGGATTTTCGATTGATAAACCAGAGGTCGATGCTTTAGCAAAATATGAAGATAAAGATTTAAAGCCGACTTATACTTGGGAAGAATTTGTTAATTCACTAGAAAAGCCACGTAAAATCTTAGTTCAAATTATGGCTGGAAAACCAGTTGATGAAACTTTACAAAAATTATTGCCTCTTTTAGATAAGGGCGATATTGTGATTGATGGTGGTAATTCTAATTTTTATGATACTAATCGTCGTTATGAAGAAATGGAAAAACATGGTATTCACTTTATCGGAATGGGTGTATCTGGTGGTGAAGAAGGTGCCTTAAATGGCCCAGCTTTAATGCCAGGTGGCGATGAAAAGGCTTATGAAGAAGTATCACCAATTCTTGAAGCTATGGCTGCTAAGACGCCAACTGGTCAACCATGTGTTGGCTACATTGGGCCAGCAGGAAGTGGACACTATGTAAAGATGGTTCACAACGGTATTGAATATGGTATTATGCAGATTATTTCTGAAGTATACGATGTTTTACGTACCGTAGGCCATTACTCAAATGATGAAATGAGTGAAATTTTCAAAAATTGGGATAAGGGTGCTCTACAAGCTTATTTAATTGAAATTACTGCTAAAGTTTTAAAGCAGAAAGATAATTTAACTGATGACCACATTATTGATCATATTTTAAACGAAGCTTCTTACAAGGGAACTGGTAACTGGATGCTGGAAGATGCAATTCGTCTTGGCGCTCCAATTACTGTGATTGCAGAAGCTGTTCTTGCACGCTTTATGTCGAAAGCAACTTTGAGAGATGATCCTGAACCAAAGATTGATCCAGAAAAGGCTCCAAAAGATTTAGTTGATCAACTTGCTAAAGCTTTATATTTAGCAATGGCCGTTTCATATGGACAAGGATTTGAGCAATTAACAATGGCTGCAAAGGCTTATAATTGGCGTTTACACTACTCAACTATTGCTCAAAATTGGGAAGCCGGCTGCATTATTCGTTCACAAATGCTTCATGATATTAAGTTTGCTTACAATGCTGATAAAGACTTACCAAACTTGTTCAAGGCTCCATTTTTCGATAAGGTAAAGAAAGAAAATATTAGTGCTTTAAGAGAAGTTGTTAAAATTGCTGCTGATGCTGGCGTACCAACACCAACTCTTAGTGCAGCTTTAAACTACTTAGAATCAATCTTTAACCCACGTTTACCTCAAAATATTATTCAAGGGCAACGTGATTACTTTGGTGCTCACACTTACCAAAGAAACGATCGTCCAGGTACTTTCCATACTGAATGGTATGAAGAAAAATAATAATGTTTCACATGAAACTAAAAAGCCACTACGAAAGTAGTGGCTTTTTGCGGTAAAATAATATTTATATCAATCAGAAAGCGGGAAAGTATGAGATACGGGGAAAAAAGCAATCTCAAATTAATGCTGCAAGCATTATGCGTGGGATTAATTGCTGGAGTTGTAGTGGGATTTTTTAGATATGGAATTGGTAAAACCGAAGCTTTTTGGCTCGATTTATTTAAGAAGTCGCACCAAAATCCATTATGGTTTATTGTAATCGTAGCAGGACTGGCATTAACTGGCATAATTGCAGGATATTTTGTTAAACAATATCCGCACGTTGGTGGGTCTGGTATTCCGGAAGTTAAATTACAAATGCAAGGAAAATTAACTTTGCAATGGTGGCCGATTTTGTGGCGAAAGTTAATCGGCGGCATTATGGTTATTGGAACAGGCTTGTTTTTAGGACCAGAAGGACCATCGCTTCAATTAGGTTCCACAATTGGTCAAGGAGTCGGCCAAGGCTTTAAGCAAACTAAAACAAATTCACGAGTTTTGCTAGCAACAGGTGCTGCCAGTGGTTTATCAGCTGCTTTTGGTGCCCCTTTAAGTGGTGCGTTGTTTGTTTTAGAGGAAATTTTTCATAATTTTTCGCCACGTGTGTGGATGAATGCCTTGGTGGGTGCGATTGCCTCGAACTTTGTTGTATCTAACTTATTTGGTCAAAAACCAGCTTTAGCTTTAGCTTACAATCATTCCTTCCCAATGCCACTTTATTGGCATTTAGTGTTATTAGGACTTATTTTGGGGCTTTTAGGACACTTATATAAATTGGGCTTGTTTAATTTAAAAAAGTTTTATGCAAAAATCACTTTTATTCCGCGCTGGCTACACGGATTAATCCCACTAGTGATCTTAATGCCGATTATGTATTATTTGCCACTAATTACTGGACCAGGTAATCATTTGATTTTGTCTTTGCCTAAGTCAATTGCTTATAGCAGTTGGAATTTAGTAGGGATGCTGGCGATTTTTTATGTAATTAGAATTGCATTTTCAATTGTTTCTTATGATTCGGGTCTGCCGAGCGGCATCTTTTTACCAATTTTAACAATGGGTGCTTTAATTGGCGCAACTTACGGTCTATTTATGGTGCAGCTGGGATTATTGCCACAAAAATTAGTTATTAATTTAATTATTTTTGCCATGGCTGGTTATTTTGCAGCAATTATTCGAGCACCATTTACAGCGATTATTTTAATTACTGAAATGGTCGGATCGCTGTTACATTTAATGCCGTTAGCTGTTGTAGCATTTATTGCTTTGTTAGTTGACCAATTACTTGGCGGCCGTCCAATTTATGATAGCTTAGCGGCTGCTATGGAGCCAAAATCTGGTGAAAAGGGATTGTGCGGCGAAGAAGATCAAATTTCAATCCCAGTCTATGAAAGCAGTAAATTAGTCGATGAAAAGATAGAAGATGTTAAATGGCCGGATGATACCTTAATTAAAGTTATTCATCGCGGCAGTCAAGATATTATTCCTCACGGAGACACTGTGATTGCAGCTGGCGATTTATTAGTGCTAGCTGTTGATCAAAATCGACGCGGACAAGTCTATGATGCAATTAAAAAATTGCAAGGTGTCGAATTAGATGGATAGCTTAAATATACAAAATAGCCCTCTAGCTCAAATTTAAGCTAGAGGGCTTATTTTTTTGTAATTAAAGTATAGTCGCACCTAGGCAAGTTTTAAAATGATTCAAGGCCCATTTATGTCCATTTTCATCAAAACTTGCAACACCGCAACAAATTATGAAAAATCATGCAAAGTGACTGTTCTAATCTCTTGAACTGTTGAGACATAAAAGGCGGTATAGATAAATATTTCACTCCTTTACAGAAGATATGATTGAGGCTACTTTTACTTTATGACTTACTTTAAGTTCTACCAAAAAAGTAATTACTTCTAAAGCTACAAGCAAAATAAGGGCATATCTTATATTGGTTGCACCTGAAACAGTTGTTAAAATAGTAGTCATCAAGGGAGCAGACGCAATCAAAATAGTGTTTAATAGACCGACAGTAGAAGCTAAAATCTTATGCTCGACGGACGTTACTAGCCATTGTGTCAATTTGATTGAAGTTGCGCTGGCTGTTAATGCTAATAAAAAATACAATCCTAAAACAAGATAGATACTAGTTGCAAAAATCGCAAAAGTGGTCATTAAAGCGATTAAAGTGGCTAGAATTGTCATAGAAAAAATTGTGAATTTCTTAAACAACTGCGTACCAAACATACTTCCCAAAGCAGCTCCGCAAGCTACTACTACACCCATCAAAGCAATCGTAAAACTATATCTTGAAATTACCATTGCTGTTTTATGAGCCGCTATCATAATTGGAATTAATGATCCCATTGAACTTAGCGATCCATTCAAAACTGCAACAATCAGGACAACCTCTAAAAGGCCAGTCTGCTTTTTAACTTGCTTGAAAGACGCCTTCATTGTTACCAAAAAAGATTGAGTATTAATTTCATGGCTTTTAAGCGACGCAATAGATTTTTGTCTCAGTCCCACACTCGCAAACAAAATTCCAGCAAGTAAAAATGAAACAGCATTCAAAAACGCAAGGGATGAGTATGACATAATTAGCAGCAATGCTGAACCTATAAACTGTGCTGCTATATTAATAACTTCATTAACCCCATTAGTAAAGCCCTCTGCTTCTCCGAAATGATCTTTTCCTACTAGATCAACGACTAATGGTGAAACTAATCCGCTGGAATAAGCTCCAAATGTATCTGAAATCAAATTAATTGTTACAACAATAATTACTAAACTCCATTGATTGACATTACTGATAAATAGCAGTCCAACGATGCCATATAAAACACAACGAATAATGGCGCTTAAAAATATATTTTTAAATTTATGTTGCGTTTTATCTGCAAAGTAACCGCCAAAAATTGTAAATAATTTAGGTAAAGACTCTGAAATGGCAATTAATGAAAGTGCTAAAGAATAGTTTTTTAATTTACTTGCATAAGTCATAAATGCCAAGTAGAAAAGAATATCACCTGCGCTAGAAAGAAAACTAGCAATTGAAAATCTACGATAATTTTTATTAGTTAAAAATATATTCATTCATATTCACCTCGTTTAATTAGGTTGAGCTTAGCAAATTAGCGATATATATAGTAAAATAAGTCATATATGACTCATTGCAAAGAGGGATAAATATGATGATTGGCAGTCTTTTGAAAGAATATCGTTTAAAACAAAACAAGAGCCAAAGAAAATTTATTGGTTCAATTGTTACGCAGTCTTATTATTCAAAAGTAGAAAAGAATATAAGTCAAGTTACAGCGGACAATTTAATAGGCTTGCTTCAATATAACAATATTTCTGTACAGGAATTTTTTAATAGCTTTAGTCAAAAAAGCGATAATTCATACCGCCAAACAAAAGAATTAGAAAATATGATGATTGAAGCTTATTACACTAATAATATAGAGCAGATGCATAATATTAAGAAAATTATTCACGAAAGTACTTTAAGCGAATATGATAAAAACTATCAAACATTAATGACTAATGGATTTTTAGCATTAATGAATCCAAAACTAAATAGTGAAAAGCTAACATCGACTATTAAAAATAAAATTTTTGACATTCCATCTTATACTCAAGATAAGCTAATGCTTTACTGCGACTTTATGCGATTTTATAGTTTATCAGATAATGAAATAATTACGCGAAACATTTTAAAACAGTATCAATCCACCAATGACTCTAATATCCAAGAACTTATTTTAGCCATAGTATGCAATATTCTTATTTTTTCTATTGAAAATGATAAATTTGAAAACGTCTCTTACTTTCTTAATAAGATTCAAAATATAAAAACTACGCCACAATTGCTTTTTTATAAAATAGATATTGAGTTTTTCAAAAATATAATTGAAATTAAAAATAGTAATGATGCGAAAAAAATAAATAAGTGCAAGAATTTTATTAAAACCCTACAAGATGCAGGCATGAAAGAATACAGCAATGAACTCAGAAAATTCATTAAAGATAATTTTTGAGTCAAATATGACTAATTACAATTTAATTACTGTAGCTAAATATAATTAGTAGCATAAAGATTAAACAAAAGGGGGACCAAATCATGAAACCAGAAGATGTAGTAATTATTGTTATCAAGGGTTAATTAACTTTAATATACAACCAAAAAACGGGTCATTTTTACTAATGACCCGTTTTTATATGCTTATTAAACAGATGGTGACGATACATTAGGATCGTGCAAACTTGCATCTGTTTGATAGTATTATTAGTATCAGATCACAACTACGTACTTGAATGTATCGACAAAATTAATACTTTCTCAATGAAACACATAAAAATAAAAAGCTATTATTAGTAACAGCTTTTTAGAATAAATATTCAATTAATTTAAATTATCTAATTAGTCTTCTTTTTCAATCTTGCCTGCGGCAATTGGCAAGGTAGTGTGAGTATCATAATCCATTACACAGCCCTTAACAGTGTCCGGCAATTTAATGCTCTCAGGAACTCCGTGGACATAAACTACGCGTTTATCTAATTGAAGATCGGTGCTGCCGAAAGCTTTTTTGAAGTTTTCTTGTAATTCGGTCAAAGGCACATCAATTTCATATTCGTAATAACCATTGCTGTCAGCGACAGGGTAAGTATTGTTAGGAATATTCATTTTGGCAGGATCCGCATCAAGTGGCACCATCGTAGTTCCTGATACTGGTTCAGTTTCAGGTAAATCGACAAAGCCGTCGTGGTTGACATCTTGAGTCATAGTTGCAGCCTGAGCGACTTTACCATCAGGAAAGCCGTGGAAATGTTCCCAGTGTTCGATATTCTTTGGTGTATCAAACATTTCTACTTTAATGTGAAGTTGATCGCCATTTTCGATAAATTCGGCTGTCCCATGGGGCTGACAACCAATTTTTTCTGCATTTAATGGGTTAATGTGAGCGATATATTTTGCCATAATAAAGATCCTTTCTTTTAAGTAACACTTCAGCTCTATCATAAATCGAAAAGCTTAAAAATTCATTTATCAGTGCTTACAAGTTAATTATAAAAAGATAGGATATAATAAAATTGATTTATATCAAGAAAGAAGTATGAAAAATGACAAAACATTCGCCACTTGCTTGTTTGAGTAATGCCACTTTATTTAAGGATTTACCAGAATCACTTAGAAAAAAGCTAGTTACCATTTCGACGCATCAAGAATATTTTCCTAAAGGCAGTTTGATTCGCCAACCCTTTGATGGAAAAGACGGGATGCTTGTCATGGATAAGGGAAAGGCTAAAGTTTATAGTCTTAATGAAGATGGTAAAGAGACGATTTTAGGCTTGCTGAATAAGGGCGATTCTGAAGGCCAAGAACATTTATTTTCGACTAGCGCTCGTGAGAATTTTATTCAGGCAACTACTGATGCTTGGGTATGCTCAATGACACGGAATGATTTTCAAAAATTAGTTCGTCAAACGCCGGATCTAGCCTTAAGTCTACTCAATGATTTTGGTCAAAAATTAGTCACTGCGGAAAAAAATACAGTGCGTCGCAATTCAATGGATGCTAAGCAAAGAATTATGGCGTATTTGAATGATTTGTCAAAAAAACAAGGTACAAATAAAGTAAAGCTAGATCTTAAGAAAAAAGACCTAGCTGGTTATTTGGGCATTACGCCAGAAACTTTAAGTCGTAAGTTAAAAGAATTGGCTAAGGAAAATAAAATTCAAGTCGATAAAAAAATTATCACAATTGCAAAGTAAAAGGAGCCGGTAAATAAAACCCAGAAATTCTTGTCCGAATTTCTGGGTTTATATCATTATCTAAGTTTGTCTATTTTTTTAATTTTTTCCAGGCTTTTTTAGAGCCACGATTTAAATCTCTGTTTAATTTATATTCTTTCCAATCTTGTATGAATAATAGATCAAGATTGTAACCTTCTGGATAAAGATCTTTTGCCTTTCTAACTAGCTTAGCTCCCTTAACTGGTATTGTCTTAAAAGTTTTATTAACAAAGATAATGATTTGATTTGCAAGATCCGAGTTTTGATAGAATAAAACATCTTGTTCGTACTCCGGAACTTTAAGACGATCACCTTTTTTAAAAGAAACTGTCGATTTGATTTTTTTCTGATTATTTGCAAATTTAATTTTGCTTTGATTTAAAGGAAATTTACCAGTATTTAAGAAATTATTGGCTTGCGTTAAAACCTCTTGAGGCATCCCATTCTTTTCAGCTATCCATAGAGCACGGCTGGTTCCTATTTGATTTAACAGTAACTTATATGTTGGCTCAAGTGTCTTTAGATCAAAGTCCATAGCTGCAGTGATAAAAGCGGAATGCTTAGTAGAATAGTCTTTTATTGCACTATAGTGAGTGGTTGCTAAGATTAAACTGCCTTTTAGCTGTAATGCTTGCAGCAGAGCAATAGCAAGGGCAGCACCTTCGTTTGGATCTGTACCGCTGCCTAATTCATCTAATAAAATTAGACTATATTTTGTTGCATGCTGGACAATGTAAGACATTTGTTTCATTTCAGCAGAGAATGTAGACAGAGAGTTATCCAGGTCCTGATGATCGCCAATTGAAGTATATATAGCAGTCATTACTGGAATTGAGCAAATCCCTGAACTTGGTAAGAATAGTCCAAATTCTGCCATTGCAATGGCCAAACCAGCTGTTTTTAGAGTGACAGTCTTTCCGCCTGCATTAGGGCCTGTGATTATTAAACCTCGCTTAGTAGAATCTAAATTAAGTGAAAGAGGAACCGGATTAGATAAAAGAGGGTGTCTCATTTCGTTTAATTGGAGTTGATTTTGTTCATTTAACAATGGTCGTTTGCCATTAATATTTTGAGAGTATTTTGCTCGAGCTAAGATACAATCTAGGTCAATAATAATATTAAGATTTGCCTCTAGCTGAGATAATTCCTGGTAAATTTTTGCTGATAAATCACCTAAAATTTGAGCTTCAATTAAATAAATCTGATTTTCAACAGTTGCTTTTTCTTGGGTAAGATGCACGATTTTAGTGGGTTCTATAAAAACTGTATTTCCATTATTAGAATGATCAATAATACTCCCACCAAAAGTATGTTTAAAACTTGCTTTAATCGGGAGGGTATAATGATTGTCTTTTTGAATTATCTGATAATCTTGCATCATAGTTTGATATTTTTTACTTTGCAAATATTTTTGCAGCGTATCTTGAATATTCGTGCTTAATTTATTGCTTCTTTGTCTTAACTTAGCGAGATCTTTGTCTGCATTATCAGAAACTTGTCCGCGTTCGATAGCATTATAAATTTCGCTTTCTAGTGCGTCTAGAATAGTTAAAGTATCGCAATAACTTGCAATAATTGGAGTATTATTTCTTTGCTTGTTAAAAAAGCGTACTAATAGACGCGTAACTCTAACGAAGTCTGCTACTTGTTCTAATTCTGCTGGATTTAAGATAAAACCTTTTTTGACCTTATTTAAAATTGGGGTCAAGGCATCTGAACTAATAAAGGGTATGTGTAATCCATGATTTAAAATCCAGACCATTTCTGCAGTCTCATCAAGTAAAGCAGTTGCTTTAACTAATTTAGTGGCAAGTGGCTGAACTAGAATTTTGTCTTTTGCTTCGGGTGAAACAGCATAGTGAGAGACAAGTTTACGTATACGTGAAAATTCGATTTCGTCAGTATTATTCAATTTTGTTTTTTCTCCTTAAGAAAATTGATTTTAATTTTTTTCTCAAGGGAAAGTAAATTAGTCCCTTGAGACTAAAATACAATTAGCATCATATGGCAATATGTCCTTTTCTAAATTATTGATTTTAATGATATAACATTTTTACGAAAAAAGCATTATAAATTAAGGTAAATAAAAACTCTCAAATTTATATTTGAGAGTAGAACTATTAATTAACAATTTTTTTGATTTATAATACCTTTTTTAGCTTGCTCGGCAAGAAAGCTTGCCTTAGCAATCTTAACAGCACCAGTTAAGATGCCAGAATCGTTACGAAGGCGCAAGGTAGTATCGTGGATATCTAGAACTAAGTTATCACCTAAAAAAGCTAAATCATAATCGGAGGTATAAATTTCAAAGTCAGCATTATTTTCTATTTTTACTGAATAGCGTGAATCATGTTTCATTGTATCTAGTGAAATTAGAGAGTAATCCATGCCAATATTGCAGGACCCACCTTCAATTGAATAATCACCGCCACCACCATCAACAATCAAAATTATTTCATGTTTATCATAACCACGATTTCTTAGAAAGTTAATTGCGTCTTGGCTAATTGTCATTTTTACCATAGTAATCCCTCCTGACTCTTTCTATTTTTATTTTAGAAAAAAGTAGAATAGAATCAATTATTTTGCTTAAATTTTGGTGAGGTTTCAGGTGCCCAAATTAGGCAGATGATAAAGGCAGCCAAAATAACAATTGCGCAGATTAGCATTGATAAGCTTGCACCGCCTTGATTAGTCAAAATTGGCAGTAAAAAGGTACCTGCTGCGGCACCAAATCTGCTGATAGTAATACAAGTTCCAACGCCGGTTCCACGAACCTTAATATCGAATAGTTCAGTTGGATATGGGTAATCAAGTACTAGACCAGAAGATAAAATAATCGCGAAGATACAAAAGATAGTGAGTTGGATATTTGAATTAAGGTTTTTGGTAATAGCCAAAAATCCAATTAGAATACCTGAAAGCAAAAAATTACTGATAAGGAATGCGCGTCGACTAATTCTATTGAAAAGTAGGATTCCAAGAATAACCCCAATGAGCATACCGCCATTATAGATAATACCTGAAATTTTTTGATCAGTAAGTTGCATACTCTGCAAGAGAATTGGAAGGAAAATACTAATACCAAAGAAAGCAAAAGCTTGACAAGCGTAAAAGAGTCCACCGACTAGAGTGCGACGTAAATATTTCCCGGAAAATAATATTGTCCAGGAAACCTCTTTGACTGGTTTAGCCTTTTTAAGTCTCTTGGGAATTCCCCATTTACGCCCCATATGCTTTTTGATAACTTTATTAGCTGTTTTGACTTTACCGTGGCTTGCAAGCCAGCTTGGTGAAGCAGGTAGGGGAAAAATAGATCTGAAAATAGCGGCAATAAATGCTGGAATAGCTCCCGTAGCTAAAATGATTTGCCAAGTATGTGAGCCAAAGCCATTAATAAAAGTACCTGTTAGATATGAGGCAATAAATCCAATTGTCCAATAGATAAGCAAGTGGCTTTGCTTTTTGCTGTCTTCTCCTTTAGGAAGCCACTCAGTTAAAAGTGCATTTCCAACAGTATAATCGACGGCAATCATTAATCCAATTAATACTCTGATGATGAAAAGAGTGGGTAGATTATTAGTCAGTAATTGCATTAGAGATAAAATACCTAAAATATACATATTGAGCATTAATAACTTTCGTCTACCAATCTTATCTGATAAGCGACCAATTAGAATACTTCCAGCTAGTCCTATTAAAGATCCAGCTCCAATTAATCCAGTCCAGAGATCATTAATTGTAATATATTTACTAGCATTAGAAAGAGCTGTACCAGAAATGCCTAAAGCAAAACCACAAGCGATTTGACCTAATACGACGGCCATAAATACTCGTAAGTGAATAGGCATGAGAGGTGCCTTTTTATAATTCTTTTTTTCTTTGATATTCTTTGTATTATTCTGCCTTTCTTTTCGCATAACATGAGTTAAATCATCTAGATTAACTCGAAAAAATCCTCCTTAAAAATTTAAAGTATATATTCCACCCTAACAAAGATTTTTAATTGATGCAAAGATAAATTAATTTTTGCTTAGATATTGACACAAATTTAAGCATACGTTAATATTATTAAAAATTTAGAAAGCTGGTAAGGAAATGAGATTACGTACAGAAGCTAGCCAATTTAGTCGTTAATCAGGAGTTTATTTCTCCTGATGTTTCAAATAGAAATTAGGTTAGTTATGTCAGAAGAAGTAATTATCAGAAAATATAAAAATACAGACTATGTTCAATTATGTGAAGTACATGATGAAGCGAGGATGCAGGAATTAATTGTTGGAAACGCTGTTGAACTGTATGCTCCGCTTGAAGAGGCAATATATAAAGAAGAACTATTTTCAGAAACGATCTATGTAGCTGAAGTTAATAGTCATGTAGTAGGATTTATTGCTTTTAGGAAGAATGAACTAGGCTATATTTACGTGTTAAAAGAATATCAAGGAAAGGGTATAGGAGGAAAACTATTAGATACAGCCATTCCTTACTTAAAACGTCCAGCATTTTTAGAAGTTTTTCCTACAAATATCAGAGCAAAAGGACTATACAGTAGTCGCGGATTTGTAGAAGAAACGAAAGAAAAAATGATTTTGAAATAAGTTTATCAGGAAAATAAAAACGGTCAGTGAAAAATCACTGGCCGTTTTAGATATGTTGATTAATATTAATCTTTTTTGTAGAAAGTCTCTTCCACTGCATGAGTGATTGCGATCTTATCATGAGCGTAAGACAAACCACCTTGAATATATAGACGGTAAGGTGCACGAAGAGGGCCATCTGAAGATAATTCAATTGTAGAACCTTCAGTAAAGCTACCTGAAGCCATAACAACATCATCTTCATAACCATCTTGGTGGTATGGAATAGGATCAACAAATGAGTTCATTGGTGAGTAATGTTGAATTGCAGCACAGAATTTAACCATTGGATCAGGTTCTCCAAAGGTTACTGTTTGAACAATATCAGTTCTTGGATCATTCCACTTAGGCGCAACTTTCATCCCCATTTCTTCGCAAAGAGCGGCAGTATAAATCATACCTTTTAAAGCTTCACCAGTAGTGTGGGGTGCCATAAAGAAGCCTTGGTACATGTCTCTTAGATAGCCCCAAGTAGCGCCTTCTCCTTTACCAGCACCTGGAACATTAAGACGAGAACCTGCTCCTTCAATTAGGTCTTTTTTACCAACTAAGAAAGCACCTGCTTTAACAATACCAGCACCAGCATTCTTAAATAGAGATCCTGCCATCATATCGGCACCGTAGAAAGTTGGCTCTTCGGTTTCAGAAAATTCACCATAGCAATTATCAACGAAGATCTTTACATCTGGACGAACTTCTTTGATGAACTTAAGCATTTTCTTGATTTTTTCCATGGTGAAACTTGCACGTACAGCATAACCAAGAGAACGTTGGATCGTTACGACTTTAATCTTTGGATCTTGTAAGTCTTTTCTGGCTTGATCATAGTCTACTTCGCCATTGTCAAGTAAGTCAGTATGCTTAAAGTCAATGCCCCACTCTTTCATGTTTCCTGGTTTGTTGCCTGCTAAACCAATAACTTCTTGAATTGTGTCATATGGCATACCAGTTAAGTAGTAAAGAGTATCACCAGGGCGAAGCATACTGAAAAGACCAACAGCAATCGCATGTGTTGCTGAAGAAAATTGTGGACGGACTAAAGCGTCGTTTGTTTTAAAGTAGTCGGCATACATTGCTTCAAGCTTGTCACGACCAACATCATCATAACCATAGCCAGTTGAAGGAACTAGATCTTCTTCTCCTACGCGGTGTTTTCTAAATAGGTCTAAAACGCGTTGCTGATTATAAAAAACTTGTTCGTCAATTTCTTCTAAACGAGGTTCAATTATTTTGTCGACTTTATCGACTTTTTCTTTTAATTCTGTTGGTAAGTTTTCTTTCCAAGATAAAACCATTAGTTAATTCTCCTTTAATACTTCTGCTTGTACTCTTATTTTACCATCTGCTTTTTGATCCCAGTAAACGCCCTGAATTTCAGGTACAAAGCCAGGGAAGCGCTCGATTGCTCCTACTAAAACTTCAAAGTACTTTTGATCAATATCGCTCCATTTTTCCCCTGGGGCAACGATAAAGACACCTGGTGGATAGGGAAGTGCACCTTCGGCCGCAATTCTTCCTTTAACATCATCTAGGTTAACTAGCTCACTTTCATTTTTCATAAAGAGATAGTCAGCATGTTCTGGTGTCATTGGGTAATTTTGCATATTTGGTTTAGCAAATAGCTCTTGCTGCAAAGTGAAAGTTTTATTTCCCCGGTAATAATTATGCATTTCTTGGCAAAGCTGCTTTAAAGTATAACCCTTGTAGCGATCGCCATATACTTTAGTCAGTTTAGGTAATACTTTTTCTAATGGTGCATCTTCGTTATAGTATTGTTCAAACTCTAAAAATGCATTCAGTAGTGTATCTAATTCAGCTTTGGTATCGCCAGGTGTAAGCAGGAAGAGGAGGGAGTACAAATCATCTTTTGCACGAATAATTCTCTTTTCCATTAGAAACTCTGCCACTACTGGACCAGGGATTCCTATGTCTTCATATTTTGCGCTTTTAACATCAATGCCAGGAGTGACTACTGTAATTTTTAGTGGATCAATCATTGCTTGACCAGTCGCAATTTTACTAAAGCCATGCCAAAGATTGTTAGGTTCTAAGTCCCAGTATTTTTCATTTGTTGCTAAGTCGTCAGTACTAATATTTTCAAAATTATCAATTACGAGTGGTCTAAATAATTTTGACTTTCTAATCAGTTCCTTACGCCATTCAATTCCTAGTCGTAATATTTTATCCCACCATTTTTTATTGCCTTCGCCACTTGTTAAGTATGAGTTAACTGTTAAGGAAGCATAAAGAGGATATGAATAGCTTGAAGTGACAAATTTAAGATAAGCATGATTAAAGTGCTTATGATCAACATAGCGTTTTTGGCCTTTGATGTGAGCATCTTTTTTTAGAATTTGGGAAGCTTGTCCCATCCCCGCTTGTTGCTTATGGAGTGATTGGGTTACTAAGATACCTGGGTCTTCTGGGCCCAAATCTAAATTAAGGGGAGATAAATGATTCATAATTGGTACGAATTGTTCAAATCCGCCCCAAGCACAGTCAAATAGAATATAGTCGCAAAGCTTACCAATCTTATCGATCATCCATTTAGCGTCATAGAAAAGGCCGTCATAAGTTTCTGACTGAATAATAGCTAATCTAAATGGCCGCTTAGCTTTCGCTTTTTTAGGGTCAACTTTAGCAACTTCTGCTCTAATTTTTTCTTCACTTAAAAAATTAGGATCCATTTCTCCAATTAAACCAAGTGCATTTCGATCAGTTGGAATGTACACTGGTTTAGCTCCACTCATAACTAAGGCGCTGTTATAAAGTGATTTATGATTGTTACGATCAAAGAGAACTAGATCATCTTTCGTCAGTAAGGCACTAGCACAAATTGAGTTAGCACTAGTAGTTCCATTAGTACAAAAGTAAACTTTGTCAGCGTGATAAGTTTCAGCAGCCTTTTGTTCAGCAGTTAAAGGTGTCCCTTCGTGCGTCATAGTGTCGCCTAGTTCAGGTACGGTGTCACTAGTATCTGCAAACATCAGGTTCTTACCAAAGAAGCGATTGAAGACAACGCCAGCGGGGTGTTTTTCATAGTAGAGGCCATTGTGGTGACCAGGAGTAGTAAAGCTTACTGGATGATCTTCAGCAAAATTAACTAAATCAGTTAAAAAGCCTGGGACCATTTTTTTGGTGTATTTATTTGCTGCGTTAATTATTTTTCTTTTTTCATTATTAGAAATTGTTTCATGTGAAACTTCAATAATAGGAATTCCAAGGCCAGAAGTTTTTTGTAGATCTTGAGCAGTTTTAAGACTATCTTGGTCGCCCTCTGCTAAAACAATAGCGGCAAGTTCACTAGCTTGAGGTTTATTATTCAAATTAGTAGTTTGCCATGAATTAAAATTATTATTTTTAAGTCCATTGCTTAGTGCAATTTTTAGAAAATTCATTTAATCACCTTGTTTTCCTACTATATTTTCTAAAATAGACTTGCAAAATTTTTATAAATCCTTATAATTTTGTGCGAACGTTTTTGTACGCAATTTTATTTGCAAGAAGACTACGGCATAAATTATAGCGATTTATAGAGGATTTCTACAAGTGATTTTGAATACTTTAATGATAGTTTTGAAGCCTCCAAATTTAAAACGTTGGATTTAGATAAATATTTTAATTTTGGAGGAAATTGAAAATTGGATAAACCAGATGTCTTAAATGATTTAGAACCGAATAAAAAGCACTATATGAGTTGGCCTGTTATTGCGCTGATTGACTTTGTAACGATTATTAGTTTTGAAAATATCTTCTATCCATTTCAAAACCAAGGACTTTCAGTTGTAATTTCTTGGATCTTTCTTTTATTTACTTACGTTATTCCTTACGCATTGATTAGTAGTCAGATGAGTTTGACTTTTGATAATCAAGACGGTGGACTTGCTTCTTGGGTCAGAAGAAGTACAAACGATACCTTAGGATACTGGACCTCTTGGATGTATTGGGTGCAGAGTGTGCCATATATCGTTGATGTATCAAACTCAGTTATTGTTTCATTTAGCTGGATGATTTTTGGCAACAACAGCTTAGACAAGAAGATGTCGACCTTTTGGTTCGGAATCTTAACTTTTGTGATCATTTTGATCTTTATTTTATTAGAAAACAAACTTCGTAATTCACTAGAAATTCTTTCTTTAATTGGTGGGGGAGCAATGTTCATTATGTCAATGCTCTTTGTATTGCTTGCTGCATGGTCAGTAATGCATGGACACCATATTGCAACTCAACCATTTAACTGGGGAGCATTTAAGCCTTCATTCAGTTTGAATTACTTCTCAACTACTGGTCTTTTGATCTTTGCAATGTCTGGTGCTGAACTTGCTGCACCTTACGTACAACAAATGAAGAATCCTAAGAGAGATTTTCCAAAAGCAATGTGGATGCTTGCTATTATGACTGGTTTCTTAACGATTTTTGGAACCTTGGCTTTAGCAATGTTCTTTAACGCTCACCATATTCCACATGACTTCAAGATGAATGGACCTTACTACGCTTTCCAATTACTTGGTGAAAGCTTAGGTGTAGGTAAGGTGTTAATGTACATCTTTGCGGTTGTGCAAGCAATCTTCATGATGGCTCAACTTGCAGTGTTACTTGATGCATCAAGTCGTGTATTTGCAGGGGATGTTGGTTCTAAGTTCATGCCTAAATGGCTTACTAAGAAAAACAAGAATGGACGTCCAATTCACTCGTACACATTTACTGTTGGACTTAGCTTGTTCTTATTACTCTTAACAGGAACGTTGCCTAACATTAATACCATCTATAACTGGCTATTGAACGTTAACGGAATTATTTCACCATATAAGACTTGTTGGGTATTCTTTGCTTTTGTAGCAATGAGAATGCACCAAGATAAGTACCACTCAGACTATGTCTTTATTAAAAATAAGGCTGGTGCTTTAACTGTTGGTGGTTGGTGCTTACTATTTACCTTTGTCTGTGCTACTTTAGGATTTATCCCTCAAAACGTTGCAGTAGGCACTAAGGCCTTTACTCACCAATTATGGATGAACATTATTACTGTTGTAGTATTGTTTGGATTAGGATTCGTTTTACCATGGCTTAGAAAACGTGAAGCTAAACGTGAACAAGCAATGGGTGAAAAATTAGACTAACTAAAAAAGACTGAATCGAGATTTTGATATCTCTAGATTCAGTCTTTTTTGCGTTTTTAATTTAGTAACCAATCTTTTGTAGCAATAAAATCAATTAGTTTGTTTAAATATTGCGGTCTGTTAATTAACTCAGGTTTCATATTTTTACCTCGTAAAGTAAATTTATCAGACTTCTTGCAAAAACTTACTTTATGATGAAAACTTTTAATTACCAAATATGTACTCGTTTTTCAGGATCAAGCCACATGCCATCGCCAGGCGTAATATCAAAAGCTGTATAAAAGTCATCAATAGATTGGGCAGTAACATTTGTCCTAAGCTCTCGTGGTGCATGTGGGTCATAGGCAATGAGCGTTTTTCTAACTTGGGGCGTCATTTTACCACGCCAGATTTTAGCCCAGCTTTGAAATACTTCTTGCAAATTACCATTTTCTTTTTTGGCAGTTTCTACTGCAGCTGTAAGGCCACCTAAGTCAGCTACATTTTCACCAACAGTTAGATTACCATTTGTTTTAATTCCGCCACAGACAATACCATCAAATAAAGTGATTTCAGATTTGGACAGTTCATTAAACTTAACATAATCCTCGTCACTCCACCAATTACGAATATTGCCGACTTCATCAAATTTAGAACCATTTGGATCGAAAGCATGCGTAATTTCATGACCGATAACAGCTCCAATACCACCTAAGTTTTCACTTAGGGTATTATCTAGACTATAAAAAGGCTTTTGCAAGATTCCTGCAGGGAAAGTAATATCATTATTTGTTGGATTATAACCTGCATTAATCTCATTTGCTGGAAGATCTGCTCCCCAAAGAGTTCGATCAACGGGTTTGTTTAATTGGCTAAAATTATGGACGAGTTGGGTTTGATTAGCAGCGATAATGTTTTCATATAAAGATTTTTCTGATGATACTTGAATTTGATCATATAGGTCGCTAAGTTTATCTGGATAACCAATTTTTAACGTAATTGCATCGAGCTTTTTTAGAGCTTGCTTTTGTGTAGAAGACGTAAGCCAGTCGTTAGTCTGGAGTCTTGCTTTGTAAGTTGCAAGAATTTTTCTTATCATTTGTTCCACGTCTGCTTTGGCTTCTGGTCCAAAGTAAGTTTGACCATAGTAGAGACCAATGACTTCGCCTAGTATATTATTAGCAATCCCATAAGCATGCTGGGCTTGGCTTTGCAATTCTTTTGCTCCATATACTGCATGATCGTAAGCAAAGGCCGCTTCACGAAATTCTTGAGAAAGATAAGTAGCATAATGATTAATGAAGGTAACTACAAGCCAACTCTTCAGTTCCTCAAATTTATCAGGACTTAATAGTTCATTAATGTGCTGCAAGAATTTAGGTTCAGTTATAATTACCTTTTCAGGTGAATTAGGAAGTAGCCCATTAAGCAATTGATCAATATTCATGTTAGTAAAAGCTGCTTTAAAGTCGGAAATTGAGTAAGGATTATAAATACCAGCAATATCGTTTAATTCTTCTTGTGATTTTTTATATTTGGCTAAGAGTTTATCGAATTTAATAGCATTAGCGGCGTATTTTTTACTTTCGTTTTCATTAAAGCCAGCTAGTTTTAAAAGTTGCACTGATTGTTTTTCAAAAATAGTTAGTAATTGATCAGCAGAAGAATCTTTGTAGTTGCCAGCATCAGGTAAGAATGTTTCTGGCGAACTAAAGTAGAGAGCATTCTTAGTTGTATTTTTCATATCAACATCAACGCTAAGATTAAAAGGAAAAGCAAGTGCAGACTTAACTAGATCAACAGTATGTTTATCAAAATCTGAAAAGTTCTTTAGAGAAGTAAGCTTTTGTAAGTCTGTTTGGATAGGTTGAGCGCCGTCCGCATTTCTTTGCTTAAAGTCCAGTGCAAGTTGATAAAGCCGAACAGCTTTATCTAGATTTGCAATCTTAGGAAGTGATTTGTCGTTAGAAGCAAAGTTATCAAAATCTTGTGACAATTGCTTTTTAACCTTGATGTCTAACTCTGTGAAGCCACCAATCATGGGACGGTCAGCTGGAATTTCTGCATGTTCAAGCCAGTTTGAATTAGTAGCTAAGTATAAGTTATCTTGTAATTTAACGTCAGGGTTTGCTACGGCAGAATCACCAAGTCCGCCACGAATTTTAAATCTGTTCATAACTGATTACTCCTTTAAATTTAATGTTGCTTTCATAATATCAAGAAAGTAAAATTATTTCTAGAATAGTCGTATTCGAATTATTTTGAGGTGCCAAAATGACTGTTGGTGAATTGCTTAAAGAATATCGCGTAAAACAAAATAAAAATCAGAAAGAGTTTTCGGCTGGAATTGTTAGTCAGTCTTACTATTCTAAAGTTGAAAAGAATATTCATCGAATTACTGCTGATGATTTGTTATTGCTTCTAACGCATAATGCCATTTCAGTTAAGACTTTTTTTGAAAAACTAGAAATAGATCCACATCAAGAGCAGGTAAATAAAGTTAATGCCATTTTTGAGGAAATAACTAAAGCTAATTATGCAGATAATTCATTAGCTCAAATTAAAAAAATTAAGGCAAAAGCTGTTAAATTAGATGTCGAAGCTGATATGAAGAAAGATATGCTGCTGATAATTGATGGTGTTTTAGAATCAGAAAAAGACGATCCTGAAACTTTTGACATTAATTTAAGAAATCAGCTAAAAGAAAAGATATTCTTAATGCCAGAATATGATACTTATAAATTATCAGTCTATGCGAATTTTGTAGATTTATATGATTTTGATAGTAATCAGCAAATAATTAGACAGATTGTTAAAGCATTAAAAAAGAAAAAAGTCGAAAGGCAAGACGAAATTTTATTTGCGATTATACTGAATGTATTAAAGCAGGGAATTGAAGAGAAAAAATATAATGAAACAAATAAGCTTATCAGTCTAGGCCAGCAAATTAAGGTTATCCCTGAATTTTTTCTTTATCGTGAAATGCTTACTTTTTATGAAGAACTAATTGCTTATCACACTGATAGAAAGGCAAGACATTTAAAGAAGTGTAAATTGATTCTAAAAAGTTTTGAATGGGGTGGGATGTCAGCTTTTGGTAAAGAGATGATAAAATTTTTGGATAAATATAAAGAACAATAGACTAAAAAACGGCCCAGTATCTAAATTGATACTAGGCCGTTTTGGTTATCTAACTATGCTTTAGCTGTATCACCAGCAATTTTTGTTTTATTAAGCATCAATGAACTACCAACTACAGAAACGGATGAAAATGCCATAGCTAAACCAGCTAATTCAGGACTAAGAGTAAATCCTAAGCCAACAAATAATCCTGCTGCAATTGGAATACCAATTGTATTGTAAATTAGAGCCCAGAAGAGGTTCAACTTAATTCTGTTAAATGTCTTCTTAGAAATATCAAGTGCGCGAACAACACCACGTAGGTCATTTTGAACTAAGACGATACCACCAGAGTCAATGGCAATGTCAGTTCCTGATCCCATAGCGATTCCAACATCAGCAGTTGAAAGTGCTGGAGCATCATTAATTCCGTCACCTACAAAAGCAACTTTCTTACCTTGTTCTTGGAGTTCTTGAATGTGCATTGCTTTTTCATTAGGTAAAACTCCAGCAATGACTTGGTCAATACCTACTTGTTTAG
Source organism: Lactobacillus gasseri ATCC 33323 = JCM 1131 (assembly GCF_000014425.1). Lineage (NCBI taxonomy): Bacteria > Bacillati > Bacillota > Bacilli > Lactobacillales > Lactobacillaceae > Lactobacillus > Lactobacillus gasseri. The sequence continues at coordinate 1,866,354 of NC_008530.1, read as the reverse complement.
CAATAGCTTCAGCGACATTCTTATTGTCTCCTGTAAGCATGATGGTCTTTAAACCACGCTCTCTTAGCTCTTTAATAGCTTCATGTGAACTTGGCTTTGGTACATCTTGAATAGCAACTAAGCCAATAATTTTCCCGTCTAAGCCAACATAGACTACCGTTTTAGCTTCATTTTGTAAGGCAGTACCTTTTTGTGACATTTCCTGGGAAATATCAACATCTGCCAGTAAGCGATCACTACCAACAAAAGCAGTTTGACCATTGTAGTTAGCCTTAACGCCTTTACCTTCAATTGCTTCAAAATCATCAACTTTTTCAATTGCTAATTTTTCAGTTTCAGCTTTTTTGACAATTGCTGTAGCAAGAGGGTGCTCCGAGGACTCTTCTAGGCTAGCAGCAATAGTTAGAACTTGCTTTTGATCACCTACAACGTCAGTCACCTCTGGCTTACCGACTGTGATAGTACCAGTTTTATCAAATACAACTGTATCTAAGTCGCTAACTTCTTGTAATACTTCACCGTTTTTGATTAAGACGCCCATTTTGGCGCTGCGAGCAGTTCCGACCATTAATGCGGTTGGTGTGGCTAAACCTAAAGCACATGGGCAGGCAATGACGATAACGCTAACGGCAAATAGCATGGCTTCTACAGCAGTCGCACCTAAAAATGAATACCAGATAATAAAAGTTAAAATAGCGATAATCATTACAGCTGGAACAAAGATATTGGATATCTTATCTGTTAAATTTTGAATTGGAGCGTGACTAGTTTGCGCTTTTTTAACTAAGTCAACAATTTGAGCGAGCATTGTGTCGGAGCCCACCTTAGTGGCTTTGAAAGTAATTGTGCCGTTACTATTAATAGTGGAACCTACAACGGTGTCACCAACTTTTTTGACAACTGGCATACTTTCGCCGGTAACCATTGATTCATCAAGCGTTGTAACACCTTCTAAGATTTCGCCATCAACTGGAATCTTTTCACCTGGCTTAACGCGGATAATGTCGCCAACTTTAACTTGATCAAGTGGAAGTTTAACGAACTTACCATCTCTTTGAACTTCGGCATCTTTTGCTTGCAAGCCCATCAATTTACCTAGAGCGTTTGATGCGTTATCGTGCATCTTTTCTTCCATCGCATCACCAAGTAGGACAAAGACAGTAACAAAGGCTGCACTTTCAAAGTAAACTGGACGGTTGGTAATCATCGCAAAGATACTATAGAAGTAAGCAACTGCTGTACCTGTAGCAACTAGGGTGTTCATATTAGCACTGTGCTTTTTGAAAGCAGCAATTGCACTTTTCCAATAAGGTAGGGCAGAAATCGCCATAATGATCGTAGTCGTAATAAGCGCAATCCAGTTATATCCTGGCATCATCCAATGAAAAGGCATGGCGAACATTTGAATAAGCATTGGAATAGATAGGATGAATGATATCCAAAAACGCTTAATATTTGATAGTTTCATTATTTAACAACGACCTTTCCATGGAACATATCCATTCCGCAGGCAAAATTGTAAGTACCTGGCTTATCAGTTGGGATGTTAACAACTACTTCGTTTTTACCGTCAAGAACCTTGTCAATACCAAGATCTTTGAAGACAATCTCGTTCATACAGCCCATGTTATCAGAAGGAATGAACTTAACTTGTGCGGGTTTACCTGATTTAAAAGTAATTACATCTGGTTTGTAGCCGTGATTTTCTGCATTAACAACAACTTTTTTAGTTTGTTTTTTTGAAAAAATACTCATTTTAGTAGTTCCTTTCTTTATTTAACAATTACTTTTCCATGAAACATGTCCATTCCGCAGGCAAAGTTATAAGTACCAGTTTTGTCAGTTGGAATATTGACAGTAGTGATTTTTTGTTTAGTTAGATCTTTATTAACGCCTAATTGTTCAAAGACAACGTGGGATAAACAGGCAGTAGAATCGCGCATATCAAAATTAACTTGTGCAGGTATCCCTTTCTTTAGAACTACTGTTGAAGGAGAGTATCCACCGTTAACTACAATTGTCGCAGTTTGTTCGTCATTAACAATAGTTCCACTTCCTGTAGCTTCCTTATGTTTGCCAAAGAACCACCAAACAATAAAGCCAATTAAAATTATTCCGATAATTAAGACGATGATTTGACTAGTATTCATTTTTAAGTCCTCCTAGCAAATAGTAGAGCCGGTTTTTAAGCAGTTGCATGGAACCATGTCCGGTGCTGTTTTTTCTTTTTGACTAATTTCTTCTTGCATCTTCATTAAATCGCCTTTAGAAATAGGTGAGTCCTCTAAAAGTTTTAAGATCACTTCGCCCTTATGCATGTCACACATTCGGTTTAATAAGGATTTAGCTTCGTTGTACATCATATCTGTCTGACTAACAGTAGCAGTGTAGGTATAACGTCGTCCTTCGTGCTTGGCAGTTAACCAGCCTTTCTGAACTAAACGTCTAATTAGTGTTTTGATAGTAGAGTCTGACCAATTCTTTTTTGCTTGAAGTTCTTTTAGGATTTGATTTGTGTGAGTTTCACCTAATGTCCAGACAATACGCATTACTTCCCATTCACTGTCTGAAATAGGAGATAAATTCTTTTCGTTCATTTTTACTTTCCTTTCGTTTACAACTGTAATCATATATCTTTATGTTTACGCTTGTCAACAATGAAAACTACACAATTTGTATAAAAATATGATTAAAATATTGTTAAAGCAAATATTTCATAGTAAAATCTAGACAACTAAAACGGGAAGGTGAGTAGATGGACGATAAAAGATGGATTGAATTAGCAAAAAGAAAAAAGCAAGATAAGTATTTTGGATTTATCAGTTTGCTGATTGTAGTTATGATGGTCTTTTTTACTGTAAAAAACATCGGCTGGCTACTCATTTTTATTGTGGTGGCGGTTATTCTTTATTTCTGGATTGATGTGGAACAAATGCTAGAAGATAGTAAGGTAATTAGTCGCACGCAAAAAATTATTTTTATTGTTCTTGGTACAATTTACGAGCTTATGAGTATTATTTTTGTCTTTGTTAATTTAGATTTTTTATTAGTGGCATTTGGAATTGTCAGTGCTGGATATTTGGGCTTTAAAACTAATGCGGTCTTACGTAAAGACTTGAAGAATAAGAATCTGAAGTTTGCCGATAGCATGATAGCAATTTTTTTGGGAATAGTAGTGGCGTCATTAGTAGTTGCATTAGCTCCAAGAGATATTCTCTGGCTATTTCTTTTGATCTTTGCGTTGGCATATAACTTATTACACTTAATTGTCAGAATTAAGGTTGAACACGATGGGACAAATCGTGAATTATAGGATCAGATGGGAATGATTGTATGCGGCCAGACTTAATTGTTAAGAACAGAAAACTAAACCGTCTTCTTGGTGTGGCCGAAGTTATTTTAAGTTGCGTTATGTTCTTTTTGGCATTTTGGAATATTGGCTGGTTGTATCGATTAGTCGGTTTATGCGCGATTATTTATTATCTTGTTGATATAGAGCAAGGATTAGAAGAAAGCCATGCTATTACTAGATCAGTACGAATTATATTGATTGTCATTGGCGTTTTGTATATGGGATTAAGCATGGTATGTGTCTTTGTGAATGTTGACGTGCTATTAAGAATATTTGGACTAACTGGTGCAGGATATTTAGGTTTTAAGTCATATCAATTAGTGAGAAGTGGAATTTTTAATAAAAAATTGAAACTAGCTGATAGTCTAATTGCAGTTATTTTAAGTGTTTTTCCAGCTATTTTGTTAATTATTTATGCATTTTGGTATTTTTGGTTGATTTTACTAGCATTTACTCTGCTATATAACTTAGTTCATTTAATTGTTAGAATTAAGATTGAACGTGGACCAACAAATCGTGAATTATAGAAGAAAAAGGTAGCATCTTCGATTTTTAGTCGAGGTGCTACCTTTTTTGAAAATACATAGTTTAAATCAAAATTCCATTACAATGATCAACTTCATGTTGAATTACTTCAGCGACGAAATCAGAAAATGCTTGCTGACGAGTTTCAAAGTTTTCATTTTGGTATTTCACTGTAATTTTCTTATATCTTTCTGTCGGACGTTCTCCTTCTAAAGAAAGACATCCCTCATAAGCTAAATACTTATCAGCTTTTTTAACAATAATTGGATTAAGCATCACAATTGGAAGTGGACCAACAAATAAAGCAATAATTCGCTTTTGTACACCGATCATATTTGCTGCAAGTCCAGCAGCTTTGCCATTATTAGCAATTAAGGTGTCTTTCAAATCTTCAGCTGCTGCTAGATCCTGCTTGGTGACTAGCGTAGATTTGAATTTTAAAGAAAGTTCATCATGAATGATAGGTTTAACTGACATTATTCCAAATACTCCTCGATTGACTAGCTTGGCGCACTAGTAAATATATCTAACATTATGGAATAAATAATGATCTAAAGCTAGTAAATTATTGCCGAGGTAATAAAAAATGAGATCGCGTACGATCTCATTTTTATTTTTATCCCATATTTGTAATAAGGAAGAAGATAACGAATATTACAAATAGAATGTACATCATTGGTGATACTTCTTTGTAGCGCTTAGAAGCAATCATCGTAATTGGGTAAGCAATCATCCCTAAGGCTAAACCATCAGAAATTGAGTAAGTTAATGGCATACCAACAACAACCAAGAATGATGGAAAGGCAATTTCGAAGTTATCCCAGTGAATATATTTAAGGTTTCCTGCCATTAGTACCCCAACGATAATTAAAGCTGGGGCAGTCACAGTAGTTGGGATTACTGCTAGAAGAGGACTGAAAATCATTGAAACTAAGAATAAAATACCAACAAAAATAGCAGTTAAACCAGTTCTACCACCCATTGCGATACCTGCACTTGATTCAACAGAAGTACCAAGTGGAGCAGTACCAAGAACAGAACCTTCAACCATAGCAAGTGAATCTGACAAGAAGGCTTTACCAATACGTGGAATTTTACCGTTTTTGTCAACCATCCCGGCTTGTTGCGTCATCCCAATTAAAGTACCAGCAGTATCAAAGAAAGTAACTAATAAGAATGTTAAAACAACCATAAATAGTTGTGGCGTGTTAATGTCCTTTAAATGAAAGACTGCTTGACCAAAAGTAGGCGCAATACTTGGAGCACCTGAAACAATACCATGTGGCATTGGAATTTGACCAATTACCATTCCAAAGATAGCAGTCACGATCATACCGATGAAGATTGAACCAGGAACTTTAGCAGCCATTAAGATGACAGTTAAAATTAAGCCAAATAAAGTAATCCAAACAGCTGGATTATTGAATGATCCTAAACCAACTAGAGAAGATTTATTATCAACGATTAATTTACCATTTTGTAAGCCAATAAAAGCAATGAATAGGCCAATACCAGCAGAGATTGCATATTTTAAGTCCTGAGGAATAGCATCAACAACTTTTTCACGTAATTTTAAAACAGTAATTAAAATAAACAAGATTGAAGCAACTAACACACTAGCTAAAGCGGTTTGCCAATTGATATGCATTCCAATAACTACGTTATATGAGAAAAAGGCTGCACTACCAAGAGTTGGTGCTAAGGCAATTGGGTAGTTAGCAATGAATCCCATTAAGAAACAACCAATTGCAGTTGCGATTGCAGTAACAGTGAAAGCAGCGCCTTTATTAATACCAGCTGCACTTAAAATATTAGGGTTAACAAAAAGGATGTATGACAATGAAACAAACGTGGTAAGAGCAGCGATTAATTCGCGTTTGACATTAGTATGTGCATCCTCTAAATGAAAGACTTTATCTAAAAATTGCATCATTTCTCCAACATAAAATAAAAATGAAAAAAGGACACAGTTTACCCAAAAAAGCCATGGGTAAAAGATGTCCTTTAAAGCAAATTTATGACGTCTGATACCTATAGTCCTGAATTTATGGCTCAGGGTAGATACTGTCGACCTTATTTCGACGATATATAGATAACTTGATTGTTAAGTATTCTAGCAGAAATTTATCGTATACGCAAATGGAGATAAATAAAAAACAAGTAGTCATGTGAACTACTTGTTTAAGGAGATATTATTTATCAGTATTCATCAAAAGGAATTTGGTAAAGCCGCCTTTTTCAGCTTTTTTTGCCTCTACTTGTTTTAGTAATTCCTCTTTACTAATATTTTTAAAATCTAAAAATGCTTCTAACACTGTATAAACATCAGCTAATTCTTCAAGGAGATTTTGATCGTCGGGTGCAGCTTTAACCTCATTAGCTTCTTCGACGATTTTATTTTTCAAGGCATCTTCTCTTTCATCAGGTTTTAGTTGACGATAAGATGCATAGGTAGCGAATTCAGGTATTTTGTCTCTAACTAGCTTTTTCATTATCCTAACCCTATTTCACATTTAGAACTACGAAGTAAATGACGAAGACAAAGAATAAAATCCACATCATTGGCGTGATTTCTTTGAATCTCTTAGCAGCAAGCATTGATACTGGGTAAATAATTAAGCCCCAGCCAAGACCATCTGAAATTGAGTAGGTAAGAGGCATGCCAAGTGCGATTAAGAAACATGGAATTGCAATTTCAAGGTCAGTCCAGTGAACGTGTGCTAAGTTTTCAGCCATTAATACCCCAACAATAATTAAAGCAGGAGCAGTTACTTGAGTAGTAAAGACACTTAAGATTGGGCTGAAGATAGTTGAAATTAAGAAGAAAATACCAACCCAGACAGCAGTTAGACCAGTTCTACCACCAACTGCGATACCAGCACTTGATTCAACAAAGGCACCAACAGGTGAAGTACCAAGAACAGAACCAACTAACATACCAGATGAGTCAGCTGCTAGAGCTTCACCGGCGCGTGGCATTTTGTTGTCTTTCATGAGGCCTGCTTGTTGAACAAGTCCGATTAAAGTACCAGTAGTATCAAAGAAAGTAACCAGTAAGAAAGTGAAGACAACGATCCACATTTGGACAGTATTAATATCACTAATATGGAAAACAGCTTGACCAAAAATTGGTGAAAGACTTGGAACTCCTGAAATAAAGGCCTTAGGCATTGGAATTTGACCGATGGCGATGCCAAAGACAGCAGCCACGATCATTCCGATAAAGATGGCACCAGGGACTCTGGCGATCATTAAGAAAATAGTAACAACTAAACCAAAAATTGTGATCCAAACAAGTGGATTGTTCAAAGCACCAACAGTAACTAAAGTGGAATCACTCTTGCTAATTAATTTACCACCTTGAAGACCAATAAAGGCAATAAATAAACCAATACCAGCTGAGATTGCGTATTTAATATCACTAGGAATAGCATCGATAATCATCTCACGTACTTTAAATACAGTTAGTAAGATGAAAAGAATCGAAGCAACAAAAACAGCAGCTAAAGCAGTTTGCCATTTAACGTGCATTCCTAAGCAGACGGTGTAAGTAAAGAATGCGTTAAGTCCTAAGGTTGGTGCAGAAGCAATAGGGTAATTGGCAACTAGTCCCATTACAATACACGTGAAAGCAGCAGATAAGGCTGTTGCAGTAAACAACGCTCCCTTGTTCATGCCACTTGCTCCTAAAACAGCTGGGTTAACAAACAGAATGTAAGACATACTCACAAACGTAGTTAGTCCAGCTAAAAACTCTGTTTTAAATGAAGTGTGGTTTTCATTTAAATGGAAAAATTTACCAATTGAATTCATGTAACCCTCCAGATGTGGTAATGTTCGTATTTTGAAAGAAAATAAAATTTTAAACAACTAAATTAACTCTTTAGCCATTCAAAAACGAATCTTCAACTAAAATTATATCTAAAATATTAACTATTTCAAGGATGATAGTCAAAATTATTCGATTAAATTACAAAAAAAGATACTAATGAATTAAGAAATGATATATTTTTTGTAGAATCCGAACATTATTACCTGGGAAATATAATATTTTATAATTTAAATATTGACTTTGACCTTGCGTTAATTGATATCTTGAAGCTAGGAGGTGAAAGTAATGCAAGAAAAATATTCAATTGGTGAAGTAGCTGCGATGCTGGAAGTAAGTACGCGTACTCTAAGATTCTATGATGAAAAAGGACTTGTTAAGCCAGCTTATATTGAAGAAAATGGCTATCGTTTTTATGAAAAAGAACAGATAAGGCAGATAGAATTAATTATTTATCTAAAAGAACTTGGCTTTTCATTAAAGCAGATAAAGTTGCTCATTCAAGATGAGCGTGGTGGGCAATCGCTTGATTTGCTTTTAGAGCAGCAGTATCGAGAAAATAAACAAAAAATTAATGAATTAAACAAGCGTCAAAAACAAATAGAGAATCTACAAAAAATTAATTTTTTACCTGCTACTTTAACCAATATTTCTGACATTACAAATATTATGAGAAAAGAAAAGAATTTGACAGCTTTGAGAAGCAGACTCTTGGTATGGGGTGGACTCCTAACGCTATTTGAGATAGCAGGAATTGGGACTGCAGTTTATTTATATCAGATGAAGATGACGACAATATTAGTAATTGAAGTCGTAGCTTTAATTGCAATAGTTTTTGCAACAGCTTGGGGATTATCAAGGTATTACTATGAACAAGTTGAATATGTTTGCCCAAATTGCGGAGATGTCTTTATTCCGTCATTTTTAACTTTTAATTTTTCTCCGCACACACCTAAGTTTAGAAAATTAACTTGTCCAAAATGTGGAAAGAAATTATATTGCTTAGAAATTTGTAGAGATTAAAGAAATATCAAAATGACATTCATTACTATATAATTAGATATGAAAAAAGGCGATGCGGGGATCTCCTTATACAGCCCGCTTTAAGAGCGGTGGTTAAGATTATTTTTTACGGTGAACGCTACTCAATAACTCTTCCAAAGTTATAATATTGAGCGGCGTTTTTATTTTTTGTGGTGGTCGATGTAGGTTGACAAAGCTAACAAAAAAGTACCAAGCAAAAAGATTAATCAATTTAGTAAAGATTGCATTCAAAGTTTGAATAGTGAAACTTTTGTTGGCAGATTATAACTGGTAATTAAAAAGCTCGTGCGAATGTACGGGCCTTTTTTATGATATGAAATTATTATTCTTTGTTGATTTTTATAAAAACTAAAGTCATTGCTACGATACTGATGACGGCAACCAAAAGGTAAGTTGGATCTAATGGATTATGCTGAAGAGTGTTCCAAACGATGTAAGTAATGCTGAATATTATGCTAAGTATATAGACTATCTTAAAAATAGTTTTACCCGTAATGATCATTTTTATTCCTCCTGTTCTGTATTTGCAAAAATTAAACAGTTGAGTGGGGAAAATAAGGATTACTTTTATACTTATATTATACTATGAACGACTTAATTATAGATGCTGTAAAGTATACTTTATAAAAATCGCGCTTTTTGTTAAGTATACTTTACAGATAATAAAAGCAACAAAAATACCGATTATCAAGATGGATGATAATCGGTATTTTCGTTAGTAAATTTTATCCTACTTAAAATTCAAAACCCACAAGAAGATGATGAATACTACAAACAGTACCCACATCATTGGACTGACTTCTTTACCACGTTTTGCAGAAACCATACAAATTGGGTAAGTAATCATTCCTAATGCCAAACCATCAGAAATTGAGTAGGTAAGTGGCATACCAAGTAAAATCAAGAAGGCAGGAACGGCAATTTCTAGCTTATTCCAATGAATGTGAGCAGTATTTTGTGCCATTAAAACCCCAACAATGATTAAAGCAGGAGCAGTTACTTGAGTAGTGAAGACGCCAAGTAGTGGGCTAAAGATCATTGAGATTAAGAAGAAGATGGCAACAAAGACAGCAGTTAAACCTGAGCGACCGCCAACTGCAATACCAGCACTTGATTCAACGAAAGCTCCAACAGGTGAAGTACCAAAGATAGAACCAAACATCATAGCAGTTGAATCAGCGGCTAATGCTTTACCAACACGTGGCATTTTGTTGTTCTTCATAAAGCCAGCTTGTTGAGCAAGACCAATTAAGGTACCAGCAGTATCAAAGAATGTAACAAGTAAGAAAGTTAAAACAACAACCCACATTTGGAGAGAATTAATGTCTTTAACGTGGAAAACGGCTTGACCAAAGGTAGGTGCAAGACTTGGTGCTAAAGAAATGAACTTATGTGGTACAGCAATTTGACCAGTACAAATGCCAAAGATTGATGCAGCAATCATTCCGATGAAAATTGCACCTGGAACGCCTAAGATCATTAAAATTACAGTAACGATTAAACCAAAAATTGTAATCCAAACGAGTGGATTATGAAGTGATCCTAAACCAACTAAAGTTGATTTATTAGCCACAATTAGGCCACCATTTTGTAGACCTAGGAAGGCAATAAAAAGACCAATACCTGATGAAATGGCAAATTTAAGGTCTGAAGGAATAGAATCAATGATCTTTTCTCTTAGCTTAAACAAGGTAATTAAAATAAAGATAATTGATGCAACGAAAACACTGGCTAAAGCAGTTTCCCAAGATACCTTCATCCCAATACATACAGTGTAGGCAAAGAAAGCGTTGATACCTAAGGCAGGTGCTTCACCAATTGGATAGTTAGCTACAATACCCATAATTGCTGTACCAAGAGCAGCGGCTAAAGCAGTTGCGGTAAATACAGCGCCAGTATTCATCCCACTAGCGCCAAGAACACTTGGGTTAACGAAAAGAATATAAGACATACTAATAAAGGTTGTTAGACCTGCAATAAATTCAGTTCTAACATTAGTTCCCAACTTTTCTAAATGAAAGTAGTTTTTGATAAAATTCATTTTGTCCTCCAGACATAATGTTCGTTTTTAGCTTTAAATAAGCAACTTTTACAGTGTAGCATTCTGATAAATAAATGTAAACACGAATTTTAATTAAAGAAAGCGCTATGAAAGACATAAATAGTAAGTATGTCGGACTTAGTGAATTATTTCATAATAGCTTTTATTTAATAAATTGATGAAATCGTCCTAAAATTAAGGTGTATAGAAACCTACTTAATGATTGGAGGAAATATCAATGACAACTTACTATAAGGGCTTTCCACAAAGTACTAGAGAAGAAAAGCTACACATGGTTAACTTGGATGAACTAGAAAACGAAGCAAAGTACGTAATACCAGAAGCAGCCTATTACTACATAGCTAGTGGTGCTGAAAATGAATGGACTTGGCGGAATAATACCCAAGCATTTAACCATTTTCAAATTGTGCCTCGTGCTTTAACTGGGATGCAGGATCCGAAACTAAATACTGAATTTTTAGGGATGGAGTTAAAGACACCGGTCATGATTTGTCCAATTGCCTGTCATGGTATTGCAAATGCAGAAGCAGAAGTTGATACAGCTAAGGGTGCAAAGGCTGCTGGCGCTTTATTTGGGATGAGTACTTATGCGAATAAGAGTGTTCAAGATGTGCAAAGCGCAGTCGGTGACTCGCCTCGCTTTATGCAATTATATTTAAGCAAGAACTGGGACTTCAATAAGATGGTGATTGAAGAATCAGTTAAAGCCGGTTTTACTGGTTTCTTCTTAACTGTAGATGCACTAGTTAGTGGCTACCGTGAAGCCAATTTACGGACTAACTTTACTTATCCTGTTCCACTTGCTTTCTTTAATGAATGGACTGGTGGAAAAGGAGAGGGACAAAGCGTTGCTCAAATGTACGCTTCATCTGCTCAAAATATTGGGCCAGATGATATTCGCAAGATTAAGGAAATTGCAGATGTACCTGTAATTGTTAAAGGTGTTGAATGCGCTGAAGATGCTATGCTTGCAATTGGTGCAGGTGCAGACGGAATCGTAGTTTCTAACCACGGAGGACGTGAAGTTGATGGCGCTCCTGCTACAATTGACGTTTTGCCTGAAATTGCAAAGGCTGTGAAGAGTTGTGATCACCCTGTTCCGATTATCCTTGATGGTGGCGTTCGTCGCGGATCACATGTCTTTAAGGCATTAGCATTAGGCGCTGACTTAGTCGGTATCGGTCGTCCCTTCTTATACGGCTTAGCACTTGGCGGTGCTCAAGGCGTTCAGTCAGTTATTGATCAATTGAATAAGGAATTGTTAATTGATATGCAATTAACTGGTTGTAAGACAATTGAAGATATTAAACATGCAAAAATTGATCATCTTGATTACACTGCTGATTGGGGAATTTCTTCAACGAGTAAGAGTGTGATGAAGCCATATCCTGTTACTAAAGAAAATCAACTAACAGGTGAAGCGGCAGATGCAGTAAGCGGCGCTTCAAGACATTAGTTTAATGGTGTGAATATATGAAAAACTGCGGTCCAGTATGGATCGCAGTTTTTGCTTTATTTAACTAAATTTGGTTTCCAATCTTCGTCAAGCTTGCCCATTTCTTTGAGCTTAGCAACAATTTGGTTCAAGACTTCTTGACGATCTTCTTCACTTGCCATGAAGTCGAATTTATCACCATCAATAGTCATCTTTGGTGAATAATCATACTTTTCATACCAAGGCTTATAATAGCGAAGCAAACGCTTGTAGTAGTCTTCTAGAGTTGGGTCATAACTTAATTGCTCATAGTTACGACCACGCTTTTGAATACGTTTAAGCATTGTATCGTATGATACATCAATATGAACAAGAAGATCTGGATTCTTCTTAGGCATCCGATCTAACTCACTCATCATATTGTGTAGAAGTTCGTAATAAGTATCTACTTCTTCTTTAGTAGCACGGCCAATATCGGCGTTCATTTGAAAGAAAAGTGCATCTTCGTAGATAGAACGATCGAGTACGTTATTATCATCAGTTAATGCTGACTTGATACTTTGGAAGCGAGTATTCAAGAAATAAACTTGCAATAAAAATGCGTACTTCTTAGGATTTTCATAGAATAATGGCAAAACAGGATTATCATCTACGCTTTCGTAAAAGGGATTAGTACCCAAATACTTAGATAGAATACCTGTTAGACTGGATTTTCCGGCTCCAATGGGCCCACTTAATACAATAACTGTCATCACGTTCCTTCTATTCGTTAGCTAGTTTAGATTACCTAGATCAGTAAGCTTTTGATCAATTGTGCTGATAACTTCTTTTCGTGCCTCTTCATCTGCAACAAAGTCATATTTATCGCCGTCAATCATCATCTTAGGGGATGCATTATATTTTTCATACCAAGGCTCGTAATAAGATAAAAGTCGAGCATAGTAGTCTTTTAAGCCTGGATCAGTTGATAATTGTTCAAATGTACGACCGCGCTTTTGAATGCGGTGAAGCATGGTATCAAGAGATACATGAATATAAATTAACAAATCAGGTTTCTTACTTGGGTTGCCTGGAGCTTGTTCCATCATATTCTCAAGTAAACTATCGTAGATCTTGAATTCAGTCGGATCTGCGATTCCACTGTCAACATTCATTTTGAAAAATAAGGCATCTTCATAAATTGAACGATCAGACACACTGTTATGATCGCGAATAGCTTGGTTAATTTGAGCCAAACGGTGGTTTAGAAGATAAGTATTTAAAAGAAAGGTGTAATGTGCCATGTCTTTATAATAAAGTGGCAAAATTGGATTATTATCTACACCTTCATAAAATGCTTGGGTGCCTAGATGCTCTGCAAGAAGACTGGTTAAACTGGATTTTCCGGCTCCAATAGGCCCGCTCAATACAATAACTGTCATCACGTTCTTTCTACAAGATATAGTTTGCTTTAATAGTGTAATTCAATATCTGGTATGAAAACAAGTAGTTTTTTAATTTGCTATAAAAGAAAAAAGTCAAGAGAACACATCAAAAAAGTGCAAAAAGAAAAGACGAACTAATCTAAAAGATTAATTCGTCAAAGTAAATAGTCTTAAATGAGGATTATTTTCTGTATTTTGGATCAAGTTTTGCTGCAGCTACTTCGTCACAAATAACTGTTACATCTGGGTGATCTTGCAAAATAGATGCAGGAACTTCTTCAGTAACTGGACCTTCAACTAATGCTTTAACTGCATCTTGCTTTGATTCGCCAAAGGCTAGTAAAACAATCTTCTTACTTTGCATAATTGACTTAATTCCCATACAAATAGCTTGGCGAGGAACTTCGTCTTCATTGTCAAAGAAGCGTGAATTTGCCTTAATAGTACTTTCAGTTAATTGAACCTTGTGAGTTAAGCTGCCAAATGGAGTACCTGGTTCGTTAAAGGCAATGTGTCCGTTTCTACCAATACCTAAAATTTGGATGTCAATTGGGTTAGCAGCAATAATGTCGTTATAACGGTCAACTTCTTCGTCAATATCTTTTGCCATTCCATTTGGAATATATGAATGCTTGAAAGGCTTCTTATCGAATAAGTGTTTTTGCATGAAGTAGTGATAGCTTTGATCATTATCTGGTTTTAAGCCGTAGTATTCATCTAAGTTAATACTTGTCATGTCAGAGAAGTCTAAGTCGCTGTCGCACATATCGTCATACATTGGAATTGGGGAAGAACCAGTTGCAAGGCCTAAAACTTTGTCGCCGTTTTCCATTCCCTTTTTAATAATTTCAAATGCCTTAGTGCCGCCTTCAATATTATCTTTAGTTACGATGATTTTCATAATTATGTGTACCTCCTCATTCATTGGTCTAGTCCATTATAAAATATAAAATTGGTCTAGTCAACTTAAACCGCTAACATTTTTAAATTTGTTTTTTTCTGCGGTAAAATTTAGATGAGGTGAGAAGAGATGGAGAAGAGTTTTCAAGAAAATAACTTGTCAGGTTTAGGCATGGGAACTTGGGGAATTGGCGAAGACGCTTCTAAGAAAAAAGACGAATTAGCGGCGCTTCGCTATGGTTTAGATAATGGAATTAAGGTAATTGACACTGCAGAAATGTATGGTGAAGGAAAAAGTGAAAAATTAATTGGTGAAGCAATCAAAGGCTATGATCGCAGTCAAATTTTTTTGATCTCAAAATTTTATCCATATCATGCTTCTCCAGAATTAGAGCGTCAGAGCTTAGAAAAGAGTTTAAAACGACTAGGAACTGATTATTTAGACTTGTATCTGCTTCATTGGCGTGGCGATAAGCGTTTATCTGAGACAGTACGTGGATTAAAAGAATTACAAAAGGAAGGCTTAATTCGCCATTGGGGTGTATCTAACTTTGATGTAGCTGACTTAGAAGAACTGTTTAGTGTTCCAGGTGGCAAGGATTGTTTTGCTAATGAAGACCTGTATAATCTTTCTGAACGCGGGGTAGAGTACGATGTTTTACCTTGGCAAGAAAAGCATAGCGTCAGTTTTATTGGGTATTCTCCATTTAACTCAGGTAAAGGCGATTCGATTAGGATTACTAATAATCTTAAAATAGTAGCTCGTGCGCACAATGTAACTCCGCACCAAATTATGTTAGCTTGGACTTTAAGACATGGTAATGTTTTATCGATTCCTAAAGCGGGAACGGTTAAGCATATGAAGGAGAATATTGCTGCTCAAGATATCAAATTAACATCAGACGAAATAAAATTAATAGATAATGACTTCCCACAGCCGACTGAAAAGACGCCGCTTGCGATGATATAGATTAGAAAAAATAAAAAGATTGATTAACCAACGTTTTAGTAACGCAGATTAATCAATCTTTTGTTGTTTTAAGAATTATTTTTTGACAATTTTATTTATATATTTTGATCAATTTTTCGAGATCTTTATCAGAAATCAGCTTCAATTTTTTCACAAATTCCGTAGCTTGTTCCAAAGTTCTGCCATTATTCAATTGATTTTCGAGAATAATTTTAGCAGAATCCACTTTTCCTTGTTCAACGCCATGTCTCATTCCTTGTTCATATCCAGCTTTTCCTGCAGCTTGTTCACGTTCTAGCATTCTCGTTTCGTAAAGTATGATCTTTTCCCTCGTTTCTGGATCTTCGTTAATTTCTTTAATTCTTCTTTGCGCGTAATCAAAATGTTTATTTAAATTCACAGGTTCATTGTTCATTAATTTAGCCAAGGCTTTTAAATCTTCGCTCTGACCTTCAGCTGAAACTTGTGAATTAATGATAATCTTTGTCACGCCATCCTGCAATTGTTTTGACCTATCTTGATCAGAATATGTATGATAAGATTCATAAAATTTATCATCTTTTAAATATTTGAGGAAGTCATCCCATATGTTTATTACGCAAAGCCAATTTATTTTTCCTAGATAAAAATCTTTTTTTATTTATATGCAGTATAAGCAAAGTAAGCAGCTTGAATGAGAGCTAAAACAGCAATTACCAAACGAATGATCTTAACCGGAATGTGGCGCATGATACGTGGCCCAAAGTAACTACCAATCAACGCTCCAATTGCCAAGGGAATAGCAGCGTTCCAATAAATTTTTTCAGTAAACATGTAAATGATCAGCGCAACCAAGTTTGATAGTGCGCCAATAATGTTTTTCATAGCATTAACAGTCAGAAAATCGTCGTCACTGATTGCATTCAAGATAACTAACATTAAAACGCCACTAGCAGCACCGAAGTAACCAGCGTAAGCTCCAGCAATCAATAAGCATAAAAGTGATAGAGCTTGAACTAAGCGATTAGGATGATCACTTTCATTTCCAAGATGAATTTCTCCACTGAATAAAATCATTAAACCAGAAAAAGCGATACAGAAGGGAACAATCTTCTCAAATATTTTTCCGGGAAATTGAATTAAAAGCATACAGCCTAAAGCTGATCCAATAATTGTAAAAATTGAATAGAAACTAACTTGTTTCCAGTGACCCTTTAGTTCTTTAAGTGAAGATGCAGTTGATCCAACACCAGTCCAGATTAAGGCTGCATCATTAGTAGTATTTGCATAAACTGGGGGAATACCAACTGAAAGGAGGACTGGATAAGTGGCAAGGGACGCCATACTTGCAATTGTTGAGAGAAGGCCACCTAAAATTCCACCAAAAATCAGATAAATGAATAAGAAAAAAGGACTCATAATTTCACCTCACATTGTAAATTGATATATTGCAATGGTAGGTATTATAAGCCCCTTCTGTTTAGCTAGCAAGCTACTTATTTAAAACTTCTGCGACATTTCCGTTTTCTGCTTTTAATAAGTTTTTAGCCTGATTAAGATCAGAATTAGTTTTCAGCATCACAATTGCTAAACCAACATCATTATTCGCCTTCTCAAGAGTATTTCTAGCTTCTGGGGTAGATACACCAGTAGTAGTTTGAATAATGCGACAGGCACGATCAATTAGCTTAGAATTAGTAGGTTTAACATCAATCATGACATTTTCAAAGACTTTTCCTTGCTTAATCATGACACCGGTAGAAATCATATTCAAAATCATCTTTTGAGCAGTTCCGGCTTTCATCCTAGTTGAACCGGTAATCGCTTCAGGTCCAACAACAGCTTCAATAGCTATATCGGCGTGATGGCCTATCTTAGAGTCTTTAACACAGGCAATGGAAATAGTTAGAGCACCTATGGCTTTAGCATAGTCAAGACCGCCAATTACATATGGAGTGCGGCCACTGGCAGCAAGCCCTAAGACGATATCGTTTTTATTTAGTTTAAGATCTTTTAAATCTCTTTTTGCTAGATCTTGTGAATCTTCAGCACCTTCGACAGCAACATACATCGCACCTTTACCGCCAGCAATTAATCCGATTGCGCGTTCTGGTTTGATACCGTAGGTAGGAACTAATTCGGCAGCATCTAAAACGCCAAGACGGCCGCTTGTTCCAGCACCGATATAGATTAAACGTCCACCTTTGCTATAGCGCTTAGCTGCCTCATCTATTGCCTGGGCAATTTTGTCGTCTTGAGTTCCGACTGCTACAGCGACTTTTTGATCTTCTTTATTAATAGTTTTGACCATGTCGATAGTTGACATGGAATCAATGTGCATAGTCGCGGGGTTCCGTTGCTCCGTAGTTAAGTTTTTAATTTCCATTGTAAATACTTCTTTCTAGTGTGTAAGTATTTTTCCGATCTTTTGCATCATATTTAAAATATTTTCATAATCTTTTTGACTTTGATAATTGGTTAATACGCAGCAATCAATCACATCAGCGTTTGCTTTAAAGCGTGCTATATCATGCTGCTCATGTAATAACTCGCCAGTTTTATTGAAGACTTCATACTTAGGATTGCTGTAAGCTACTAGTTTATTTCTTACTTCTTGGTGCTTTAAGGCATTGAGAACTACATGACTAACTTTGTTATTGGCTGCAAGCAGCTTTTCAAAAACGTCCATCATAGAATTTGCTGTACAAGTATTTTCTTTAGTGCTTTTTTTCATTAAAAATCTACCTAAAGAAATGTTTGGAAAATTTTGCTGTAAATAATCATTAATAGTATTTATGTTGTAATAATTCAATAAAGCATTAGTAGCTGTATTATCAGAAACAGATAACATCAGGTCTAATAAATCACTAATCTGCCATGATTTAATGCTTAGCCTATTGATAATGCCAGCTCCTCCAACAATATCATCACTAGATAGGTTAAGAGTATTGTCAATTGTATCAGGCTTTTCTTCTTCAATATAAAGAGCAATCCCTAATTTTATTAATGAAGCTGATTTAAAAACCATATTAGCGTTTGAAGTTTCAAAAATCGTTTGATTATTTTTACGAATAGTAATTGCTGTTTTCCAAGGATTATTTTCTATTTGTTTTTGAATCTTGGCCAGTTGCATTGTCTTAGTCCTTTAGAATAATTTCATTATTTTTAATTTTTAAATACTTACCAAGATCGGGATCTTGTGTAGCCATAAAAATTGAATCGAGATCAATAAATTTAACATTTTTATTTGCAACAGCAAATGCAGCAGCTGCGGCAATACTTTCAACCGGCTCAATCATGCAACCAACCATAGTTTTAATACCACAAGCCTGTGCTAAATCGTTAATTTTGATTGCCTCTGATAAGCCACCAGTTTTCATTAACTTAATGTTGATGTAGTCACAAGCGTGATGTTTGATTAAGTTAATGGCATCTTGATATGAAGCGACACTTTCGTCAGCCATAATTGGGTAAGGTGAATTTTCGCTTAATAAAGTTAAATCTGAGATTGCGTCTTTTAGAACAGGTTGCTCAATAAAATCAATATTTAAATTATCCTGTGCCCAGATTCGACTAGCTTTTAAAGTGTCTTTGTAATTCCAGGCTTGATTGCAATCAATACGTAAGGAAATATCAGGACCAACCGCTTTACTAATTTTTTGAATGGTTTTAATATCATGACTCACAGAATTGTTGCCTAATTTAATTTTGATAGCAGTAAAGCCGTCTTTAACTAAGGATTTAGCTTCAGAAACCATATGGTCATCTGAACCGATACTAATTGTATAGTCGGTTGTTAATTTACCTTTTTCACTGCCAAGCAGGTTGACTAGAGATTCATTGTTTTCTTTAGCCTTTAATTGATATAAGGCAATATCCATTGCTGCTTTTGCGGCAGTATTATGAACGATGCAGGTTTGAAGTGTGGTTAAAAGTTTGTTCCAATTTTTGAAGTCTTGGTTTATTAATGCAGGTTTAATGACTTGATTAACAATATCTAACGAGCTTTGTAAGGTGTCGCCGGTGACTTTTTCATTAGGAGTTGCAGTTCCGGTACCTGTTTGACCGTCGCTTAATTCAACAACAATTTTCAGTCCTTCAATTTCTGTGACTTTGTGTAAGGCAGTAATAAACGGTCTCTTTAATGGGACTTTTTTAATGGAACATGTAATATTTTTAATTTTTAAATTCATTAATTTATCACTCCTTTCTTCTGCTCTAATTGATCGATCATCCATATATAAGCTGGAACTATTGCTTTTTGCCAATAGCTCCATTCGTGGGCGCCAAACGAATCAGTTATTAGTTGAACACGATTCTGGTTGCTTGAAACTTTTTGAGCAAAACATATTACATCTTCGATAGGAACAACGTTATCTGTTTTGCTACTCTCAATATAAAAATTAATTTTATTTGAAATAGGTGATAAATAAGTAGTCGGATAGATTTTATTGTAGAAATTTTCTGACCAACTATGTTGTTCATCTTGAAATGTATGAATAGAATTATGAATAAAATGAGGAATATGTTTAATATTCCAAACAGCAGGTGAAATTAAGAACGCTGCCGAAAATATTTGAGGATATTTTAAAGCAAGTCTTGATGCACCATATCCACCCATTGAAATGCCACCAATACCAATTTTGGTAGCGATAGGATACTGCTGAATTAGATAGGGTAATAAGTCCTGAATAATTGCTGTTTCCATTTTGAAACCATATGGAGAGTTGATGTAGAAGCTATTAAACCCGTCTACAAAAGCTACGATAATTTTCTTTTTGGTATTGCGCATTAGGTTATCTAGGATATTTTTTGAGTCAATACGATTAGTATCTAAAAAATTAGTATGATTTCCATATAATCCATGGAGCATTAAAAGCAATGGATACTTTTGCTGGACATTAACTTGATCTGGAAGATAGATATCATAGTTCCAATCTAATTTTAAATGCGGAGAGTAAAGTGTGGATGTTATTATGGTACTCATTTTATTTTGATGACAGCTTAAACTTAGTCCACGGTTTGATAAAGTCTAATAAGAATAATTCATCTTTTGAAATTTCTCCGACTTTATTTTTTCTTGATTCCATGTGTGGCTTTAATACAATTTGTAGTTCATTTTTATATATTCCAAAGCTATCATTTCCAATTAAAACATCCCCGCGTTTAAATTCTTGTTCATTATCGTGAGCTGGGTTAGGGATGTCTTTATAAGTTACACGTGGCATTGTTGACCGAATAACGATACTATTCATGTCGCCTCTACGGAAATGTTGTGGTTTTTCAACAATTGTCTTTTCAATGTCGTTTATCTTTGGAACATAGTTTACATGTAAAACTAATTGATATGGATTAACTTCAGACAATGCTTTTAGTTCTTCCCCAGATGCATAAGCGTTACCTATGATAACATCGTCAATTAATCCAGTTGCCCACAGCTGCTTTGCTTGAACTTGAATTGGAAGGTAACGATCTTCTTCAAGTGTTGGTAAGCCATCTGTGACATTCCATGGTCCCATTTTTCCAACTTGGCTCGTAACAAATGCAGCTGTGTGAATGTTAAATTTTTTGAAGCGTTTTGAACATTCTACAAAGAAATCATAAGGAAGAGCGGTGCCTTTTTGTGGATAAAAATTGTGGCAACCATAGATATATGGCGTGTTTGCTTGGTAAGAAATAATGTTATTTAAGTAGTCCACATTATTACTCATATTTAATTCAATAATTAAATTATAAGGATTGTAAGACATTAGAGCTTCAGTTGCTCCATCAAATGCTTGGTCTAATCGTAATCCAGTTGCCCCAATATCATGGAAAAAGGATAGATCATGATAATCAATTTTTAAATCTTTAAAAATACGTGGTGAAACATCCAGAAACGTTTGATATCCCAATCTGTTTCCCATTGAGATTATCTTTTTGTATTTTTCTTTAGTTTCTTCTACGCTTCCTTGTACTTCGAGCATACTCATAAAAATACGCTTAAAGCCATATTTATGTCCAAGCTCAAGGTATTGAACATTGTCATCGTAATTACTATGGTCTGGATAGATTGACAGGCCTAAATTTCTCATTGTCATACTTAACTACTTCCTTTACTGAATATAATTGACTGCTGCTGTATTACTTCTGTCAGAAACCATAATTTTTATAGTAGGATAAACATGTTTTACTTTTGATGCGATTTCTTTCTGAATAATAAGGTTATTGACTAAAACGGATCCTGATAAGGCAAGATTTAGAGAAATACTTTCTTGAGGATAACGTTCAATTAAGTGAATAATTTCATCAGCTAATAAGTCGGCCTGATGTTGTAAGATCATAATTGCTTCATCATTTTGCCGATCGGCTTCTTGAGCAAGCTTTAATGAAAAAGCTGCTATTTCTGTACGATTAAGTTTGTAATATTCACTAACTATATTTTTTAAATTGTCCGCCTTAAAGTATTCAAGAATAGCAGGTGTTAAAGAAGAATTTTCTCCTCGATCCATTTTTTCTAATGCGGTGGTAACTGCTTCTTGGGAGATGCGATAGCCAGAACCAATATCATCTAATAAATATCCCCAACCGCCAGCACGTAAATATTTATTCTTTTGTTTTCCATATACAATTGATCCAGTACCGGCAATTGCTAAAAATCCATCTTTTCCTTCAAGACCATTTATTAAAGCCAGTTTGGCATCACTTATAAAAATAATATTTTTAGTTAATGACTTGAAGTGATCGTTTATTTTATCTAAATAAGGCTGTGGATTATCAGCACTTTCTAGTCCGGCAATTCCAATCAAAATTAAGTTACAAGTATTTGATGATAACTTTTCTGAAATTTCAGTAATAACGTTAATTAAATTCTTAATGGTTTGCTGTGGATCCAGAAATATATTTCCTGGACCAGCAGTAGTGGTAGCAATTGCAATATTATCTTTATAAGCGGTAGCCGTTATGTGGGTACCGCCACTATCAATTCCGATTACATAGCTCATGAGAAACCTCCTAAGCACTTTTTACTAATACTGTATGCGATTTCATAGTAACTTTTTTTATGTAACTATTCAATAAAACTTGAAAAAATATTTCACAAAATATCTAAAAATGCATAAAATAAACATAATTAAGAAAAAATATTTCATTTTCTGAAAAATAGTGCTATATTAAAGCCAGAAGTGATAGCGTATTCATTCATACGTTATATTAACTTTTGTTTCATATATCGGGAGGTATTAATATGGCTAAGTTTAATGCCGCAAAAATCACCTCTAAAATGTCGAAACTAGCGGGTAATCGCTATTTTGTGGCAATTAGAGATGGGATGGCAGTTATTATTCCCGTAGCTATTGTCGGTTCATTCTTTACAATTATTTCTCAATTTCCAATAGATAGTTGGAAAAAGTTTATTACTCCATATTTACCTGCATTGCAAGTACCAGTTACTTTTTCTATTGGTATGATGGCCTTGTATTCATGCTATGCGATGGCTGCTGCATTGGCTGAGCACTATCAACTGGATAGAAATTCTTCAGCTACTGTTGCAACGATGGCATTCTTTATATTAGCTGTAAGTCCAGGTACTTTAACAGCTAAAGCAGCTAAATTATCTGGCATGTTAGCTGGAACAGTTCTTCCTTCAACCAATTTTGGTGCACAAGGTTTGTTTACTGCAATGTTAGTTTCAATGATATCAGTTGAAATTATTCGTTGGTTTAAAGAGAAGAATTTAGTTATTAAGATGCCGGATGGTGTTCCACCTGCAGTTTCTAATTCATTTGTTTCTTTGGTACCAGCTTCAGTAATTATTATTTTAGCTTGGGTAATTAAAGAAGTATTGCATTTTGACTTGAATGCAGGACTTTTGGCAATATTGTCACCATTGTCTAACTTTGGTAAAGATAACTTTATTTCATCAGTTATTCCACCATTCTTTAACTCACTATTTTGGTTATTTGGTATCCATGGTGCTATTACTTCGACTCCAATTTATCCATACTGGTACAAGAACCTAGATGCAAACATGGCATCAATTGCACATGGCGTGAGCGCTGCTAATGCTCCAAGATTTATGACTGAACAATTCTTCCAATGGTTTGTTTATATTGGTGGTTCAGGTACTATCTTAGGTCTATGTATTTTGTTAGCCTTTATGTCTAAGTCTTCATTTGGTAAGACCTTAGGTAAGGCAGTTATTATTCCAAGTATTTTCAACATTAATGAACCTATTATTTTTGGTTTACCAATTGTTTTAAACCCATACTTTGCAATTCCATTTGTTGTAACACCTATGGTAACTGGTGCTTTGACATACTTTGCAATGGCTCTTCATTTAGTATCACGTACTATCGCTTTGGTTCCATGGACTTTACCAGGACCAATTGGGGCTTATATGGCAACTGGATTTGATTGGCGTGCTGCTGTTTTATCTATTATTAACGTCATTATTTCTATTGTTATTTACTATCCATTCTTTAAAGTTTGGGATAAGAAACAACTAGAAAAGGAAGCTAAAGACAGCGCAAGTAAATCTACTAATACAGAAGCTTCAAAAGGTAATAATGTTGAAGCAATTAATTTAACTGACAATAATTTATCGGTTGAATCTAGTTCTTTAAAAACAACTATAAGCACAAAGATAATTGCACTTTTTGATACGCTGAATAAGTTTAAGAGATTAGCAAAAGAAAATGCTTAGTGTTTAATAGGAAGCCCACTATAGCTAGAAAAGTTATAGTGGGCTTTAATTTTGGAGAAATATAAATGAAAAATACTAATGAAATATCTATATTAATGAAACAAGCAATAACTGATTGTGCTACGCCCGGGATAAGCTATGCCTTAGAAGATATAAAAAATAAAATAGTAGAAACTAGTTTTTTAGGGTACAAAACTTATGACAAGGAAATACCGTTAAAAGATGGCGATGTTTATGACTTAGCATCGCTAACTAAAGTTGTTGGTGTAACAAGTCGTATACTTCAATTATTGGGGAAGAAAATTATTGATTTAGATGATAAAGTAAGTAAATATTTTCCACAAATTAGTTATCCAGATATTACTATTAAGAATCTTTTGCTTCATAATTCTGGATTGGCTGCTGATTTATCCAATGTATATTCATATGCAAATAAAGATGAAGTGATAGATGCTATTTTTAAACAGAAACTTATTTATCCAACTGGAACAGATATGATATATTCTGATCTTAATTTTATTTTGCTAGGGATGATTATTGAAAAAGTGGATAAAGAGTCTCTTGATGAAAGCTTAAAGGTCCATGTCTTTGAACCTTTAAAAATGAATAGTACAGGATATTGTTTAAATAAAAATAAACAGGATTTTGTACCAACAGAAAAGACGGATCAAAGAGGATTGATTCAGGGCGAAGTTCATGATGAAACAGCTTATATGTTAAATGGAGTTTCAGGTAATGCAGGATTATTTTCTACAATTGGGGATCTAAAAAAGTTCTGCATAATGTATCTTCAAAAAGGAAGGTATAAAGACAAAACGATAATTCCATCTGATATAATTAATGTACTATTTAAATATAACTTTATGGGTAGAACTTTAGGGTGGCAAAGATGGAATAAAAATAGTAAAACTTTATGGCATACTGGATTTACTGGAACATCAATTGCACTTGATTTAGATCATTCTACTTTCTTTATTTGTTTAACTAATCGAGTAAATCCTACTAGAAGAAACCAAAAATGGATAAATGTGAGAAGATTGGCAGTAAGTCTATTTTTCAATAGCCCAGAACAATTACCATAACATCGTCATAGCACAAAAAACTAGAGCTTAAATTTGTAAGCTCTAGTTTTTTCTTATTCTTTTTCTACTGATGTAATAAAGTTGGTAATAGCATTAAAATAATCTTCTTGATCATCGAAGATAGAAAAGTGGCTTCCATTAGGACATATATGAGCTGTGCCATTAGGTAATCTATCGGCCAAAGCTTTAATGTCATCTGGATTCATGCTGTCATATTTTCCTCCTAATACAAGAGTAGGCATCGTAATTTTGGATAAACGATCCCGAATTGTCCAATTTTTACATGAACCAGTAATGTTAAATTCCGTTGGTCCTTGTAGGGTGACATAAACTTGCTCATTCATATGGTCAAAAGTTCTTTGCACGGCATCTGGCCATGGGGATATTCTACAAATGCAGCGGTGATATAGTTTCATCAATAATTCTTGATAATGAGGATCATTATAGTTGTGTTGTTCTTCTTGCTTCTTCATATATGAAACATCAGCAGGATCCATTGATTCGCGGTACTTATTAATATATTTTGCGTAATCTTGATATGAATCGACCATGTTTGAATCAATTAGGGCTTTCACATGTTTACCATATTTAGAAGCGGCATATTCTAAAGCAAATAATCCGCCAAATGATTGACCGTATAAATAAAATTGATCTAGATTCCATGCTTTACGAACTTCTTCTATTTCTTCTATAAAACGAGGAATTGTCCATAGCTTTGGATCATTAGGTTGATCTGAAAAGTATGATCCCAATTGATCATAATAGATAATTTCTATCTCAGGATGTATTTTAATGTAATCGGAAAAAGGCTCAAGATATTCATGATCCATACCGGGACCACCGTGCAGAAGTAAAATCTTAATCGGACCATGTCCTTCTTTACGAGTCCATACATGATAACCATTTTTTAGAGTTACTATTTTACTTTCATTAGCCATCTTAAACACGCTTTCTTTGTATCTATACAACTATATTATAGTGTGTTTTGTAATATGAGTACTAATGGAGAAACAAGAGTAAAGAAAAAAAGCCACAAGTAACTTTTTGCCAGAAGTTAATATGACTTTTTTGTGCTGAACTTATATATGCTACAGCTTTTTTAGCGATCAACCATTATTTTGATTTTACCATCAATAATTTTCTGCTTAGCTTTCTGAACTTTGATCCAGGTGTGATAAGATAAATTACCTTGTACTAGAGAAATACCCTTGTTTTTAAGACCGTAATTTAAGTTCTTTCCACCAGGAAAATCACCCTTAGCAGTTTGATTAGCAAGATCTTCAACAGCTACATCTGCGCTTTTGATTACAGAGGTAAGGGTAAAATTAGCTGGTTGACCGCCTTTTGCCTGGTAATTTCCAAGTTTTGTTTGATCCTCATCTGAACCAATAACCCAAACTTTTTGTCCTACCGGATTGGCTTGATTGACTTCTTTGGCAGCCTTAAAGACGCCTTGACCGCTTTTGCCTGCAGCTTGAAAGATTATATCAGCTTTCTTGCTGTACATTTCCTGGGCAATATCATGAGCTTTATTAGCATCCGAAAAGTTACCTACAGTTTGGGTTAATACTTTAATATGCTTGTGAAGTTTACGGCTAGTAGCTGCAACACCTTGAGTAAAACCAGCTTTAAAGGAATCCATTTCTTTACTGTCTTGTCCTAAAATAAGTCCCACTGTGTGGCTTTTTGTGGTGTAGGCAGCTGCAACGCCTGCTAAATAAGCTCCTTCTTGATTTTTAAAAGAGATACTAGCCAAGTTTTTGATCTTAGAAGCATGAGTATCAATAATAACAAAGTTCTTTTTAGGATTATTCTTAGCTGCCTTAATAATATTAGGCCTAAGTGTATAACCAACGCCAATAATTGTTGAAAAATCATTGTCTAAGGCTTTTGAGATGGTTGCTTGATAATCTTTAGGATCTTTAGGAACGAAGTAATTGTAGCCTTTATTTCCTTCAACAAGATTATTCTTAGTACCGTAATTCTTAACACCTTGCCAAGCAGATTGATTTAAAGAATTATCCTTAATGCCGTTGGTGTCTGAGATTAAGGCGATGTGATTAGTTAATTTTTTATTTGTTTGGTCTTCATGAGTGGGTTTGCTACAAGCACTTAAGCTTAGAAAGATCATACTTGCTATTAGTAATAGAGAAAATTTTTTATTTAGTTTCATTTAAAAACCTCGGTTAAAAATCTACTCTAATTTTAAACGAGAAAAAGGCCATCCTACAAGTCAAAGCAGGGTGGCCTTTAAAAATATTAAACTTATTTTTGAGCTTTTTTAGCTTCAGCTTCATATTCACGAACAATATTGAAGTTAGAGTCTTTAGAATCTACATAGCCATAGTGTTGGTAAATGTTTTCAAGGATCTTCTTGCCTTTCTTAGTCTTAGCAATATCCTTGAATGCTTTAGCAAGCTTCTTTTTGAATGACTTAGACATACCACTTCTAACTGAAACAGTATCGTTTGGAATGTACTTAGTGAAGTAAATTGGAACAACATCCTTCATTACAGCTGGTGCATCCTTAGCAGCAAGTGGACGAGCGTCTGAGAAGACAAAGGCAGCGTCAGCGTCTCCGTTATAAACTGATAAAACAGCTTGATCGTGTCCCTTAACTTGAACTAACTTACAATCCTTTGGTACATTTAAACCTTTCTTGTGAAGTTCGGCAATTGGTAGGACATAGCCAGAAGTAGAAGTTGGGTCTTGAACTGCGATAGTTTTACCTTTAAGGTCTTTCCAAGACTTAATCTTAGATCCTTTTTTAACAACGATCATTGAACGGTAGCTATCCATCAATTTATGATTTTGCTTACCACTTGGTTCATCGTAGCCATAGCGTTGTGCCTGAAGTAAAACGTCAGCTACACCACGTTTGTGAGCTAAAACATAAGCATCAGGTGGTAAGAAACCGACATCAACTTTCTTAGATGCCATTGCTTCAACCAAAGCGGAATTATCAGTTGAAACAGTTACGTGAACGGGCATGTGTAATTGCTTTTCAAGTAAACCCTGTAATGGTTTAGCTTTAGCTTCAAGCTTAGAAGCTTGGACACTAGGAACGAATTGAACGTTTAACTCCTTAGGAGTATAACCATCGCTTGATTTAGAAGCAGATTTACTGTTCGAGCAAGCTGCACTTGTTGCAGCGAGTAAAACCATAGCAGCGCCAATCAAAAATTTCTTTATCTTCATTTTTTCCTCCAGAACTATTTAATGAAGTTGACGATTTAAAGATAGCAGACTATTAATCGTAATTCAAGGAAAAATATGAATAATTATAAACATTATTCTTTATAATGTACGTATATATCCGTATTTTATATATACAAAAGCTACGTATAATGCGCGTTTTTCGCGTAATTTAAAATATAAAAAATTTCAAAATAAAAAATTCAATTTTTTACACTACAATATCTTGTATATGATTTTTACTTTGGTACAATAAATAGTGCTTCAATTTTTAAATTACTGGAGGATTTTGATGAATTTATATAAAAAGATTGCTTTAGGTTTAGTTGCAGGGGTGGCATTAATTGCTACTGGATGTTCAAAAGAAAATAAAGAAGATAGTTCAGCAGCAAATATTCCAACTAAAATTACAAAGAAAACTACGGTAACCTTTTGGCATGGAATGAATGGTGGTCAGCGTGCAGAATTAGAGAAATTAACTGCAGAATTTGAAAAGAAAAATCCTAATATTAAAATCAAGCTTGAAAATCAGGGTTCTTACATTGATTTACAAGCCAAGGTAAATTCGACACTACAATCGCCAAATAATTTACCAACAATTACGCAAGCATATCCTGGTTGGCTCTATAATGCTGCTAAGAGTAATATGTTGGTTGATCTTTCCTCATACATTAATAACAGTAAGCTCGGTTGGGGAAGTGCTACTAAGTCAAATATTAGAACTGAATTATTGGATGGAGCTAAAATTCAAGGAAAACAATACGGTATTCCATTTAATAAATCTATTGAAGTTTTAACCTATAACAAGTCCATGTTTGAAAAATATGGTATTAAAAAAGTTCCTACAACTATGAAGGAATTAGCACAAGTTTCAGAAACTATTTATAAGAAGAGTAACCATCAAGTTATTGGTGCAGGTTTTGATTCTTTAGCTAATTACTATACTTTGGGTATGAAAAATGAAGGAATTAATTTAACTGATAAAGTTAACTTTACTGGTAAAGATTCCAAGAAAGTTATTGATTACTACGCTCAAGGTATGAAGAAGGGCTACTTTACAACTGCTGGTTCAGCACACTACTTATCAGGTCCATTTGCTAATGAAAAGGTAGCAATGTATATTGGAACATCAGCAGGTGAAGGCTACGTTAAAAAGGCAGTCGGTGATAAGTTTACTTATGATGTAGCTGCGCGTCCTGGTAAATATACTATGCAGCAAGGTACTGATATTTATATGTTTAAAAAAGCAACAGCAACGCAAAGAACTGCCGCATTTAAATATATGCAATTTTTAACTTCTAAATCTACTCAACTTAAATGGGCAAATGCAACTGGCTATATTCCAGTTAATGATTCTGTTGTGAAATCTAAAGAATACAAAGAAAACACCAAGACTAAGCTTCCAGCTAAGCTAGAAGGGGCTATGAAACACTTGTACAGTATTCCAGTAGCTAAGAACTCAAACGCTGCCTATAGTCAATTAGATCCAATTATGGCTAAGATTTTGTATGCAGCTAAGAATGGTCAAAATGTTGATAATCAAATTAAAGCAGGTAAAGCAAAATTTGATGCAGCGTGGAAGCAATAAAAATAATTTGAAATAAAATAAGGTCGAAACTTCGTACTAAGATGAAGTTTCGACCTTATTTTATTATCTAATTCTAAGATTTAAAATCAAACCAATAAAGAATCCAACGGCTTCAGTAATAAATAGAACTTGTGTATTTTGCACCACTTTAGGAAATGATTTAGGTTTAGTTTGGATTTTCCAAAGAAAGCGCATGTTCTTATAGATAGTTGGAATACAAATTAAAATTAAAGCTACACTCCAAGGAAGGACACCAATCCAAATTGCCCAACCTGTTAAAAAGAAACCAAGTAAATAATTGAATACAAATAAATATAATCCGCCTTTGATTCCAATGTATGAAACTAGTGTGTGGCGACCATTTGCAATATCGGCATCATGATCACATAAATTGTTACCTAGCATTAAAGTAAAGTTACAAATTTCAGGTATTCCAGCAGCTAGAATAATTGGATAAATAAAGTTCCAATTAAAGGAAACCTTAGAACAAACATTGATGTAAACCATTACCAAGAAAATACCAAAGCCCATTGCAAAACAAGCTGCAATCTCTCCAAACGGTCCAGCAGAACTTGTGTGTGAACCCGTTGAATAAGAAATAGCAATAGCATAACAAATAATTCCAACAATCCAAATATAGATATTAGTTTGAAATCCAATCAGAATAGCGCAAACAGCTGAAATGATGAATAATACCCAAACAAAAGCTAAAACGTGTTTAGGATTAAGGTGATACTTACCAATGGGATTCTTCTTATGATCACCCGTTTTAGCTGCTTTTTCACGTTTATAATCCCAATAGCCATCATTTACGTTCATGAAAACTTGTAGAACGATTGTGGCAATACACATTTCAATTGTAGGAAAAATTCTGAAAAACTGAAAATTATATTCTGTATACATCATTCCTAATAATACGGGAATAATTGAATTAAATAGTGTACGTGGTTCAACTAATTCATAGTAGCCTTGCTTAGCTTCAGCAGACATAGTAAACTTCTTTCTATTTTTTAGATTAGTCCTTGATCCATTAAATAAAGTTGGTGGAAGTGTTCATTGTGTTTAAAGAGTTCATGCGGATCTCCTTGCATTGTGACTTTTCCATCTTTAAAGAAGAGAACTTCGTTCATATATTTTACACCTTGTAAGTGGTGGGTTACCCAAACGACTGTCTTATTTTTTAAGACATCAAATACCAAATTTAAGAGCTTTTGCTCTGTGAGTGGATCTAAGCCGACTGTTGGCTCGTCTAAGAGGACAATTTGCGTATCTTGCAAAAGTACACGTGCTAGTGCTAAACGCTCTTTCTGACCACCAGAAAAGCGTGCTCCAGCTTCAGCTACTTCGGTATCTAATTTCTTAGGGAGTGAATTAACAAAATCGGCTAATTGGACTTTTTCTAAGATTTGCATCATTTGATCAGCACTAGCGTCTGGATTGGCCATTTTTAAATTTTCATAGATCGTCGTATTAAATAAAAATGGCTCTTGATTTAATACAGAAAATAACTTCGAACGCTCTTTTTGAAGTTCAAGAACATTAAAGCGGTCGAGCGTAACAGTTCCTTGGCGAGGCTTTAAATCACCTAAGATTAATTGCAGGATAGTACTTTTACCAGCACCTGATGGACCAATTAAAGCCGCTTTTTGTCCTCTTTTTAGGGTAAGGGAAAAGTTTTGAATAATTGGATAGTCTTCTCCAGGATAAGTAAATGAAATATTTGAAACTCTTAAAGTGCCAGCAAAAGCAGGATCAAAATATTGTTGGGCAGGTAAACGGTTCTCTGGTACTTTTAATTCATTTAAGTGTTTTACAGAATCACTATATGTATGCCATTCTTCAATTCCTTGTCCAACTGGAATAAAGGCATCTGATAAAGGAAAGAGAGCTAAGACAACTGCTCCAACATAATTTGCTGCTTCTTGATTATTGGTAAGAGTTTGGTTCGTGAAATAAAGGAGGGCAACTGCCATCAAGCCAAAAATAAATTCAAGACCAAAGTCTCTAGCCCAATCAAATTTTCCAGACTTCTTTTCATATTGTCCTAAAGATTTTAAAGTTCCTTTAGTTTGATTGAAAAAAGCATCCCGTCTACCAGAAATTTTCCAGTCACCAGCGCCTAAAACTTGATCAGTAAATTCAGTGTAAAGCTGCGCTTTTTCTTCTTTTTCCTTAGTGCGAACAGCAGCTTGCTTTAAAAGAGAAAAGAAGGGAACCAATACTAATTCCGCAACTAATAAAATTGCGATTACTCCAGCTAGAGGCCAGGAAAAAAGTCCCAATAAAATTACAACGATAAAGCCAACTAAGTAACTTAAAATTGCCGGGAAAATAGTTCTTAAATAAAGATTTTGCAAGTGTCCAATATCATCAGTCAACAGTGATAAAATGCTGCCTGTTTGAAAACTTGAGCCAACAGCCGAGGTATTTCTTTCAGCAATATAAAAGAGGCGTCTTCTCAAAGAACTAGTAACGCGTAAAATCCAGTTGTGGGATACCAGACGTTCTAAATATCTAAATAAAGGCCGTCCAATACCAACAGCTCTCATTAAAACTATAGGAACATAAATCATCAAAATGTTTTCTGGACGCGTAGCGGCTTTATCGATGGTATAGCCGGCATAAAACATCAAGGCTCCACCACAAAAGAACATCACAACGCCGAGAAAAATTGCTAGAATAAAATTCCATTTATATTGTGCTAGGTAGGGCTTTACCCACCGTTCATTTTTCCAAGAAAATTTTTTATTCATCATAGTAGATCTTCTTTCAGTGGCTGAGTTAATTTCTTAAATACAGTTCCGTTTTTTGCTAGATCATCAGGAGTACCTTGTTCAACAATTTCCCCATTTTCAATAACTAGGCACCAGTCCATGTCATTTAGCCAGTGCAAACGGTGAGTTGTAAAAAAGACTAAATGATTTTCCATTAGTTTTTTCATTGGTTGCTTTAATTCGTATTCAGTTTCAATATCAAGGTGAGCAGTTGGTTCATCAAAGAATAGAATTTTGCGGTCTTTTGCCAAAAATGCACGTGCCAAAGCAATTCGCTGCTTTTGACCACCAGAAATACCACGTCCATTTTCACCAATTCGCGTATTTAAACCGTCTTTTAAACTGGCAACAAAATTATCTAAGTCAGTTGCCTTTAAAGCTGCGTCAATCTCTTCTTGGCTGGCATTCGGATTATAGAAAGTTAGATTATCCCTGATGCTGCTTGCAAACATGTAGGGATCCTGCGGAATATAAGTAATTTGATTTTGCCAACTTTTTTGATTAAGTTGAGCAAGATTTTGTCCATTAATAGTGAAGTTATCATCTTTAAGGTGCGGGGTAAGAAAACCAGCTAAGATTCGCATTAAAGTTGTCTTACCAGCCCCAGTTGGGCCGATAATGCCGACTTTTTGAAAGCCAGTAAGGCTTAAATTAATATTACGTAATTCATCAGCGGTATGTTTGTTTACTTTAGGCTTCGATTTCTTTTTTACGACGCCGCTCATTTTAGCATTTTTATTAACAGTGAACTCACTTTGATCAACATGACTATAGTTAAAAGCAAGATTCTTAGCTATAAAAGTACTATCTTTGTTCCACGTGAAACTAGATAGCTGATCTTCTTGTGGTGTAGTAGGAAAAGCTAAAATATCGAAAATCTGTCCAAGCGCATTTTTACCATTTAATGTTGCATGAAAGTCATTCCCAAAATCACGAATAGGTAAAAAGTATTCGGGTGATAAGATCAAAATAACCAGCGAAGGATAGAGAACCAAATTGCCGTTGATTAAGCCAATTCCAAGAAACATGGCAATCATCGCAATTGACAAGGTTGTAAAGAAATCAAGTGTAAAAGTAGACAAGATAGCTACTCTTAAAACGCCCATTGTTTTTTTACGATAGTTTTCACTGTTTTTGTAAACAATATTGCCATATTTTCTAGCAAGTCCCAAAACTTTTAAAGTGCTTAAGCCACGCAAGGCATCGACAAAATGATTTTGCAATTTAACATAGCCAGCATATTGCTTACTTGCCTTGCTTTGAGCTGCTGTTCCGAGAATTATCATAAATAGGATCAGCAAAGGAAATACTAATAATAGAATCCAGCCTGACAGAGCATTTAGGGTGAAAATATAAATCAAAATAACCCAAGGAACAATTGCAAGGGCAATTAATTTTGGAAAAATTAAAGATAGATAGTTAGAAATTTCATCCATTCCGTCTAGCAGGGTAGAAACCAAATTCCCGGTTCCAATTCTTGATACTAGCGCAATTCCCCCGTCGTAAGTTTTATTAAGTAGTTGTTGACGCAAAAGGGTAGTTGTTTGATTTGCATAACGATTCATGTACCATTTTTGAAACCAGTTGATACCTTGTCTTAATAAATAGAAAATCAAAAAAAGTAGCACATCTTGTGTAATTTCAGAAAAAGGTTGCTGTTTCCAAGAGCCAACAATTGCTCGGGCAAGAAAAATACCTTGTCCTAAAATAGCAAATGCTTGCAAGAACATTAGTCCTGCAAGCATTGCGAGCATGATTTTGGCTTTTGGTAATTTGAAAAGTCGTTTATCAATCATTTTTATTCCTGTTCTAGATTAGGCGTTTTGATTTACTTTAATCCGGCGTCTAAAGACTACATATGACCAGATAATGTAAACCAAGGCAATTGGCAAGAGAATAAGAGCAACAATTGTCATTACCTCAAGTGTCAATTTAGAGTTAGCAGCAGTCTTAATCAAGAGTGAGTGTGCTGAATCGGTTGCGATTAAAACGCGTGGGAAAAGTCCATTGAACAAGAGTCCAACAACACCCACTAAAGTTAAGCCACTTGTTACAAAGGCTGCTACTTGTTTGTTCTTAATCAAAGATATATCTGACCAAGCAGTTAGGACGACAATAATTAAAGTAATAATTGTTGAGGAAATTGGTCTTAACTTGAAGAAATCAGTTTGGAAGAAGACTAGCAAGGCAAAAACAACTTCACCTAAGTAGGCCACAAGATAAAGCTTTTCATTTAGACTAGCAGCACGCTCGCTTAATTCTGGATCATCAATTCTTAATCTTAAGAAGTTAATTCCATGGATTAAGCAAAGAAGTACGCCGGCAACACCAGCAACAACTGAGAGTGGATTAACAATATTCCAAACACTTAAGCTCATATTTCCTTGAGCATCAATTGGAACACCTTGAATCAAGCTACCAAACATCATTGTTAGGAAA
Source organism: Lactobacillus gasseri ATCC 33323 = JCM 1131 (assembly GCF_000014425.1). Taxonomy (NCBI): domain Bacteria; kingdom Bacillati; phylum Bacillota; class Bacilli; order Lactobacillales; family Lactobacillaceae; genus Lactobacillus; species Lactobacillus gasseri. Next base: position 1,831,073 of record NC_008530.1, on the reverse strand, counting down.
AATGGTGCTAATAAACTACCCCAAAATAGAGCGCTAGTCCAAATTCTAAAACCATGTTCAGTTTCTGCATGAGCAGAGAACTCAAATGACACCCCTCTGATAATTAGAGCAAATAAAGTAAAGAATAGCAAAATGTAATAGCCACTAAATAGACTTGCGTACCAGTCGGAGAATGAAGCAAACATAGCACCACCAGCTGTGATTAGCCATACTTCATTTCCATCCCAGTGAGGTCCGATAGTTTCCATCATGAGATGTTTTTCTTGATCATTTCTTGCTAAAAACTTTGTTGCCATCCCTACACCATAGTCAAAACCTTCAGTGAAGTAGAAGATCATGAATAGGAGGCCGATTAATAAGAACCAAAGCAACTGTAAAAAATCAATTCCGTCGATCATTAGTATGCACCCCTTTCAAGTGCACCAGCTACACCCATGTCAAGCTGACGTTTGCAGTAATAGATCATTACTCCGCCAAGAGTTGAGAAGATTAGGAAGTACATAATATTCGTGAACCAAAGCTCGCCGGTTGTTGTACTTGCAGAAATTGAGTCTGCAATTGTGAAGAGTCCGTAAACAGTCCATGGAAAACGACCAAGTTCTGTAATGAACCAACCACAAGTATTAGCAACAAATGGAAGGAAGGTAGAAATACCTAAGATCCATAGGAACCAACGCTTGTTTTCAATTGTATTCTTCTTTGGACGAGTCCAAATTAAACCTAGAATTGAAAGTAGTGCAAATAAAGCACCAAAACCTGCCATAATTCTGAAACTATAGAACAAGGTCTTAACAGGAACATAATAGCTCATGTCCTTGCCGAACTTCTTGTCATATTTTGCATGCAATTCTTTGTTAATTTGATTCATACCTTTGATAGAACCACTAGTCTTGTGGTAGGTAAGAATAGTTAAGACATCAGGAATAGAAATTGCACCTTCATTTTTATGTTCTTTGGTATTTAAGTTAGCAACAATATCCCAAGGAGCGTGATCACCAGTAGTATCATAAACACCTTCAGTTGCAGCAAACTTCATTGGTTGTTCATGAATTTCAACTTGAGTTTGGTAATCGCCTGCACCAATTTCAGCAATTGAAGCAAACAGAGCAATCCATAAAGCAACGCGCATTGACTTCTTGTGGAAGTTGACATCGCGCTTTCTAAGTAAGCCAAAAGCAGCCATACCAATTACTACAAATGATGCAGTAACGATCGCACCGATTACTACGTGTGGGAAACTAGCCCAAAGTTGTTCATTTGCAATTAAAGCCCAGAAGCTAGCCATTTGTGCTTTACCATTTTTAATGACATAGCCAACAGGGTGTTGCATGAAGGCGTTAGCCGTTAAAATCCAGATCGCACTTAACATTGATCCAATAAAAGAAATCCAAACTAAAGCACAGTGCAGACCTGGTTTAAACTTATCCCAAGTAAACATCCATAAGCCAATGAAGGTTGATTCCATAAAGAAAGCAAGTAAGGCTTCAATAGCTAATGGAGCACCAAAAATATCTCCCATAAAACGAGAGTAGTCAGACCAGTTCATTCCGAATTGGAATTCCTGAATAATACCTGTAACTACCCCGACAGCAAAGCTCAAGAGATAAATTTTTCCCCAGAACTGAGCCATCTTTTTATATACTTCGTCCTTTTTAACGACATAGAGTGTTTCCATAATTGATACAATGAATCCCATCCCGATAGAGAAAGGAACAAAGAAGAAGTGGAATACTGTAGTCATTGCGAATTGGAAGCGGGCAAGATCTAACATTGTTACACCCGATAACATTTTCATTCACCTATTTCTATATCCACATATATAACATCTGTTACCTTAAGCATATACTTTCTTGATGACGTTTTCAATAATATATAAGAATAAGTTTATAAATTTTAGCTTGCTTAAAATTAGAATAAAAAACAGAACTTCAATTCTGAAGTTCTGTTAAGTAAGTAGTTATCTTATTCACTTCTTAATGCGATTGCGGCATCCTTTTTGGCTGCCATTCGAGCAGGAATATGTCCGCCAAGCATAGTTAAGATAGTACTAATGATTACTAAGATTAGAGCTTGCATTGGATCAAGCTGAGCCACATTACTCATATTAGTAATTGCGTATAAGACAGCATTGATTGGAAAAGTACATAAATAGGCAATGAAAATACCTAAAATACCAGAGAATAATCCTAAAATGAATGTTTCTGCATCAAAGACGCGCGTGATGTCGCGTTTTCTAGCTCCAAGTGCTTTTAACACGCCAATTTCTTTAGTACGCTCTAAAACAGAAGTATAAGTCAAAATACCGATCATAATCATAGAGGTTACTAATGAAATTCCAGCAAAGGCAACTAAAACATCGGTGATTCCGTCTAGTAAGCCCCCAGTTAATTTAGTTACGGTACCTGACATATCAGTATAAATAATCTGGTCTTTTTTCGACTTACCCTTATTATATTTGTCTAAGTAATCAAGTACTTTATCTTTTGACTTAAAGGAATTTGGATAAATGAGAATACCACTCGGGATGCCAGAGCCACCTAGAGAAGCAATGAATTGTTCTTTTTGAGTTTTGTTTATTGGCTGATTAGTCATAACATTAGTTGAACTGTTCTTTTGGGCCTTAACAATCTTGGAGTTTTCATTTTGTTTAATAATTTCTTGAGTCAAGCCATCGCTGTAAGCAATACCGTTATCTAAAAGAGCCATTTGGCTATTATTTTTACCACGAATGACTGCAGTTACTTTCAAAGTTAAGTTGCTTGAATCATACATAGATTTAGAAGCTTTTTGCGGAACAAAGTTTCCAGTAGGTAGTTCTTGATAGTAGTCGTTATTACTGATCACTTTAAAAGTTCGACCAACGATTTTATTAAGATCTAACTTTTGACCATCTTTAATTGAAATACCTAAGTTCTTAAGTGCGTTAATGTTAGCCTGATTTTTATTATTTAAAACGAGAACTACATCATTATTTGACTTAGGCCATGATCCAGCAAGAATCTGGTAATTATCTTTTAAAAATGTTCCTTGCTTTGAATCAAGTGTTTTGGGAAAGACGCTAGTATTGATACCTACACTATTCATTCCTTGAAGTTGTGCACTAGCAATAGCTGAACCTGAATTGTTAACGTTAGAAAATTCTACATGCTTAATTTTGCCATTATCATTAGTCAAAAGATTGAGCTGGGTGCCACGAATGAAAGAAATATTGTTAGCATAATCAGGATCAATCTTTTTAACATAGTTAATGTAAGACTGGGTAATTTTATTTTCGTGCGTATTTTTTTCGTTGTCAGGTTTTGAAGCAATTAAATAGCCCTTATTTTTGACGTTTTTATCTGATTCATTTCGATTTGTGGCAGCGTTCATATCGGTCGCTGTTTGTGAAATAGAGATCGGAAACTTGGCTAGCGTTTTACTTTGTGTATCGTTAATTTGCTTTTGAAAACCATGAGATAAGGCAAGAACAATTGCAATTCCAATAATGCCAATACTTGAGGCAAATGCAGTTAAAAAAGTTCTACCCTTCTTAGTCATAATGTTAGTAAAACTTAATTTTAGAGCATTCCAGTAAGACATTTTGGTCTTTTTGAGTTTGAAAGTATCTTTTACTTCTTTCTTTGGCTCAAAAGGATTTGAATCACTGAGAATTTTACCATCTTGAAAATGAACAATTCGACTAGCATATTCTTCAGCCAATTCTGGGTTGTGAGTTACCATGATGACTAACTTATCATGACTTAATTCTTTAATTAGCTTCATGATACTTTCACTAGTCTTAGTATCTAAAGCGCCAGTTGGCTCGTCGCATAAAAGAATATCTGGATCATTAGCTATTGCCCGGGCAATAGCGACACGTTGCATCTGTCCACCAGATAATTGATTAGGATGCTTTTTTAAGTGATCACCAAGACCAACGCGCTCTAAGGCAGAAACAGCTTTTTCATGACGTTCACTGCTGCTTACGCCTGAAAGGGTCATGCCTAATTCTACGTTTTCAATAATCGACAGGTGAGAAATTAAGTTATAGCTCTGAAAGATAAAGCCAACAGAATTATTACGATAAGCATCCCAGTCGGTTTGAGAAAAGTTCTTGGTGGACTTACCGTTAATGATAATATCACCAGAATCGTAATGGTCTAAGCCACCAATTACGTTTAAAAGCGTCGTTTTTCCGGAACCACTTGGGCCTAGAATTGCTACAAATTCGCTGTTACGAAAGTTAATAGTAACATCATCTAGTGCATGCGTTACAGTATCGCCGACATGGTATGTTTTTTTTAAGTGTAAAAGTTGGAGCATATAAATTCCTCTCTAGGCAATTAAGTATCTTGTCCATCCTAAAAGGGCGAAGACTGCTTGGACTATAAATAAAATTGCGATTAAACCAATGATAACAAAGTGTCGTTTCTTATGCATGATAAAGACCCCAGCAAACTCACGGATCGTAGCGTTGGGTAAGAAATAAAATCTCGTAGTAGAACCGATGCCGTTAGCCTTTAAATGTGCCATTTTTGCATATAGACCAGCTCTAAAGAGGTGGTAATTATTGGTAAAGAATTTAGCTTTGAACTTGTCACTACCATAATCTTTGATGGCGACTGCTTTTGAGTAGATCATATTTTGATAAGTATTAGTTGATTTATCTTCAAGCAAGATTAGGTCTGGATCATAGCCGCGTTTAACTGCATAGTTCTTCATTGCTTCAGCTTCTGATAAATCTTCATCCTTACCTTGTCCACCTGACATAATCAATTTAGGACGTTTGTGGCCTTTGTCGTATTGTTTGTTAGAAAAAGCAATAGCCCGGTCAATTCTTGAACCAAGAAGACGTGAAACCTTTTTACCATTAATGAGACCTGCTCCTAAAACAATTAAGTAGTCTTGCTTGTAGCGACGTGGCACAATCTGATATAAAACTAGGTTGAGTAAAAAATTGTACATTACAAATAATAGATAAAAGGCAATCAAGGCAGCACCTGCAACTAGGGAATGAAGCCAGCCTGGCAGTTTATGAAAGACTCCTAAGCGATATAAAGTCCACAAGGCTACTAAAAAGAGTCCGATAATTAGCGTTAAAAGATTTGGCAGTGAGTGACTTTCATATTTCCAAACAAAGTACGCATTCCAAAGAAAGAAAATCCATGAAAATGTAACTAAGAAAAAGATCCCAAACAAGAAAGCCAGGGCAATAAATGAAAATGAAGAAGTTAAAACAGCATTATGCTGCGAAAAGATTAAAATGGCAGCCCAAGTTAAAAATGTAAGGCCAAGTGCAGTAAAGATTAGGCCATTAATTAACCGGCGTGGTTCAATTAGCCAAGAAATTAAAAATAAGGCTAAAAGCATAAACATCAGTAAAGTAGTGATTGTCACTTTATGATGAATGGTAAAATTAAGAAATTGATGTAAAGATTGCATGAGTTGTGATTGCATGATTAAATGTCCTTATGTCTTTTTGATAAATAATTATAATGAAAAGAAGTAGGTAATTTCAATTAGGGGAAGTGTTCGAATGAAGACTTTTTTACGCTTTTTAGGAAATTTAGCAATAATTATTATCGCTTTTGTGTTTTATACCGTTTTGCAATTGGGATATGCACAAAAAAAGGTGAACTTATTATTTGCAATTATTTTAGCCGTTTTAACAGTAGTAGCGATTTACTGGATGTATTGGATTTATAAAAGAGAACTTAAACAAGAAAATGACTGGTTCTTTAATGCTAAACCACACTGGGATGCAAAAAGAATTATTATCGCAGTAGCTGCCTTTTTTGCGCTGGTAATTTTTCAAGTGGCTTATATTAGACTAATTGGTGGCAATACTATTTCTCAGAACCAAGCAGAACTTGATGAAGTTAGAAAAGTAGCATCCCCAATGTTTAATGTCTTGCTAGTTGTTGTAGCACCAATCTGTGAAGAGTTCATCTTCAGAGCGCTGTTCTTCAACACTTTTTTCCCAGCAGATAATACTTTAAATAAGTGGGTTGGAATTGTGGCAAGTGGCTTTGTTTTTGCTTATGGTCATGATCCAATGTTTAGTAAATTTATTTACCTATATTGGGTAATGGGAATGATTCTGGCGTGGACGTATGTGGAAACAAAAGATATTAGATATTCGATTTTAACCCACATGCTAAACAATATTCTGTCAATTTTATAGTAAAAAAAAAAGAGCTTTAACGCTCTTTTTTTCTTTGACCTAATTGTTTCAAAACTATCTCGGCAATTTCATTATTAGTCCACATCCAAGCAATATGACCTAGTGCTTCTGAAATATGTTCCTCTAGTGGTTGATCTTTAGGAGAGGGAACCGTCTTCATTAATGGCATGATAACTAAGTGAAAGGCAATCCAAACTGCTAAACCAAAAGGAACGCCTTGATCTACAGTTAGCCATTTAATTTTTTTTTCTAATAAAGCTGCATAAGCAGTTGCAAAAGAAATAGAAAAGCCAAAGTGAACTAAATAGCTGACCCATGGTAATTTTTCACCAGAATAAGTATAAGTTGCATGAGTTAATTTTGCAGGCACGCCCATTTGCTCCAACAATTTTTGCGGAGGATTAGTTTTATTTCTCTCTGGTGTTCTTGGAGGAAGAATATTTTCCCAGCCTAATTTAACTAATCCAGAAATAACGCCAGCAGCAGTACCAGCAATTAATACGTTTTTCCAACTAAATTTTGTCATCAATATTCACGTCCTTTTGTCAGATCCTTTGTACTTATTGTAACAAATTCAGTCTTTAGGGGATGGTTTAAGGTCTTGATTAGCGTGAACATTTTTAGTGGCCATTTTGTTTAAGTAAGTCCAAATTTGTGGGCGATATTTTCTTAAAATGAATAACAAAGCCAAGTAAACAATGATGCATAGACTAATCCAAAGAGGATTTTGTGAGATGAAAGCTGCAAAAACTAACGCATTGAGGGGACGAGCCATTAAGTTAAAGCTAGTAACTAATACAATACCAGCCGGAATTGTCGCACCATACTGAGAAATAGCTCCAGTATAAATTGAACCTAGCCAGCTAGCTGCATACAAACCTAAGCTAAACCATACAATCCCGTTTGCAATAACCTTTAAGATATTACCATCAGTGATAGCAACAATTGATTCAACCATAAATGGGAGTGAAATTAAATCAACGACAGGAAGCGTTTTGTTTCCTGGTAAAAGAAAGGCAATAACAACCATAATTGGGATTAAGATAATTCCTGAAATAATCGTAGCTGACTCACCATAACCTACACCGTCATCAACTGCTAGGAACCAACGCTTTTTATCGTGAATAGGATCTATCTCAGAATCTTGATTCTTACTTTGTTTCCTCTCTTTATCAATTTGCTTAGCTAGAGGAGTAAAAGCCTTACTGAATACATTAGTAACTAAAGGAAAGATTGTCATAACAGCTGACAGTTGAACAGCAAACTGTAGAATTTGTCCCCATGCCTTAATGGTTGTTAGATCTTTAATATTACCTAAAATACCAATTACTATTCCTAAAATAGCACCTAATGTTGTTGGTTCGCCAAAAACGCCAAACTTATCTTTAAAAGCTGCTGGTGTTAAGTTCGCTTTATTAAAACCAAGCAAATCCCACAAAGGATCTAAAAGAATAGCGGGGACTGTTTGAACAATGTTTTGTGCGGCACAGACAGTGGTATTTTCAATTTTATAATAACTTGACCAACGGTCAGCCTGAACTTCAGCTAATAGTAAGGTGTAAAGAAGCATAAAAAAGGATAAACCTAGTGAAATCCACCAATTATGAGTTACGTAGAAAGCAAGAGTCCCCCAAATCATGAAACCAAAATTATTCCAAAGATTAGATGGCATGAACACCTTGGTTACTCCAACAGCAAATAAAATAAATTCTGCTATTAAGCCAAATACAAAAAAAGTAAGGCCAACCGGCGAACCAAAACTAGCAAGAGAACCAGCCTGCCAGCCTATATCAACAACGGGTAATTTGATGCCAGTGTTATTGACCATTTGACGGACAATCTTCGTAACTACAGGTGTAAATTCGTTAATAATCCAAGAAAATCCGGTTAAACCTACTCCAGCATAAAATCCACACATCATTGCTTTTTTTGGTTTTACTTTTAGAAATAAAGCAATAATAAAGATCATAATAGGAACAATAACGGTTGCTCCAAAAGCGTTAAAGAAAGTATGAATATTGTTTAGCATTAGTTTGCCTCTTTTCTTTTCATCTCAAGCATCCAGTCTTAGTATAGAAAAGTATAGAAAAGAAGAAAAGCGAAGGCTAATAATTAGAATTATGTCTCTCAGTGTAGTCCAGTAGTTTTAAATTATTTTATTTTTGAAAAGATGATTTATGCCTTATCTGGATATTTTTAGCAGCCATCTTGTTTAAGTAAATCCAAATTTGTGAACGATATCGTCTAAGAATAAATAATAAAATTAAATAAATGATAATACATAAGCTAATCCAAAAAGGACTGCGAGAAATAAAGGCAACAAAGATTAATGCATTAAAGGGCTGAGCCATCAAACTAAAGCTGGTAACTAAAATAATGCCAGCAGGAATTGATACACCATAGTGAGCAATGGCGTTGGTATAAATCGGGCCTAGCCAGCTAGCTGTATAAAGTCCTAAACTAAACCAAACTATACTGGTCGCAATGATTTTTAGAATATTACCATTTGTTATTGCAACGATCGATTCCACCATAAAGGGAAGTAAAACTAAGTCAACGATTGGCAAAGTTTTGTTGCCAGGTAAAAGGAAAGCCAAGATAAGCATAATTGGAATTAAAATTATGCCTGAAATTATAGTAGCCGATTCACCATATCCTACGCTATCGTCGACTGCTAGAAACCACCTCTTTTTGTCATGAATTGGATTTATCTCAATAACAGTGTTGGACTTTTGCTTTTGTTTGCGACTTTTATCAATTTGTTCGGCCAAAGGGGTAAAGGCCATGTTAAAGACTGTAGCAATTAAAGGGAAGATAGTAATTACAGCTGATAATTGAATGGTAAACTGAAAGATTTGTTCCCAAGCACTAACCTGATTGAGAGCTTTGATATTTGCAATTAAGCTAATGAATAGTCCTAAGGCAGCTCCTAGAATTGGTGGCTCACCAAATATTCCTAACTTCTGCTTTAAAGTAGTTGGTGTGAGAGTAGTTCGATTAAAACCTAGTCGATTCCAAAGTGGATCAAGTAAAATCGTGGGGATTGTTTGAACTATATTTTGTGCAGAACAAACAGTAATGTTTTTGCTTTTATAGTAAGTTGCCCAGCGATCTGCTTGAATTTCGGCAAAAAGTAGGGTGTAGAGGAGCATAAAGAATGAAAGCCCTAAAGAAAGCCACCAATCATGAGTAATGTAGAATGCTAGTGTTCCCCAGAGCATAAAGATAAAGTTATTCCATAAGTTGGATGGCATGAAGACTTTTGTAATTCTTGTGGCAAATAAGATTATTTCTACCAATAGTCCAAATATGAAAAATGTTAAGCCAATAGCTGATCCAAAACTGGCAACTGCTCCAGCCTCCCAGCCTATGTCAACGATGGGTCTTTTAATTCCAGTATTATTGACCATTTTGTAAACAATTTTGATAACTATTGGAGTAAATTGATTGATAATCCATGAGAAACCAGTCAACCCGATTCCCGCATACAGTCCATAAAGTAAACTTTTCTTAGGATCATACCCTACAAATAAAGCAATGATAAAAATTGTTGTTGGAATAACTATTGTTGTACCAAAAGAATTAAAGAAAAAATTAATAGTATTCATCAATGGTGATCATCCCTTGTAACTAATAACATAAGTATATCCAGATGGGGGGGGTCAAGCAAGTTACTTAATGCTAAGGACAGGTTAACCCTCGTATTTTTTTATTATATTTTGTATAATGTTTTTATAGTATTTTTCTATTTTTTATTTAAGGAATGAGCGATATGGAATATTTAAAGCTGTTAGGAATATTGATAATTGTGGTCGGTTTTGTCCTAAAGTGGGATACGACTGCAGTTGTAGTTATTGCAGCAATTGTAACAGGATTATTCTCAGGGATGGATTTTGTCAAATTGCTGGAAGTAATTGGAAAAAGTTTTGTAGATAATCGCATGGTAAGTTTGTTCTTCCTAACTTTACCGATGATCGGGTTAGTTGAATCTCACGGATTAAGAGATTATGCGGTTAATGCAATTAAAAAGCTAAAAAAATTAACTGCTGGAAAGATTTTAAATATCTATCTGTTAATTCGTGAATTAGCAGGCGTCTTTGGAATTTCTCTTCAAGGACAAGTTCAATTTGTTCGTCCATTAATTGCTCCAATGGTAATTGCGGCTGCTGAAGACCAAGATAAGAAGAAATTAACTGAGTCAGAAATTGACTTGATTAAGGGACGTAGTGCAGCAGTTGATAACTTCGGTAACTTCTTTGCTCAAAACTTATTTGTGGCTTCCGGCGGTGTGCTTTTAATTTCTTCAACCATGAAATCGCTCGGCTACAAGGTTGATCCAGTTGGGATTGTGCTTAATACGATTCCAATTGCGATTATCACTTTTATTTTAGTCTTTGCTTATAATCTATACTTTGACCGTCAAATGAAGAAATGGGAGGGTCAATAAAATGCAAAATACGATTAACTTTTTACTCGCCATTCTTTATGCCTTGATTGGTCTGTGTATGGCAGTTGCTGGAATTGAAACTTTACGCGATAAGGCAAATAAGGCAAGAATTGGAACTGCTATTTTTTGGTTCTTTTTAGCGATTATTTTTGCCTTCGGAGATTGGATTCCAGCAGTTGTTTCTGGGGCAATGGTTTTAGTAATTGGAATTTTAGCCTTGTTTAAACAAATTCAAGTTGGTAACTTACCTAAGTTAGATCCTAAAACTGCACAAGAAGGTGCTAAGCGCTTAGGTGCAAAAGTATTTTTACCAAGTATAGTTTTAGCGTTAACTTCTATTTTGATTGCGCAGTTTACACCGTTGGGTGGTCAAGTTGGAATTGGTATCGGTGCCGTTGTTTCATTGATCTTAGCAATTATTTTAACTAAGGCCCCAGCTAAGCAAGTCTTTAAAGATTCTCAGCGAATGGTGCGTAGCGTTGGTGCACCTGGCGTTTTACCGCAACTATTAGCAATGCTGGGAGTAGTCTTTACTACCTGCGGTGTTGGTAAGTTAACCGCTGATATGATTAGTCATGTTTTTCCAGCTGGAAATCATTTCTTAGGAGTGGCGTTATACTGTATTGCGATGGCGCTCTTTACTTATATCATGGGTAACGCTTTTGCAGCCTTTGCCGTAATTACAGCAGCAATTGGTATTCCATTTGTAATTGCTCAAGGAGCCAATCCAGTAGTTGTTGCGGCAATTGGAATGACATCAGGATACTGCGGAACGTTGGTAACGCCAATGGCTGCTAACTTTAACACCTTGCCAGTAGCTCTTTTAGAAATGAAAGATCAGATGGGCGTTATTAAGCAGCAGGCACCAGTTGCAGTTATTTTGTTGATTATTCAAATTGGTTTGATGTACTTTTTAGCATTTTAATTTTGAAAGGATAATATTATGAAAATTTTAGTAACAGGATTTGATCCATTTGGCGGAGATAAAATTAATCCCGCAATTGAAGCAGTTAAAAGATTACCTGATGAAATAAATGGTGCTGAAATTATTAAATTGGAAATTCCAACTGTCTTTAATAAATCAGCTGAAGTTGTCAAAGAAGCAATTGAAAAAGAAAATCCTGATTATGTTTTAAATGTTGGTCAAGCTGGCGGACGCTTTGGCTTAACCCCAGAGCGAGTAGCAATTAATATCAATGATGGTCGAATTCCAGACAATGAAGGTTATCAACCACTTGGTGAACCAATTCATGAAGATGGAGAAACTGCCTACTTTACACAATTGCCAATTAAGGCAGAAGCAAAGGCAATTAGGGATGCAGGCCTACCAGCTAGCATTTCAAATACTGCCGGTACTTATGTATGTAATCATATTATGTATCAAGTTCAATATATGAGAGATAAGGAATTTCCTAACATTAAGGCGGGATTTATTCATATTCCATTCTTACCTGAGCAAGTTGTAAATCGTCCTAATACACCATCAATGGCTCTTGATGATATTGTTAAAGGTTTAACTGCAGCTCTTGGTGCAATTGTTGAACGTGACGGCAAAGGCGATATTAAAGCAGTTGAAGGCGCAAATCACTAGAATATAGGTGACTCTATGTTTTGAATCTTTTTAAGTTTAGCTGTTATCGGTTTTGTTTTGTGCCTATTAGTTAGGCAGCACATTATTAACTATGGTTTTCCATTTGCTTATTGCTTAATTGGGATTATTGTTTCTAGCTTTGTTTGTTTAACTCAATTTGGTAATCATGATACGAATTTCGATTGGTATGGTTATCTGGTAATTGTGTTTATAGTTGAAACTTGGTATTTGTACCATTACTTTTTATTAAGATCATAATAATTAACTGAAAGAAGTGCAGGGTGATTAGAACGAATTTCATTAAATGGATATTAGGTCTAATAGCTATCAATGTAGTCGGATTAATATTGATAACGATTTATTCAGCCTATTATAGTTTTGGAACTATGCTATTTGGTGTTCACACTGCAGCTGCAGTTAAAGACTTTTGGAATACTGAAATCTTAATGGGTACTATATTTCTTGTCTGTGTTAACGCACTTACGGTAATTACTGCAGTAGCTAGACAGTTCAAGAAATAAATTGTTTTGAAAGGGATAATATTATGAAAAAATTAGTATTAGTTTTTAAGATATTACTAGGAGTAGTTCCTTTTTACCTTTATTTGTAGATGCTATTTTCAAAACAAATATTCGTGTGTCAATTATGAATATGACAATGCAGTGGTCATTGTTGATTAAGGTTCCTATTTTAGTCATGTGTATTTCAGCATATCTATATTTCTGGTATGCAATTTTTAAAGAGATCCAAAATAGCCTATGAAAAATGTAAAATTAATCAGTTATTCTTACAGTGTAACAATAACTTTTACGCTACTAGCAGTGCTAAATTTGACATCATGGTGGGGAAGCTTTCCTTATCGTATGGTAATGGTATTAATGAATATAGTTGTTGGTGCGAGTATGGAATATTTAGTTAATAGATATTCTGTTACAAGGAGAATAAATTTATTTAAAGGGCTAGTAGATTTGGTATTATTGGTTACGAATATGGTCTGGATTGTTGCTACGATAATTTGATCGTATTTTATAGTTATAAAAAACGCAGCTTTAAACTGCGTTTTTTATTATGCCTATTAAGTGATCGTGACTATATATTGGGATTGTTTAAAAAGGAATGTAGACGCTATGTTAAAAATTGTATTTTTTTCGCTGAGCTTTTAAATACTTAAACATATCTAAGTAGGTGGTGGCTTGGACACTGCATCCTAAATCTAAAACTTCTGAAATTAATGTAAGTATTGGTTTGTCATCACTATTTTTCATGTAATCAATTGCCTTTTGCAAATAGGTCAAAGTTAGGGTAAAAAACATTAAATATTGTGGTAATTCGATTTTTTTAAGCTCTTTGACTAATTTTTGAGCGTAAGACAATTCATTAAGTGAAATCAGCCGTAAAATACCATCTGATAAACTTCCCATAATGATTTCTAAGTTAAAACTAGTTTCAGCTTCTTTAAGACGGTCAATATTACGAATGATTTGCATTGAACTACCATAAATTTGCTTAGGATTGAATAGAAAAATTGATGCACCAAATGCTGAAATATAGTATTGACTCCATAAATTGACTTTTGAAAAAATTGCAAAAAGCTTTTTTTGGTCAATAGGAGGCAAGTAATTTTTATGTTCGATGATAAAAAGTTGATTACATAGATTAGCGGCCATAAATAAGTCAAACTTATTATGATTTTTATGATACTTAGTTAGTTGTTTTTGTGTAACTCGTTTAAGAAACGGAATATTTTCTTTTTCAATAGCTTCAGAAAGCTCAGGATCTATTTCTGGCCGTGGTGAAAATTTGGACCAACCCATAAATTCATGACTAGTAATGTGAATTCTATTTAGTAAATTCATTGCCGTACTAAATTCAACCTCGACTTGATCATTTTCCCAGCGTGATAGTTTTGATTCTGAGCAGATTCCACGGCAGGCTTCTTTTTGCGTAATACCTTGTTCTAAGCGTAATTCTTTGAATTCATGACCATACATTTTTTCATTCTCCAAAAACTAACTTGCAGATCTGCAAGAGATTCATTTTTAAGTATAATCTCATCATATACTCTTATCAACAAGTTTAAATCGATGAGGGGATGAAGAAAATGCTGTTTAAGTATTCAAATAAATTTAGATTCGTATTGATGATTATCTTCGGCTTAATTGCTAGTTTTCAAAATATTATTATGGCCAATGTTGTGCAAACACTAACTAATATTGCTACTAATAAAAATTGGGATAAAATTGCGCAATTTTTGACTATTATCATTGCAGCATTAGTTGTTACCTTAATTGCAAGTCTAGTATTTAACAGATTGAAAACTAGTGCAATTAAGGAAACTAACACTTATTTAAGAACACATATTTTGGGTGGAATGCTAGAAGAGTCAAAAGACGAAAATAGTGATAGTTTAGGATTTTTAACTAATGATTTTAAACTACTTGAAACTAATCGTTTTAATGCTCAAATTGAAATTATTATGCAGATTTTTTCATTAGTATTAGCACTAGGCTATGCTTTAGCAGTTAATTGGCTACTTACATTACTATTCCTAGTTGGATCTTTTATTCCAATGATTGTTTCTAATGTTTTTCAAAAGCCGATTCAAGAATCTTCTGAAAAGTGGACTAGTGCTAATAGTAAGTACGTTAATCAGACTAAAAATTTCTTAGCGGGTGTTGAAACGCTACATTTATATGATGGTCAAAATCAGGCGGGTGCTAAAAATAAACAAACAATTTCTAAGCTAGAACAGGCATTGAGTAATATGAATCTCTTAAACCTTGATACGAACTCATGGATTAATTTTGTTGGGAATATTGTTACATTTTTGATGCCATTTCTATTTGGAATTTATTTAGTTGTAAAAGGACAAACAAGTTTAGGAGCTTTATTTGCAATTGTGCAATTAGCCAATTCATTTATAAATCCAATTTTATTTATCTTAGATGATAGAAGTAAACTGTCTACTACTAAGAAGATTGTTGAGAAGGTTAATGACTTTTTAGATAAAGAAACAGATCAAGAAAATAGTAAAGCTGTAAGTTTACAGGATTTACAAGTAGAAGATTTGATCTTAAAGAGAGATGGTAAGCAATTAGCTACTGGGATTGACTTAAACATCAAGTCAGGTAAGAAAATTGCTGTCATTGGACCATCTGGAGCAGGAAAGTCGACTTTATTGCAGTTCTTACTATATGGAAAATATGGAAAAGCAGAGGCGATTAGATTAAATGATAAAAGAGTAAAAGCTGGTACATTTCCAGACTTATTCTCATATGCAAGCCAAGCACCGGTTATTTTTGCGGATAGTTTATTGTTTAATTTAACCTTAGGAAAAAACATTTCCCGGGAAAAGGTAGAGGAAGTTTGCGATAAATTAGACTTAAATGGATTAATTAAAGAAAAAGGTTTTGATTATCAATTGGGGGAAGCAGCGGATAAATTATCTGGTGGACAATTAGCACGAATTGAATTAGCTAGAGCAATTTTAATGGAAAGACCAGTCCTATTACTCGATGAAATTAACGCTTCTCTTGATAAAAAAACTTCTGATATAATTCATCAATATTTGCTAGCTGCAAATTTAACTTTCATTGAAGTAATTCACCACTATGAAGAAGATGAGTTAAAGCAATATGACGAAATACTTGATTTAAAGGACTATATTTAGATGAATTGGAAAAAGACATTATTTAGCATTGGCATTATTGTAATTATATTAGTTGGAGGATGGACTATGTTTAATATAGCTAATCAAAAAGTGGTTAATCAAGATTATTCACTTTCTAAATTTACTAAAGTAGATATAGATATTCCAACAGGAAGTATTTCAATAAATTAGAATATGAAAAAAACGAATTAGCTACAATCACAGCTAATTCGTTTTTGCTTTAGTTATTCTTTACGCCACGCTTAATGTAGTAGTTCAAAATAAATGGTGAGAGGACAGTGGTGATAATAATTACCAAGATTAAACTTGAGTAAATATCTTCTGGGAAGAGATGGTGCGTAATTCCGATTTGAGCAACAATCAAAGCAACTTCACCACGTGATACCATCCCAGCACCGACAATGTTTCCTTCATTTTTAGTAAAGCCAAATAATTCACTTGAATATTTACCAGCCCAGAACTTAGACACGACAGCTAAAATTGTCATTACAATGATAAACCAAATATCTTTAATAAAGCTGGCGAATGTCATTGAGAGACCAATATTTACAAAAAATACTGGAATAAAAATTGAATATCCGATTGCGCTAACTGAAGATTGAACTTCTTTATATTGCGGAGTTTGTCTGATTGCAAGACCGCCAAAAAAGGCTCCTACAACCGCACTTAAGCCTACAAAATCTGCTGCCCAAGCCATTGATAAAGCAAGTACAAGTGAGCCAATAACTACAGCATAATCAACTTCAATCTTTTCAGCTAGTTTCATAAAATATGGAGCAATGAACTTGAAGATAATCCAAACAACGACGAAATAGATTACCTCAATTAATAAATTAAGAAAGAAATTATTAGTTAAACCACTTTTACCACCTTCATGGCTAAAGGTAGTAAATAAACTTAATACAATTACTGCTAAGATATCATCAACCACAGCTGCGCCTAAAATAGCTGTACCAGTTCGAGTATGAATTTGATTAGCTTCTTGCAATACGACAACTGAAATTGAAACACTAGTAGCTGCAAATACGATTCCAATAAATAGGGCTTCAAGGAAGTTCATTCCAAATAAGTAACTTGCAATCCCCATGAAAAAGACAGGCAAGATAACGCCAATTCCAGCAACAGTGAAACTTAGATTAAAATATTTTTTCAGTAAGTCTAAGTCACTTTCAAGACCAGCTAAGAACATCAACAGAATTACACCAAACTCTGAAAAAAGTGAAATAATTTCATTTGGTTTAACTAGCCCTAAAATGGCTGGACCTAATAAAATTCCTGATAATAATTGACCAATAACCGCTGGCATATTAAGACGTGAAAACAGTTGCCCTAATAATGTAGTAGCCAGCAGAATTAAAATTAATTCTCCTAAAAAGTGCATCTTCTCCAGCTTTCTATAACTTTGTGGTAAATAAAAAAACTTCCAAGCGCTTATTGACCCAAATAAGCAAATCTTGAAAGTTTTAAATAAAACCCAACCACTAATGAAAAATATTTAACTAAATTTTAGTTTAGCTAAAAACTTTCTTGGTTGCAAACTAGTTTTTTTATTTTTTTAATCCTGTTTGTTTAGGATTGGTTGGCTTAGTTTTAGCAAGAAGAGCAAGCAAGATAGTAATTAGGTCGACTACTTCTTGTAAGATCGCACCCCAGAATGCTGGAATGATACCGGTAAAGGCAATCAATTCAATTAAGATAACGATACAAATTGCAGTAATAATATCAACGTGGGCAACTTTCATTGTATGTTTAGAAATTGCGACCGCATCATTAACTTTAGAAATATCGTTAACCATAATAACTGCATCAGCACTTTCACTAGCAGCAGTTGCGCCTTTAGCACCCATAGCGATACCAACATCAGCAGCCATTAAACTAGGTGCATCGTTAACACCATCGCCAACCATGGCAACTGGTCTGAGGTTAGGTTTAACATCTCTAATAGCCTGAATCTTTTGAGCAGGAAGTAAATCAGCGTGAACTTCGCTTTCTCTAATTCCAGCTTCTGTAGCCACTTTATCAGCTACAGATCTACGGTCACCAGTTAACATCATAATTTGCTTGATGCCTTGACGGCGAAGACGAGCAATGGTTTCTGGTGTATTCTTTCTGATTTGATCTTGGAAAGTAATGTATCCAGCAAATTTATTGTCAATTGAAACAAAGACAGCTGTTGAATTAACAGTAATTTTTTCTTGATCGGGATCAACATAAGAAAGTTTACCAACTTTAACTAACTTACCATCTACTTCACCGCTAACACCCTTAGCAGTAGCTTCTTTCAAGTTGGTAACTGGTTTAATTAAGTTTTTATCGGTGCTTTTTACTAATGAAGTAGCGATAACATGACTTGATTGTTGTTCAACGCTAGCTGCCAAGCCTTGTAATTCTTCTTTTGAAATTGAGCTATCTTTTGCTAAAACAACTTGATCAATAACTAATTGGTTTTCAGTTAAAGTACCAGTTTTATCAAAAGCAAAAGTTAGGGTACGAGATAATTTTTCAAGCGTAGTACCAGATTTTACAATAATGTGGCTACGTGACATTGAACTCATGCCTGAAACCATTGCAACTGGTGCAGCAATTAACAATGGACAAGGCGAAGCAACAACCATAACTTGCGCAAAACGTAAGAAGTGACCTTGCCAACCTAATGCTGGATTAGTTACAGCAGAAGTAATCATGGCTGCAATACCAATAATTAAAGAAATAATGGTAAATGGTACTGCATAGCGGTCAGCCATCTTAACGAACTTAGCAGGTTTTGCTTCTGAAGACTTAACTAAGGCAACGATTGATTGATATTCAGAATCTTTAGCAGCCTTAGTAACTTTCATTTCTACTGCTGCATCCCCATTAATTGACCCTGACATTAAGTCATCGCCGACTTTTTTATCTACGGGAACTGATTCACCAGTTAATGAAGATTGGTCAAAGCTAGAATTACCTTTAATGATTTCTCCATCGACAGGAACTTGACTACCTGGCTTAATTAAGACCGTGTCGCCAATCTTTAAATCGTCGACTTTAACTTCTTCAATCTTTCCATTGACTAGCTTATCAGCAATTCTTGGTGAGTTTTGTAATAAAGAACGTAGTTCCTTGTCTGCTTGACTGGTAGCGTAGTCTTCAAGCGAGTCACCACCGGTAAGCATGATTAAGATCATCCAAGCTGCCCAGTAGTCGCCAACAATCATTGTTGAAACCACGGCAATAATTGCCAGGATATCTACGCCCCAGCGGCCTGATTCAAGCGTATGAATCATTTCACGGAGCATTGTAATTGCCATAAAAATTCCGAAGATATCAATTAAGATACCTGAGATTGGCCATGTACCAATTTTAGGAGCTCCACACAGAAAGTCTAAAATTGCTGCAATGACACCAATTCCGAGAATTGTAAAAAATTTCCATTGATGTCTCATTAGCTTTACCTCCAACTAATTTAACAAGTAATACTAAAACACTATTACTATACCACTTAATAGATTAAATTTAAGCGATTTAGTTTGTTTCGCTTGGCTTGCTCTTCTTAGTAATGTCATATTTATCATCAATTGAATGAGTTACGTAATTAAACGCCTTAATCCATTCTCTTCTTGTAAGTAATCCTTGAAAAATATTGTTGTCATTTACAACTGGAACAAAAGGATTGTCAACTAAAAGATGTAGCTGCGTCTCAAGATTAGTATGCGCAAAGTTGATCGTTTCAAAATCTGTTTGCATTACATCTTTGACTTTTAAGTCTGATAAAGGTTCGATAACGATATTATCAGGCGTTAGCATCTTATCTGTAATCATTGCCAAACTGATTAAACCCACTACTTTTTGATTCTTATCTAAAACTGGAATTTTTGAGTATTTCATTTTAGTAAGAATTAAAAAAGCATGGTAGAGTGGATTTTCATCTTCTACGAATGCAATTCTAGAGGCAGGGATGATAAATGAACCTGCTTTTTCTTCAATCAAAGATTGAATAGATGGTGAGAACATAATAATCCTTCCTATGCTTAAATAACTAATTTCTAAAATTTGTATTCCCTTTCACTTCTATTATAGGAAAGTCTTGGAAATAAGCCCACAAAAAAATCCGCGCTGGGAAAGACGCGGATTTTAGATATATAAGTATAGGATCAGTCAAAGACTGATAAATGTATTCAATCTACTTGGAGGAGTAAGAATGAAAATAAAAAGTTGGATGTTAATGCTAATAGCGATGGGGTTTTTGTTTTCCCCCGTTGCTATGGTTTATATATTAGAGGGAAAATGTGAACAAATTGTGACGTTTTTTATTAAAAAAGTTAAATTTGTTAAAGAAGTTGGGATAAATTATAAACTTGCGCCCCAAAGGTTGTTTCCTAACTCGTTTAGAGAGAGGAGTTTATGGTATAGCTTTTCTTCTTCAGGAGTAAAAGTGATATTATCAGAAAATTTTACAACTGGTGCGCGATTGAAGAAATATTGAAGCTGACCCGTGAAAGCAACGCCATTGCTTGATTTAATAGTTGCTAGACTGTCTGCAAGAAAGTTAGTAAATTCTGAACTTGGATTTGTTTCATTAAGTGAGTTTACTAAATCGGTCATTGTAGCAATAATTGTATCTTTAGAAACCATCTTTTTCACCTTCTGTATATTTCAACAAATTTAAGAATTCTTCTTTATAAGATAATCGTATTATGAAAGCTGACTTTATACAATTGTTTTTTGGTGAAAATGTATAATTGGTATGCTACTAATATTAACGTAGAATCCTAACGGATAAATCACTTGTACAAAAGTAGATAATATTGAAATATATATTTAAAAATTTAATTGATATTTATAATTGGTATGATAAAATTTAATTAGATGAAGGCGCTTTCTTAAAAAACAAACTTTTAAAACTTTTTTTCTAAACTTGGAGGTAAATATCATGAAAAAGAGTAAATTATTCTTAGCGACTGCATTTATTCCTGTTATGACAGGAGCTGCATTATACTTTAGCAGTAATACCGTTTCTGCTGCTACTCCCGGCTGGTATGATCCAATGCCGTGGGGATCAAACGTGGAATGTAGAAAGGGATATTCTTATGGACCAACTACACTAAAAAATGGTAAATGTAGAGTTAATTGGGGCGGTGTAGTAAGTAGTACAATTAATAATATGGCTAATAGTGCTGCCACAGGATTTATTAGTGGTGGTAGAGGGTGGCCAAGATAAATATGGAAGCAGAAGTTAAAGAAGCAATTGTATTGCTTAAAAATTTAGAGTATCAATTAAAACATGAGCCATATGGAGATTTAAATAAATTTACTGATTTTACTGAGTTATATCAAGTTATTGATGAAACAATATTTGATTTACAGAATAAGAAGTATGAGGGAATAACCTTATCTGTTCGAGTTGGAAAAACAATGAGCTACATTAATGACGCACTTGCTTTTAGAGGACTGCGTCTTTCTAAAAAACAATCAGAAGCATGGAATTTGTTTGTGCACCCAACCGATAAAAAATTACAAAAGAACGAGATAATATTCAAATTAATCAATCAATTTGGTATCTGGTAAATGCACAAGATTTTTTATAACAATCCTCAATACAAGAAAAGAGAATCCATAATCAGGATTCTCTTTTTTAATGCGTTAAAAAGAAAACGACCTATGCTGGGAAGTGCATAAGTCGTTTCAAAGATAGATAATCAGCCTTTAAGCTGATCTTGTTATTATTCAATCTACTTGGAGGAGTAAGAATGAAAATAAAAAGTTGGATGTTAATGCTAATAGCAGTGAATTATTATTAATCCACTACTACAATTAATATATTATAGTACAAACTAGAACCAAATATAATATACTTGCTTAATTTTTTATTTTCATATAGTAAATGGACTGTTCAGGTATAATATCGAATTAAGGAAGTTGTTTATTTAGGTAGGGAAAGCTAATGAAAAGATTTTTAAAGATTCTGTTTAAACTAATCTTAATTTTGGCAATTATTGCTGGGGTTAGTTATGGCGGTTACTATGGCTATCAGCAATATCAAAAGCGAGAACAGGCAAAAGCAACATTTACATCTAGACCAGATGTAGAAAAGGCAAAGGATGGTACAAGCATTAGCCCAGGTCATCATAATTTAGCCTATTTTAAGAAATTACTGAATGAAAAGTATCCTGATGTCTATAGTGCAGCCTATGAAACGCCACGTGCTAGTAAAATCGGTAGCAGTGTCGTAATCCCAGGACAAGTTGTAACGCCAAGCTATGATTTCAATAAAAAGAAGCTAACAGATGCCGATACAATGACCCCGCAAGGATTAACTGTAGCCGGTAAATATTTATTAATTACGGCCTATGATTCAACTCATACTCATCGTTCTGTAATTTACTGCTTAGATAAAAAAACTGGTAAGTATTTAAAGACCATTCAAGTTTCAGGAGCGCCGCATTTGGGCGGTATTGCTTATGATCCAGTTGCTAAAAATATTTGGGTAACAGGAAGTCAAGACGATTCTTCAGCCCTAATGTCCTTTTCATTAAAGAAATTAGAAAAATACAGTTATAATAAGAAAAAGCAACCTATTAAATATGATAATGTAATTGCTTTGCCAACAATTGAAAGGGCATCTTGTGTAACTTATTACGACAATCAGTTGTTTGTTGGCTTTTTTAATACAGATGGTCAAGGACAAATTGCTAGTTATCCGATTGCCCGTTCAGGGAACTTTAAAGGAACAATCACTAGTGACCAAATTAAGGCAGTAACTGGTCAAGTATCTTGGGCCTTAGGTTCTGGAAGTGCTTCAATGGATCGACAGATTCAAGGAATCGCCTTTTATCAAAACTGGATTATTTTAAGCCAATCTTATGGAAGCAAGGACTCTAAGTTATACTTTTTCCCAATTTCAGCTTTGAACTATCTAGATGAAGGAAATGCAGAAAAAGTTGTAGTTATGCCGCCATACTTAGAACAAATTTATGTTCAAAATGGTCAGCTACTAATGTTATTTGAATCTGGTGCCAAGGCGTATGCACGTGATCAAATTATGATTGTCGACCGAATTTTATCAGCGAATATTAATGCCTTACTAGGGGGTTAAAATGGTTAAAAAGATAGCTTTTTGGGTACGATTAGCAGGCTGGAGTGGCTTGGTATCAGGAAGCAGTGTTTTAATGCTGTATCAATATTCACATAGCAGCTTGTTTTTAATAAACCTAATTACAATTGTTTTATTCTCAGCCTATGCTTTAACAACTGCCAATGATAAAAAGTGGGAAAATCCTGACTGGCTTTTAAAGGTGATTTTAGTAGTCTTAGTGTTTGTTTCGATTTTACCGACTATTTTTTTAGGAATTGGTTATTTTATAGAAAGAAAACGTAATCAATAATAGCGAACTATCCATAACTAAGGCTATTTTTGGTATAATTACTTCTGTTCATGCTATTTTTCTAAGAAATAGTAAAAATGTTAACCTGTTTTATAACAATGTTGTAAAATTTAGAAAAAAGATTACGAGGTGTAAGCATGGCAGAAAATAAAGATAAGCAAAATAATACAAAGAAAAAAGAAATCGGCTTATTTATTGCTAAAACTCTCTTTTACTTTGCAGTGCTTGTAGTGCTAGTTTACTTGTACTCATATAGCGGCATTGGGGCTGCAAAATTTATTTATAAAGATTTCTAGAACTGAAAGGGTCGCATTAAATGATTAAAGATGTAATCAAGACAATCGATCAAATTGCTACTGAAGATCCAAACCGAATCGCCTATGATTATCTTGGCGAAACTAATACTTATGGAGACTTGAAAGCTCGCTCAGATGCATATGCAGCTAAGATTAGCGAATTAGATCTTCCTGAAAAAGCCCCAGTAATGATTTGGGGTGGTCAAACCTTTGAAATGATTGCCAGTTTTCTTGGTGCTGTAAAAGCGGGACATGCTTATATTCCGATTGCTAGCTATTCTAATAGTGAACGTTTGTTAATGATTCAAGAGGTTTCTGAATCTCCATTGGTAATTGCAATTGATAAGCTTCCAATTGAAATGGAAAATATCAAAGTTTTAACTCCTGAGGAAGTTTCTAATAATCACACAGCGGTTGATCAAAGTAAATTTGTAAGTGGGGATGATAACTTCTATATTATCTTTACTTCAGGTACTACCGGTAAACCTAAAGGTGTGCAAATTAGTCATGATAATTTACTGAGCTTTGTAAATTGGGAGTTAAATGACTTTTCACTTCCAGATCAACCTAGTTTTTTAGCACAAGCTCCGTATTCTTTTGACTTATCTGTTATGAGCCTATATCCTGCTTTAACTGCAGGCGGCAAGCTAGTAGTATTACCTCATGATGTAACTGAGAATTTAGGTCAGTTATTTAAGACTTTGCCACAATTAAAATTTAACGTTTGGGTTTCAACACCATCATTTGTAGAGATGAGCTTTTTGGATCCAACTTTTGATGCAAAGCACCATCCGGAATTAACACATTTTCTATTCTGCGGTGAAGAATTAAGTCATAAGACAGCTAAAATGCTTAAGATGAAATTCCCAGATAGCCATATTTTCAACACTTACGGTCCTACAGAAACAACTGTTGCTGTTACTCAAGTAGAAATTACTGATGATGTTTTGAATAAGTATGATCGATTACCAATTGGGGTTTCTAAAGAAGATACTAAAATTTCAATTGATACTTCAAAAGGTGAAGAAAAGGATCAAGGCGAAGTTATTATTGAAGGACCTAGTGTTTCAAAAGGATATTTAAATAATCCAGAAAAGACTAAGGCTGCTTTCTTTAAAGATAGAGAGCATGCAAGTTACCGTACTGGGGACTTAGGATTTTTAGATGGCAATATGCTCTTTTATCGCGGAAGAATTGATTTCCAAGTTAAGTTCAATGGTTACCGAATTGAGCTAGAAGAAATTAACTTCTATCTTGCTAAGAATCCATTAGTACGTTATGGCGTTGTTGCTCCTAAATACAATAAAGAACATAAGGTTCAACAATTAGTGGCTGTAGTTGAATTAGCTGATGGAGTACGAGAAAAGTACGATGATGCTGAATTGACTAAAAAGTTACGTGAGTCTTTAAGTCAAGATATTATGCCATACATGCTTCCTCAACGCTTTATCTACCGTGATGAAATGCCAATTTCTCAAAACGGTAAGGTAGATATTAAACAAGTAATTAAGGAGGTAAATAACGCGTGATCAACATTCAGCCATATAGTAATCCGCGTTACTTCGTCATTCTTTTTATTGCGCTGTTGCCATTAATTATTGGTTTGTATCATGGTCGGCGCTTTAAGACTTATGAAGCTTTCGTTTCATTACTATTTTTGTTTTTGATGTTTAATGGTAAAGACTGGATACAGGGAGTTCAACTGATTGGATATATTATTTTCCAATTTTTAATTACTTTTGCTTATCAAAAATATGTTAATTCTGGAAAGAATAAAACCTCTGTTTTTTGTTTAGCCGTTATCCTGGCAATTTTACCTTTAGCAGCAGTAAAGATTGCGCCTTTAGCACACAATAAGACTGCTGATTTAATTGGGTTCTTCGGAATTTCATATTTAACTTTTAAGACAGTGCAAGTTATTATGGAACTTCGCGATAAAACTATTAAAAAAGTCGATCCAATTACATATGCAAGATTCCTGCTCTTCTTCCCAACTATTTCTTCGGGTCCTATTGATCGTTATCGGAGATTTAAGGAAGACTATGATAAGGCACCAGAGCGAGACAAATATATTGAAAACCTAAAATTTGGGACAAGATATATTTTCCAAGGATTTTTGTATAAATTTATTATTGGCTATATCTTTGGTACCTTATGGTTGCCGCAATTAGCTAAAGATGCACTGTTTTATGGTCAAGCCAATGGTGGTCTACGTTTATCTTGGGCTCTTCTTGGTTATATGTACTGCTACAGTATGTACCTTTTCTTTGACTTTGCGGGATATTCTTTATTTGCTGTTGGTACTTCATATTTCATGGGAATTAGAACTCCGATGAACTTTAATAAACCATTTATTTCTCAAAATATTAAAGATTTCTGGAATAGATGGCACATGACTCTGTCGTTCTGGTTCCGTGACTTTATCTTTATGCGTTTTACATTCTTTGCAATGAAGCATAAATTGGTAAAGAATAGAATTAGATTATCGCAAGTCGCATATTTAGTAGATTTCTTAATTATGGGCTTCTGGCATGGCTTAACGTGGTACTATATCGTATATGGTATTTACCATGCTTTGGCAATTATCATTAATGATATTTGGCTAAGATTTAAGCGTAAGCACCGTAAGCAAATTCCACATAATAAGTTTACCCAGTGGTTTGCGATCTTCTTAACATTTAATGTTGTTTGTTTCAGTTTCCTAATTTTCTCAGGTTTCTTGAGTACATTATGGTTTGGCTGGAAGTAATTTATTATTTTTGAAAGGATTTTCTTAATTATGGATACAAAGCAAGCTGTTTTAGATATTTTAAATGAATTAACTGGTGAAGATTTAAGTGATCAAATGGATGAAAACATTTTTGAAAATGGTTTGTTAGATTCCATGGCAACTGTTCAAATGTTACTTGAATTGCAGGATAAATGTGGTGTTACTGCACCAGTTTCAGAATTTCACCGTGAAGATTGGGATACTCCAAATAAAATCATTGCAAAGGTAGAAAGCTTAAGAAATGAGTAATAAACGCAAACTGTGGCAGATTTTTGGCCCAGTTCTTTGTGCTTTCATTTTGCTAGTGATCTTATTTTTGATTCCATGGCAAAATGGTGAAAAGTCGGATAATGCCTTATTTAAAGCTTCAGTTTCACAATCTCAGACTGTTTTCAAGGGGCAATCAATTAAGCAAGCGGCTTTTGAAAAAGGCTATGTTCCATTTTATGGCTCTAGTGAATTGTCAAGAATGGATGCTTTGCACCCAAGTGTTTTAGCTTATAAATATAAGAGAAATTATCGACCTTTCTTATTAGGAGGACCGGGAAGTCAATCATTAACCCACTTTTTCACTATGCAGGAAACAGTAAATCAACTTTCTAACAAGAAGGCTGTATTTATTATTTCTCCGCAGTGGTTTACTAAGCAGGGACAAAATCCAGCTGCTTTTGGCATGTACTTTTCTCAGCTTCAAGCTGTTGACTGGATTTTAGGTGCTAAAGATAGCGTTGCTACGCGCTACGCTGCAAGACGGCTATTAGATATGCCTGCTGGAACTGCTAGTGAAACTACGAAGTATGCTTTAATGACATTAGCTTCAGGACAGAAATTGTCTAAGTATCAAACCCTATATTTGAAAGCTAGACGTCGGATGCTAGCTAATGAGGATAACTTCTTTTCTTCGATAGGGATGACTAATAATATTCCTAAGATTCAAAAAGAAGCTGGTAAATTACCGGGTACTTACGCATATGATAATTTGCGTCAATTCGCTAATGAACAAGGTAAGCAAGGTACTACTAACAATAAATTCGGTATTTCTAATGGTTTCTTTGATAAGAAGCTAAATAATAAGCACTTAAAGAAGTTAAAGAATTCCCAAAGAAGCTTTGACTACACTAAGTCACCAGAATATGCTGACTTTGAATTAGTATTAAATGAGTTAGCTCATGAACATGTGAATGTTTTGTTTATTATCCCACCTGTTAATGAAAAATGGGCTAAGTACACCGGCTTGTCTCAAACAATGTATCAAGAGTGCGTTGCTAAAATTACTAAACAACTTACCTCTCAAGGCTTTAACAATATTGCTGATTTATCAAAAGATGGTGGAAAGAAATTCTTCATGGAAGATACGATTCACCTCGGCTGGAATGGCTGGCTAAAAGTAGATCAATACGTGAAGCCATTTATGGAAGAAAAGAATCATCCAGTTAATTACAAACTTGATAGTTACTACTTCACTAAAGCTTGGGGTAATAAATCTGACGTAAAAATGCCAAGTACTAAAAGTAAGGCAGCGGCAGATATAAAAAAAAACTAGCACAGGCAGGGATTATTGGTAACGTCTTGGCGATTAAGAATAATAAAGTAATTCTCAATGAGTCAACTGGCTATGCCAATATCAGTAAAAAAGTCCGTAATACACCAAAGACTGCTTTTTTTATTAATTCAGTCAATAAAGTTTTTACTGGTACTTTGGTCATGAAACAGGTTGAGCGAAAAAAGCTTAAGCTTAGTGATAAATTATCAAAATTTTATCCTCAAGTCCCGCATGCTAATCAAATAACGATTGAGCAGCTTCTAACTATGGAGGCTGGTTTACGCGGAAAAGATGAGTCGAATTACGGGACTCCTGTCTTCAAAAACAACCAAGCAGGGATTAAATATGACATCAAGCACAATGTGATTTTTGATAAACGACACTATAATCAACGCGTCTATTCATCAATTAATTATATTTTGCTGTCAGGTATTTTAGAAAAAGTAACTCATCGTACTTATGAAAGCCTTGTGAAAGATACCTATATTAAAAAACTAGGTCTGTCTGAAACTGAATTTTATTGGGATATTCCTAAGAATAAGCAAATTAAGGTTGCAATCCCTTATACCAAGAGTTCCCAAGGATATTTAGTACCGCACTTTATCTCAGCTGATAAGGTGCATGGAGACTTAGGAGCAGGATGTTTGGTAATGTCCAATAAAGACTTGTATCGAGCTACTAGTGCTATTTTAAATGGAGAAATAATCAAACCTTCTTCAGTGCAAAAAGTATACACTCCTGCCGATCCTGCTAAGTATAATGCTGGTTTTTACAATTTCCCTGATTTTCATTCTTCAAATGGCTCTGGAGATGGTTACACAACGTACTATCGAATTTCTAATGATACAAG
This sequence comes from Lactobacillus gasseri ATCC 33323 = JCM 1131, assembly GCF_000014425.1. NCBI lineage: Bacteria > Bacillati > Bacillota > Bacilli > Lactobacillales > Lactobacillaceae > Lactobacillus > Lactobacillus gasseri. The sequence goes on along the minus strand of NC_008530.1, from coordinate 1,802,379 downwards.
GGATGTATTAGTGATTCAGTCTAATTATCCGGTTAAGGATTATTTTAAGGTAAGACAGATGTGTAATGATCTTATGGAAAATCTGATAAAGGCTGCTTCATAGAGATGGAAACATGTTTTCCATCTCTTTTTTTGCTATTTAAGCATCGCTAAAACTGGTTGTGCAAGTATGATTGCTGTGCTAATATTTACCTGTACCGTTGTAACAAAGTGCGTTTTCTACGGTAGCGAAAACGTAGCTTTTTATTTGGTCAGAATAACGGTACCTAACACTGTGTGAGCCTGATTCCGATGTTGGTGGAATTAGGCTTTTCTTGTAAAATAGATAAAATAAAAGATCGCTATTTAGCGATCTTTTTCTTGTTATAAGCATTAATCAGTGCAAATAGAAGAACGGAAATTAAAACTAAAATGGTACAAAAGATAAATAAAACCAAGTAGGAAAAATTATCGATTACTAAGGCACCAATTAGTGGCCCTAAAGCACGACCAGCTGAAGTAATTGATTGAACAATTCCTTGATATTTTCCCTTATCTTTATTAGTGGCCCGATCATTAACGAAAGTGGAAACAGCAGGAAAGGCTAAAATTTCACCACAAGTCAGGACAGCCATAGCTAAGACAAAGCTAAAATAGTGACTTGCCCCGATTAGCAATAAGAAAGCTAATCCAAATAAACTGAAACCAATATATAAACGACCGTGTAAGTGCTGGGTTAGCCAATCGTCGAAGTAAGTTAAAAGAGGCTGAATGAGTACGATTAAAACAGCATTTAAAGTCCAAAGCAAACTGTATAAACGTACACTCATATGTAAGCCTAACATGTAGGAAGAAATGTTTGAGTTCCATTGTTCATATGCAATCCAAGCTGCTAGAACACAAACTAAGATAGAAAAAATAGCTTTTTTTGCACCATAGGGAATCTGTTCTTGATATTCTGATTCAGCTACTTTTTTACCTTTAGCAGCATGAGCCTGATTTAAACCGCGATATTCAAGAAAGACTACGATACTTAAAAATGCAAACATAATAAAGGCAAGTAGGAAAATATAAGTAATGCCGAAGGGTAAAATAAATCCAACCATTAACGAGCCAAAGACTAGTCCCAAGTTTTGTGTGAAATATAAAACGTTAAAAACATAAGAAGCATTTCGACTCCTAATTAGAGTCGCAATAGAATTTAAACCAGTAACTACGATCCCATTACCTAACCCTAAAGTAATTAACAAGATTGGATAGGCTGGCCAGCCATGAAAGAGGACCAATAAGAAAGTGGATAATGTAGAAATGCTTACGCCAGTTAAAAGTGTTTGATATGGATGCCACTTATCAAATAAAAAACCACCTAGTGCATTTCCTACCATTGTAAAAGCGGAGTTAATAAATAATACAATCCCAGCTATAGTGAGCGTTTCGTGAAGATAATTGTGAATATAAATTGTAGTTAGTGGCCAAATAAAACTAACGCCAGTATTGATGATTAGAGAACCAGCAAATAGCCAAATTAACTTAATAGGGTCTAGCGCATGCTTTTTTAACATGTGTGTTCCTCCTTTTAAATTAAGATTTATCGTATAAAAAGAAGCTGACAATTGTCAGCTTCTTTTTAATAATGCTACTTTCATTTTGACCTAAGATAGTCTTTTATGCAATCGATATTAAGCATCACCATTCATCCAGCTGCTATTAAAGTTACGAAGAACTTCATCTGCTGGAAAAGCATCCTTTCCTGTATGCTTCATTGCCTCATGGACTTGCTTTTGTGTTAAATGATCGCAAATGTAATATTTAATTGCTTCATTAATTACTGAGTCCCAATCTTTTTCAGAGTGATTTAGGTAGTAATTGAGTAGACGGTCAGTTTCATCATTAATAGAAAAACTTCGTTTAGCCATAATTTTTCTCCCTTGTTATCTTCTTCATCATTATATCATGTTCTCTCTTAAATCAATGATTCCTAAATTTTGTATTTTTTGCGATATTTTAATGAAAAATGATAGGTTTCTTTCTATATTTAATTTAAACTAAAGGATAGACTTAAAGGACTAAGGATTAGTGAAATATGGAGAAAGTAATTTTTAAAACTATCGTTCGACTTCGGAGACTAGCATTTTTTAGAGTGGCAGATCGAACTTTGATGATGTTAATGCCTTTAGCTGTTGTCGGTAGTATTTTCCAATTTTTATGGCAGAGTGTTTTTTCACCTACAAGTTTAATATCAAATATTTTCTATTTTGATAAATGGTTGCCTGACCATTTATTTAATGCGGCATGGTATTCTTGTCAAGGCGTTACCAGTGTAATATTTGGCACTTTTGGTTTGTTTACCGCTTATTTTTCAGCTCAATATACTGCTCGTCTGTATCAAAAAGATGCTCAAATGGCTGGAGTTTCAGGAATGTTAGCCTTGCTTTTGTGCGCGTATCGTTTTAGGGACACGAGAGATTTTCAGCTTTCCTTTAATTGGCGTTTTTTAAATATTAATAGCTTTTTATTCGCCCTTTTAATAGGATTTGGTACTGGGCTTATTTTTAGATTTTTAGGAGTCGAATATCACCATCGGCATACAGAGAGCGCACAGCAAATTAAGCAAAGAGCCTTTGATTCTTTCCGTCCGATGCTTGCAACTTGGGTAATTGGCTTAATAGTTGGTATTTTAACTAGTTTGGTTCATGTGCGTGTAGTAGCGACTAATTTTTATCAATTTTTTCAAAGTCAAGGTCAGAACAATTTAAACTTAGGAGTATTTATTCCTTTATTACTCCTAGCACTACTACTTAACTGGCTAGGAATTGGTCAGCCGCTAGCTTCTTTGACGGCAGGGAGCGATAGTGCGACCAATGTTGCTAATCTGAACTATGCTTTAACTCATGGCTCAAGCTGGAATGTACCTAATCCTTATGTGGGGAATTCTTTATATCAATCTTATGGAAGATTTGGTGGGAGCGGCTTAACTTTAGTTTTATTAATTGGTATTTTAATTTTTATTAAAAAAAGCAGCATTGTTAGAGTGGCACGTTGGAGTTTTATACCGACATTATTTGGTTCTAATCAGGGTGCTTTTCTAGGTATACCGATTATGCTTAATCCACTATTCTTATTTCCATATGTAGTTTTACCAGTTATGAATATGCTTTTAGCTGCTAGTATGATTGCAATTCATTTGGTTCCTGCCTCAGCTTATAATGTCTTATCTGGCACACCAGGCCCTTTAGTAGCCTTTATTGCTACAAATGGAACGTGGCAAGCTTTAGTATTTTCAATGCTACTATTTGCCTTAGATATTTTGTTATATTTACCGATCATTAAAATGTCTAAGGATGTCCAGGATGAAATTGATTTGTTAAATGATGAGGAGGCGGTGTATAAACATGTTAAATAGAAAAAAGGTATCCAAAAACCGCCTACTTTTATTAGGAACATTTATTTTTTTAATAGTTTTGTCCATTCCAACTTTTTTCTGGATCAAAAGTGCCAATCATGATTTAGCTGAGAGACGAAAATCACAAATGTCACCAGTCATTATGATTCCCGGCTCTAGTGCCACGACTGAACGGTTTAATGAATTAGTTAATTTACTGAATAAAGGTACTTTTAAAAAGCATAGTTTACTGAAAATTCAGGTTAAAAAAGATGGAACGCTAAAATATAGTGGAAAAATCAATCGTAATGATAATGAACCCTTTATTGTTGTAGGTTTTGAAAACAATCATGATGGCTATGCTAATATCAAAAAACAAGCTGGTTGGTTTGATGAAGCATTTGCGCAACTTAGTCAGCAATACAAATTTAATAATTTTAAGGCTTTTGGTCATTCTAATGGGGGATTAATTTGGACTTATTGGCTAGAAAATTACTATGATGATTATAGTGATGAAATTCGTATCAAGAAATTAATGACCTTAGGTACCCCGTATAACTTTAATGAAAGTAATATTGATCATAAGACGGAAATGCTAAATGATTTTATTAAAAATCGAAAGAAAATACCAGAGAACTTAGATGTGTATTCTGTATCAGGTGGACAAAATTATGAATCTGATGGATTAGTGCCAGAAAGTAGTGTGGCTGCAGGAAAATATATTTTCCAAAATCAAGTAAAGCACTATACTACAATGACTGTTACTGGAGCGGATGCTCAGCACTCTTCATTGCCGCAGAATAAACAAGTAGTTCAGCTGATTGAACAGTATCTGCTTGAAAAGATAGTGGAGATAACGTGCAAGGAAATGGTCAAAAACCAAGAGGAAGTCGAAAAAATCAAAATAAAAATCAAAATAATTAAAAGATTGGAAAAATAATAAAAATAAATAATTTAGAAACAAAACTAACATACTAATTCACAAATTATTTAGGCACAATGTACTTTAAAACATACATTGTGCCTATTTTATTCACAAATTAAAATAATCTGTGGAAAAAATATGATATAATATTTGGCTTTCTGTGGATAACCTGTTATAATAAAAAATGTGAGTAGTTAGCACTCATTAGTTGTAAGTGCTAAAATTTTTGAGAATATGAGGAGTGTGTAAAGCATGGCATACTTTGACAATGGAAACTACAATTTTGACGATTTGTTTAATGAATTAAACAGAGACTTTTTCAATGATGGAAGAATGTCTAATGGTCAACAACCAATGAGATATAGTGCTGGTCAAGCACCACAACAAGGAGCACAAAATGGCCAACAACAAAAGGAAAAGCCAATTGGTGTTGATTTAACTGAACAAGCTAAAAAGGGTAAATATGATCCTGTCATTGGACGTACAGCTGTTATTGACCAAGTTATTGAAATTTTAAGTAGACGTAAGAAGAACAATCCTGTTTTAACTGGACCTGCTGGTGTTGGTAAAACTTCAGTAGTTGAAGGTTTAGCTCAAAGAATCGTTGATGGAGACGTTCCTGAAAAACTTAAGAACGCCCACATCATTGAATTGAACATTAATGAGTTAGTTGCAGGTACTTCTCTTCGTGGTAGTTTTGAAGAAAAATTAAAGAAGATTATTGATAAAGCTAAAGGCGACAAGAACGTTATTCTCTTTATCGATGAATTACATAATATTGTTGGTGCAGGTTCTACTGATTCAGAAAACAATTCTGGGGATGCTGCTAACATTTTGAAGCCAGCATTAGCAAGTGGTGAAATTCGTGTAATTGGTGCAACTACTACTAGTGAATACCAACAAATCGAAAAGGATCCAGCTTTAGCTAGAAGATTCCAACCAGTTCAAGTACCAGAACCAACGATTGAAGATGCTGTTCAAATTTTGAAGGGCTTAGCTCCAAGATATGAGAAGTATCACAATGTAAAATACGATCCAGAAGCATTAAAGCTTGCTGCTGAACTTTCAAACCGTTACATCAATGATCGTCATTTGCCAGATAAGGCCATTGATTTAATGGATGAAGCTGGTGCTAAGAAGTCTTTAGGAATGGATCAAAAAGATGAAACTTCAATCAAAAATAAGATTCATGCCTTAGAAGGTAAAAAGGCAGAAGCAGCTAAAAATGAAAAATACGATGAAGCTGCTAAGCTTAAGAAAGAAATTGAAGATCTTAAGAAAGACCTTAAGACTGCAGGCAAAGCTAGTGAACTTAAAGTTACACCAGAAGATATGTACTCTTTGATTCAAACTAAGACTGGTATTCCAATGAGCGAAATTAATGCAAATGAAGCTCAAAAGAATGCTAACTTAGCTGCTGACTTGAAGAAAGTTGTTATTGACCAAGATAAGGCTATTGATATCATCACTGATGCAATTGCTCGTAAGCAAGTATTTAAGGATTCTAACCGCCCAACTGGTTCATTCTTACTTACTGGTCCTACTGGTGTTGGTAAGACTGAATTGGCTAAGCAATTAGCAATTAAGTTGTTCGGCAAGGCTGATGCTTTAGTACGTTTGGACATGTCAGAATACCAAGACCAAATGGCTGTTAACAAGTTAATTGGTTCAGCACCAGGTTATGTTGGTTATGGTGAAGGCGGACAATTAACTGAAAAGATTCGTCACCAACCATATTCATTGATCTTGCTTGACGAAATTGAAAAAGCAAACCCACAAGTCTTTAATGCCTTACTTCAAATTATGGATGATGGTCGTTTGACTGATGCACAAGGCAGAACAATTTCCTTCAAGGATACTATCATCATCATGACTTCAAACGCTGGATACTCTGATAAGTTACTCAAGGGCGATGATCAAGATGCTTTACGTAAGGCACTTGAAGTTTACTTCAGACCAGAATTCTTGAACCGTCTTGATGCAATTGTGCCATTCAATTCATTGACTAGTGAAGATATGCTTAAGATCTTAGACCTTTACTTAGCTAAGATGGAGAAGTCTCTTGCTAAGAGAAACATCAAACTTCACGTTACTGCTGATGCTAAGAAGTACTTGGCTAAGAAGGGATATGATAAAGAATTTGGTGCTCGTCCATTAAGAAGAGTTGTTGAACAAGATCTTGAAACCCCAGCTGCTAAGTTAATTGTTTCTAAGCCTGATACTAAGGAAGTTAAGTTCACCATTGACGATAAGCACTTATACTTAAATGGTGAAGTACTTGAAGATGTATTGCTTGATAAAGAAACACGCGAACAAGAAAAGAAAGACGCTAAAGAAGCTGAAAAGGCAGATAAAAAAGAAAATAAATAGTTAATACTATTTTGAAAAGAGACGACGAATTAATTCGTCGTCTCTTTTTTTAATTAATTTTAATTATAGGGTAGAAATCCCGACGAAATCAGGTATAATAATTAAAAATAAATTAAGGAGAATTGGGATGAAAAATTTCTTTAAGAAAGTTCCAGTAAATACTTTTTTAAAAGCGGATTCTCGATTAACTAGACATTTAAATGCACGCGATCTAGTTGCACTGGGAATTGGAGCAGTTATTGGAACAGGTATTTTTATTTTACCTGGTCATGAAGCAGCTCAGCATGCTGGACCTGCTGTTGCAATCTCGTTTTTATTAGCGGCAATTGTTTCTGGTATGGTTGGAATGGCATATGCAGAGTTTTCTTCTGCCATGCCAGTAGCTGGATCTGCTTATTCTTTTGGCTCAGTGATTTACGGAGAAATTGTTGGCTGGATAATCGGATGGGGACTTCTACTAGAATATTTCTTGGCTGTCTCTGCCGAAGCAACAGGTTTTGCTTCTTATTTTAATAATAATATTTTAGCGCCAATTGGTATTCACTTGCCTAAGGCTCTTGAAGCGGGACCAATGGAAGGCGGAGTAATTAATCTTTCTGCAGTTTTGATTGTTTTAATTGTAGCTCTAATTTTATATCAAGGCGCTAATTTATCGAAGCGTGTAGAAAACATAGCAGTAATTATCAAGGTTGCGATTATCATTTTGTTTATTGCGATTGGACTGTTTTATATTAAGGCAGAAAATTATGTTCCTTTTTATCCGAAGAAATTTCAAACTCCTCCATTAGGAATGGGGGGAATTTCTACAGCAGCAGCGACAGTGTTCTTTGCCTTTATTGGCTTTGACGCTTTAGCAGCTAATAGTGCTGAAACTAAAGATCCTGCTAAAAATGTAGTTAAAGGAATTATGGGAACGGTAATTATTGCAGTATTACTTTATGTGAGTTTCTCTTTAGTTCTGACAGGGATGGTCAACTATAGGCAATTAAATGTTGACGATCCAGCAGCATATGCACTGAAAGTTGTTGGATTAACTGCCTGGAATAAGTTGATTACAGTTGGAGCATTAGTGGGGATTTTTACAGCAATGATTACAATGCTGCTGGGTGGATCAAGACTGCTCTATGCTTTGGGAAGAGATGGATTGCTGCCTGACTCCATGGGAAGCGTGCATGCTAAAAAGATGATTCCTGATCATGCTGTAATTGTTTCTACAGTAGTAGCAGCTATTTTTGCTGGATTAGTCCCATTGATGGAATTAGCGTCCTTAATAAATGCTGGTACTTTAATTGCTTTTGCTTTAATATCTTTTGGGATTATTCCGCTTCGTCATAGAAAAGATATTGTAAATAATGGATTCAAAATGCCACTTTATCCAGTTTTACCAGTCATATCTGGACTGTTGAGCGTATATTTCATCTGGATGCTACCAAAGATGACAAAAATTATGGTAGGAATTTGGCTAATAGCTGGAATAGTTGTATATGTAACGTATGGTGTAAAACATTCTAAGTTACAAAAATAGTAAAAGGTCTCATTTTGTGGGACCTTTTTTAGCACTCAAAAAAAATATTGCTAATTTTTAGAAAAAAGGGTTGACGAAAAGGAGAAAAGTCTGTAAAGTAATACATGCTGTTTGAGGCAAGCGCGAAGCAGAGGCAGGAAGCCAAGCAAAGAGCTTGTCAAGGGAGCAGAAAGATGATAATATTATAAAGCTGTCATTTGAGAAAGATGAGGGGCAAGAAAAATAACTTGTCAAAGCTCAAGAGACATGATATAATATAAAAGTTGTCACACGGCAACGGTAGTACCTTGAAAACTGAACAAAGTTTCGCTGAAAGTGTGCGGGATATAAAAAATCCCAAACAAAAGCGAAGTCAATTCGCAAGCAATAAATTTGAGATAACTCAAAGAAAGTTTTAGAGCTAAACGATAAAAAGCTCATTTTCAAGAAGGAAAATGAGAGTTTGATCCTGGCTCAGGACGAACGCTGGCGGCGTGCCTAATACATGCAAGTCGAGCGAGCTTGCCTAGATGAATTTGGTGCTTGCACCAGATGAAACTAGATACAAGCGAGCGGCGGACGGGTGAGTAACACGTGGGTAACCTGCCCAAGAGACTGGGATAACACCTGGAAACAGATGCTAATACCGGATAACAACACTAGACGCATGTCTAGAGTTTAAAAGATGGTTCTGCTATCACTCTTGGATGGACCTGCGGTGCATTAGCTAGTTGGTAAGGTAACGGCTTACCAAGGCAATGATGCATAGCCGAGTTGAGAGACTGATCGGCCACATTGGGACTGAGACACGGCCCAAACTCCTACGGGAGGCAGCAGTAGGGAATCTTCCACAATGGACGCAAGTCTGATGGAGCAACGCCGCGTGAGTGAAGAAGGGTTTCGGCTCGTAAAGCTCTGTTGGTAGTGAAGAAAGATAGAGGTAGTAACTGGCCTTTATTTGACGGTAATTACTTAGAAAGTCACGGCTAACTACGTGCCAGCAGCCGCGGTAATACGTAGGTGGCAAGCGTTGTCCGGATTTATTGGGCGTAAAGCGAGTGCAGGCGGTTCAATAAGTCTGATGTGAAAGCCTTCGGCTCAACCGGAGAATTGCATCAGAAACTGTTGAACTTGAGTGCAGAAGAGGAGAGTGGAACTCCATGTGTAGCGGTGGAATGCGTAGATATATGGAAGAACACCAGTGGCGAAGGCGGCTCTCTGGTCTGCAACTGACGCTGAGGCTCGAAAGCATGGGTAGCGAACAGGATTAGATACCCTGGTAGTCCATGCCGTAAACGATGAGTGCTAAGTGTTGGGAGGTTTCCGCCTCTCAGTGCTGCAGCTAACGCATTAAGCACTCCGCCTGGGGAGTACGACCGCAAGGTTGAAACTCAAAGGAATTGACGGGGGCCCGCACAAGCGGTGGAGCATGTGGTTTAATTCGAAGCAACGCGAAGAACCTTACCAGGTCTTGACATCCAGTGCAAACCTAAGAGATTAGGTGTTCCCTTCGGGGACGCTGAGACAGGTGGTGCATGGCTGTCGTCAGCTCGTGTCGTGAGATGTTGGGTTAAGTCCCGCAACGAGCGCAACCCTTGTCATTAGTTGCCATCATTAAGTTGGGCACTCTAATGAGACTGCCGGTGACAAACCGGAGGAAGGTGGGGATGACGTCAAGTCATCATGCCCCTTATGACCTGGGCTACACACGTGCTACAATGGACGGTACAACGAGAAGCGAACCTGCGAAGGCAAGCGGATCTCTGAAAGCCGTTCTCAGTTCGGACTGTAGGCTGCAACTCGCCTACACGAAGCTGGAATCGCTAGTAATCGCGGATCAGCACGCCGCGGTGAATACGTTCCCGGGCCTTGTACACACCGCCCGTCACACCATGAGAGTCTGTAACACCCAAAGCCGGTGGGATAACCTTTATAGGAGTCAGCCGTCTAAGGTAGGACAGATGATTAGGGTGAAGTCGTAACAAGGTAGCCGTAGGAGAACCTGCGGCTGGATCACCTCCTTTCTAAGGAAGGCGAAAGATGATGGAGAGTGCGAGAGCACTAAAGAGAAGTCATCGAGAAAGCCAAGCGGAAGCACACTGAGAAACTTTGTTTAGTTTTGAGGGTATTACCTCAAACAACTTGAATAACAAGCCAAGCACAATCGGGCCTATAGCTCAGCTGGTTAGAGCGCACGCCTGATAAGCGTGAGGTCGATGGTTCAAGTCCATTTAGGCCCATTCAAAGTGAAAGCTTTGATAAAAGGCAATGATGGGGGCTTAGCTCAGATGGGAGAGCGCCTGCTTTGCACGCAGGAGGTCATCGGTTCGATCCCGTTAGCCTCCATTGAGACTGTTGTGTCTCAAGGGTTAGTACATTGAAAACTGAATATAATCTAAAGCAAAAAACCGAGACAATCGAAAAAACAGATTGAAGAGCGACCGAGAAGAGAGAAACTCAACTTGAAATAGGTCAAGTAGAAAAGGGCGCATGGTGAATGCCTAGGCACTAGAAGCCGATGAAGGACGTGACGAACCACGAAAGGCTTCGGGGAGCAGTAAGTAAGCAATGATCCGGAGATATCCGAATGGGGGAACCCAATACCGGGAGGTATTATCAAGAGCTGTTAAGGCTGTTGAAGGAAGACGCAGTGAACTGAAACATCTAAGTAGCTGCAGGAAGAGAAAGAAAAATCGATTTCCCAAGTAGCGGCGAGCGAACAGGAAAGAGCCCAAACCAGCTGGCTTGCCAGTTGGGGTAGTAGGACTGCAGGAAAGCACTTGAAGCGATAGCAGAATTATCTGGAAAGATAAGCCAGAGAGGGTGAGAGCCCCGTAAGCGAAATTGCAGAGAGACTTAGCAGGATCCTGAGTAGGTCGGGACACGAGGAATCCCGATTGAAACCGCGAGGACCATCTCGCAAGGCTAAATACTAACTAGTGACCGATAGTGAACCAGTACCGTGAGGGAAAGGTGAAAAGAACCCCGGAAGGGGAGTGAAAGAGAACCTGAAACCGTGTGCCTACAAGTAGTCAAAGCACATTAAAGTGTAATGGCGTGCCTTTTGTAGAATGAACCGGCGAGTTACGTTATGGTGCAAGGTTAAGTCAGAAAAGACGGAGCCGGAGCGAAAGCGAGTCTGAAGAGGGCGAGAGAGTATCATGACGTAGACCCGAAACCAAGTGACCTACCCATGACCAGGTTGAAGGCGTGGTAAAACACGCTGGAGGACCGAACCCACGTGAGTTAAAAATCGCGGGGATGAGTTGTGGGTAGCGGTGAAATTCCAAACGAACTTGGAGATAGCTGGTTCTCTCCGAAATAGCTTTAGGGCTAGCCTCGTGTGAATGATAATGGAGGTAGAGCGCTGTTTGGACTAGGGGCCCGTCAGGGGTTACTGAATCCAGATAAACTCCGAATGCCAGATATCAATGCACGGGAGTCAGACTGCGAGTGATAAGATCCGTAGTCGAAAGGGAAACAGCCCAGATCACCAGTTAAGGTCCCCAAATCTATGCTAAGTGGAAAAGGATGTGGAGTTGCGTAGACAACTAGGATGTTGGCTTAGAAGCAGCCACCATTTAAAGAGTGCGTAATAGCTCACTAGTCGAGTGACGCTGCGCCGAAAATGTACCGGGGCTAAGCATAGTACCGAAACTGTGGATGCATATCAAAGGATATGCGTGGTAGGAGAGCGTTCTAAGTGCGGAGAAGTTAGATCGAGAGGACTAATGGAGCGCTTAGAAGTGAGAATGCCGGTATGAGTAGCGAAAGATAGGTGAGAATCCTATCCGCCGAAAGACTAAGGTTTCCTGGGGCAGGCTCGTCCGCCCAGGGTAAGTCGGGACCTAAGGTAAGGCCGAGAGGCGTAGCCGATGGACAACAGGTAGAGATTCCTGTACTGAAATTGTTCGATATGAGCAAAGGAGGGACGCAGGAGGCTAATGACGCATGTTGCTGGAAATACATGTGCAAGCAGTAAGAAGAAAGATGAGTCAAATGCTTGTCTAAAGAAATCAAGCTGTGATGCGGAGCGAAATTAAAGTAGCGAAGGTCATGATGTCACACTGCCAAGAAAAGCTTCTAGCCAGAGCAATTTTACCCGTACCGCAAACCGACACAGGTAGTCGAGTGGAGAACACTCAGGTGAGCGAGAGAACTCTCGTTAAGGAACTCGGCAAAATGACCCCGTAACTTCGGGAGAAGGGGTGCTGATGGTAAAAGATCAGCCGCAGTGAATAGGCCCAAACAACTGTTTATCAAAAACACAGGTATCTGCAAAATCGTAAGATGACGTATAGGTGCTGACACCTGCCCGGTGCTGGAAGGTTAAGAGGAGAGCTTAGCGCAAGCGAAGGTTTGAATTGAAGCCCCAGTAAACGGCGGCCGTAACTATAACGGTCCTAAGGTAGCGAAATTCCTTGTCGGGTAAGTTCCGACCTGCACGAAAGGTGTAATGATTTGGGCACTGTCTCAACGAGAGACTCGGTGAAATTATAATACCCGTGAAGATGCGGGTTACCCGCGACAGGACGGAAAGACCCCATGGAGCTTTACTGTAGCTTGATATTGAGTATTTGTTAAACATGTACAGGATAGGTAGGAGCCAGAGAAAGTAGGACGCTAGTCTTACTGGAGGCAATGTTGGGATACTACCCTTGTTTGATGGATCCTCTAACTCGCAGAGCTGAGCGTTCTGGAGGACAGTGTCAGGTGGGCAGTTTGACTGGGGCGGTCGCCTCCTAAAATGTAACGGAGGCGCCCAAAGGTTCCCTCAGAATGGTTGGAAATCATTCGCAGAGTGTAAAGGTATAAGGGAGCTTGACTGCGAGAGGTACACCTCGAGCAGGGACGAAAGTCGGGCTTAGTGATCTGGTGGTACTGCATGGAAAGGCCATCACTCAACGGATAAAAGCTACCCTGGGGATAACAGGCTTATCTCCCCCAAGAGTTCACATCGACGGGGAGGTTTGGCACCTCGATGTCGGCTCGTCGCATCCTGGGGCTGAAGTCGGTCCCAAGGGTTGGGCTGTTCGCCCATTAAAGCGGCACGCGAGCTGGGTTCAGAACGTCGTGAGACAGTTCGGTCCCTATCTGTCGTGGGCGTAGGAAATTTGAGAGGAGCTGTCCTTAGTACGAGAGGACCGGGATGGACATACCGCTGGTGTACCAGTTGTCTTGCCAAAGGCATCGCTGGGTAGCTATGTATGGAAGGGATAAGCGCTGAAAGCATCTAAGTGCGAAGCCCCCCTCAAGATGAGATTTCCGATGCGTAAGCAGTAAGACACCTTAAAGACGATGAGGTAGATAGGCTAGGAGTGGAAGCATAGCGATATGTGGAGCGGACTAGTACTAATCAGTCGAGCACTTGACCAAAGCTCAAAGGTTTAGAGCGGAAGATTATATTCAGTTTTGAGTGTAAAAGCTCAGAAAGAGTACGGTGGCGATGGCAAGAAGGATACACCTGTTCCCATGCCGAACACAGAAGTTAAGCTTCTTAACGCCGAGAGTAGTTGGTGGGAAACTGCCTGCGAGGGTAGGCAGTCGCCGTGCTCTTTTTTAATATTCCGGCTTAGCTCAGTTGGTAGAGCACCTGACTGTTAATCAGGTTGTCGTCAGTTCGAGTCTGACAGCCGGAGCCAATGGAGTCAATAAGGCTCCTATTTTTATCAAAAAAGATAAGAATATACTTGCTAAAAGCAAGGAAAGATGATAATATTATAAAGCTGTCATTTGAGAAAGATGAGGGGCAAGAAAAATAACTTGTCAAAGCTCAAGAGACATGATATAATATAAAAGTTGTCACACGGCAACGGTAGTACCTTGAAAACTGAACAAAGTTTCGCTGAAAGTGTGCGGGATATAAAAAATCCCAAACAAAAGCGAAGTCAATTCGCAAGCAATAAATTTGAGATAACTCAAAGAAAGTTTTAGAGCTAAACGATAAAAAGCTCATTTTCAAGAAGGAAAATGAGAGTTTGATCCTGGCTCAGGACGAACGCTGGCGGCGTGCCTAATACATGCAAGTCGAGCGAGCTTGCCTAGATGAATTTGGTGCTTGCACCAGATGAAACTAGATACAAGCGAGCGGCGGACGGGTGAGTAACACGTGGGTAACCTGCCCAAGAGACTGGGATAACACCTGGAAACAGATGCTAATACCGGATAACAACACTAGACGCATGTCTAGAGTTTAAAAGATGGTTCTGCTATCACTCTTGGATGGACCTGCGGTGCATTAGCTAGTTGGTAAGGTAACGGCTTACCAAGGCAATGATGCATAGCCGAGTTGAGAGACTGATCGGCCACATTGGGACTGAGACACGGCCCAAACTCCTACGGGAGGCAGCAGTAGGGAATCTTCCACAATGGACGCAAGTCTGATGGAGCAACGCCGCGTGAGTGAAGAAGGGTTTCGGCTCGTAAAGCTCTGTTGGTAGTGAAGAAAGATAGAGGTAGTAACTGGCCTTTATTTGACGGTAATTACTTAGAAAGTCACGGCTAACTACGTGCCAGCAGCCGCGGTAATACGTAGGTGGCAAGCGTTGTCCGGATTTATTGGGCGTAAAGCGAGTGCAGGCGGTTCAATAAGTCTGATGTGAAAGCCTTCGGCTCAACCGGAGAATTGCATCAGAAACTGTTGAACTTGAGTGCAGAAGAGGAGAGTGGAACTCCATGTGTAGCGGTGGAATGCGTAGATATATGGAAGAACACCAGTGGCGAAGGCGGCTCTCTGGTCTGCAACTGACGCTGAGGCTCGAAAGCATGGGTAGCGAACAGGATTAGATACCCTGGTAGTCCATGCCGTAAACGATGAGTGCTAAGTGTTGGGAGGTTTCCGCCTCTCAGTGCTGCAGCTAACGCATTAAGCACTCCGCCTGGGGAGTACGACCGCAAGGTTGAAACTCAAAGGAATTGACGGGGGCCCGCACAAGCGGTGGAGCATGTGGTTTAATTCGAAGCAACGCGAAGAACCTTACCAGGTCTTGACATCCAGTGCAAACCTAAGAGATTAGGTGTTCCCTTCGGGGACGCTGAGACAGGTGGTGCATGGCTGTCGTCAGCTCGTGTCGTGAGATGTTGGGTTAAGTCCCGCAACGAGCGCAACCCTTGTCATTAGTTGCCATCATTAAGTTGGGCACTCTAATGAGACTGCCGGTGACAAACCGGAGGAAGGTGGGGATGACGTCAAGTCATCATGCCCCTTATGACCTGGGCTACACACGTGCTACAATGGACGGTACAACGAGAAGCGAACCTGCGAAGGCAAGCGGATCTCTGAAAGCCGTTCTCAGTTCGGACTGTAGGCTGCAACTCGCCTACACGAAGCTGGAATCGCTAGTAATCGCGGATCAGCACGCCGCGGTGAATACGTTCCCGGGCCTTGTACACACCGCCCGTCACACCATGAGAGTCTGTAACACCCAAAGCCGGTGGGATAACCTTTATAGGAGTCAGCCGTCTAAGGTAGGACAGATGATTAGGGTGAAGTCGTAACAAGGTAGCCGTAGGAGAACCTGCGGCTGGATCACCTCCTTTCTAAGGAAGGCGAAAGATGATGGAGAGTGCGAGAGCACTAAAGAGAAGTCATCGAGAAAGCCAAGCGGAAGCACACTGAGAAACTTTGTTTAGTTTTGAGGGTATTACCTCAAACAACTTGAATAACAAGCCAAGCACAATCGGGCCTATAGCTCAGCTGGTTAGAGCGCACGCCTGATAAGCGTGAGGTCGATGGTTCAAGTCCATTTAGGCCCATTCAAAGTGAAAGCTTTGATAAAAGGCAATGATGGGGGCTTAGCTCAGATGGGAGAGCGCCTGCTTTGCACGCAGGAGGTCATCGGTTCGATCCCGTTAGCCTCCATTGAGACTGTTGTGTCTCAAGGGTTAGTACATTGAAAACTGAATATAATCTAAAGCAAAAAACCGAGACAATCGAAAAAACAGATTGAAGAGCGACCGAGAAGAGAGAAACTCAACTTGAAATAGGTCAAGTAGAAAAGGGCGCATGGTGAATGCCTAGGCACTAGAAGCCGATGAAGGACGTGACGAACCACGAAAGGCTTCGGGGAGCAGTAAGTAAGCAATGATCCGGAGATATCCGAATGGGGGAACCCAATACCGGGAGGTATTATCAAGAGCTGTTAAGGCTGTTGAAGGAAGACGCAGTGAACTGAAACATCTAAGTAGCTGCAGGAAGAGAAAGAAAAATCGATTTCCCAAGTAGCGGCGAGCGAACAGGAAAGAGCCCAAACCAGCTGGCTTGCCAGTTGGGGTAGTAGGACTGCAGGAAAGCACTTGAAGCGATAGCAGAATTATCTGGAAAGATAAGCCAGAGAGGGTGAGAGCCCCGTAAGCGAAATTGCAGAGAGACTTAGCAGGATCCTGAGTAGGTCGGGACACGAGGAATCCCGATTGAAACCGCGAGGACCATCTCGCAAGGCTAAATACTAACTAGTGACCGATAGTGAACCAGTACCGTGAGGGAAAGGTGAAAAGAACCCCGGAAGGGGAGTGAAAGAGAACCTGAAACCGTGTGCCTACAAGTAGTCAAAGCACATTAAAGTGTAATGGCGTGCCTTTTGTAGAATGAACCGGCGAGTTACGTTATGGTGCAAGGTTAAGTCAGAAAAGACGGAGCCGGAGCGAAAGCGAGTCTGAAGAGGGCGAGAGAGTATCATGACGTAGACCCGAAACCAAGTGACCTACCCATGACCAGGTTGAAGGCGTGGTAAAACACGCTGGAGGACCGAACCCACGTGAGTTAAAAATCGCGGGGATGAGTTGTGGGTAGCGGTGAAATTCCAAACGAACTTGGAGATAGCTGGTTCTCTCCGAAATAGCTTTAGGGCTAGCCTCGTGTGAATGATAATGGAGGTAGAGCGCTGTTTGGACTAGGGGCCCGTCAGGGGTTACTGAATCCAGATAAACTCCGAATGCCAGATATCAATGCACGGGAGTCAGACTGCGAGTGATAAGATCCGTAGTCGAAAGGGAAACAGCCCAGATCACCAGTTAAGGTCCCCAAATCTATGCTAAGTGGAAAAGGATGTGGAGTTGCGTAGACAACTAGGATGTTGGCTTAGAAGCAGCCACCATTTAAAGAGTGCGTAATAGCTCACTAGTCGAGTGACGCTGCGCCGAAAATGTACCGGGGCTAAGCATAGTACCGAAACTGTGGATGCATATCAAAGGATATGCGTGGTAGGAGAGCGTTCTAAGTGCGGAGAAGTTAGATCGAGAGGACTAATGGAGCGCTTAGAAGTGAGAATGCCGGTATGAGTAGCGAAAGATAGGTGAGAATCCTATCCGCCGAAAGACTAAGGTTTCCTGGGGCAGGCTCGTCCGCCCAGGGTAAGTCGGGACCTAAGGTAAGGCCGAGAGGCGTAGCCGATGGACAACAGGTAGAGATTCCTGTACTGAAATTGTTCGATATGAGCAAAGGAGGGACGCAGGAGGCTAATGACGCATGTTGCTGGAAATACATGTGCAAGCAGTAAGAAGAAAGATGAGTCAAATGCTTGTCTAAAGAAATCAAGCTGTGATGCGGAGCGAAATTAAAGTAGCGAAGGTCATGATGTCACACTGCCAAGAAAAGCTTCTAGCCAGAGCAATTTTACCCGTACCGCAAACCGACACAGGTAGTCGAGTGGAGAACACTCAGGTGAGCGAGAGAACTCTCGTTAAGGAACTCGGCAAAATGACCCCGTAACTTCGGGAGAAGGGGTGCTGATGGTAAAAGATCAGCCGCAGTGAATAGGCCCAAACAACTGTTTATCAAAAACACAGGTATCTGCAAAATCGTAAGATGACGTATAGGTGCTGACACCTGCCCGGTGCTGGAAGGTTAAGAGGAGAGCTTAGCGCAAGCGAAGGTTTGAATTGAAGCCCCAGTAAACGGCGGCCGTAACTATAACGGTCCTAAGGTAGCGAAATTCCTTGTCGGGTAAGTTCCGACCTGCACGAAAGGTGTAATGATTTGGGCACTGTCTCAACGAGAGACTCGGTGAAATTATAATACCCGTGAAGATGCGGGTTACCCGCGACAGGACGGAAAGACCCCATGGAGCTTTACTGTAGCTTGATATTGAGTATTTGTTAAACATGTACAGGATAGGTAGGAGCCAGAGAAAGTAGGACGCTAGTCTTACTGGAGGCAATGTTGGGATACTACCCTTGTTTGATGGATCCTCTAACTCGCAGAGCTGAGCGTTCTGGAGGACAGTGTCAGGTGGGCAGTTTGACTGGGGCGGTCGCCTCCTAAAATGTAACGGAGGCGCCCAAAGGTTCCCTCAGAATGGTTGGAAATCATTCGCAGAGTGTAAAGGTATAAGGGAGCTTGACTGCGAGAGGTACACCTCGAGCAGGGACGAAAGTCGGGCTTAGTGATCTGGTGGTACTGCATGGAAAGGCCATCACTCAACGGATAAAAGCTACCCTGGGGATAACAGGCTTATCTCCCCCAAGAGTTCACATCGACGGGGAGGTTTGGCACCTCGATGTCGGCTCGTCGCATCCTGGGGCTGAAGTCGGTCCCAAGGGTTGGGCTGTTCGCCCATTAAAGCGGCACGCGAGCTGGGTTCAGAACGTCGTGAGACAGTTCGGTCCCTATCTGTCGTGGGCGTAGGAAATTTGAGAGGAGCTGTCCTTAGTACGAGAGGACCGGGATGGACATACCGCTGGTGTACCAGTTGTCTTGCCAAAGGCATCGCTGGGTAGCTATGTATGGAAGGGATAAGCGCTGAAAGCATCTAAGTGCGAAGCCCCCCTCAAGATGAGATTTCCGATGCGTAAGCAGTAAGACACCTTAAAGACGATGAGGTAGATAGGCTAGGAGTGGAAGCATAGCGATATGTGGAGCGGACTAGTACTAATCAGTCGAGCACTTGACCAAAGCTCAAAGGTTTAGAGCGGAAGATTATATTCAGTTTTGAGTGTAAAAGCTCAGAAAGAGTACGGTGGCGATGGCAAGAAGGATACACCTGTTCCCATGCCGAACACAGAAGTTAAGCTTCTTAACGCCGAGAGTAGTTGGTGGGAAACTGCCTGCGAGGGTAGGCAGTCGCCGTGCTCTTTTTTAATATTCCGGCTTAGCTCAGTTGGTAGAGCACCTGACTGTTAATCAGGTTGTCGTCAGTTCGAGTCTGACAGCCGGAGTAAGGTAAAGCGAAGAAATAAAAGAGGGAGAATGGAGAAATAACTTCATTCTCCTTTTTTTGTTTTGTATAGATATTATTTTTTGATTTTTTTTGCTATTATGCAAGCATTTTCAGTAAAAAAATGGTATGATATTAAAAGTAAACGTATACATTTATTCCGCTATAAAGTATTCGTGAAGATATTTTGATTAAGGGGGAAATCAAATGGTAGGAATTGTCCTAGCTAGTCACGGTGGCTTTGCTGATGGAATTTTTCAATCTGCTGAGATGATTTTTGGTAAACAAGAAAATCTTGCTCATGTGATTTTGAAGCCAGATGAAGGTCCTGATGATATTAGAGCTAAGA
This sequence comes from Lactobacillus gasseri ATCC 33323 = JCM 1131, assembly GCF_000014425.1. Classification (NCBI taxonomy): domain Bacteria; kingdom Bacillati; phylum Bacillota; class Bacilli; order Lactobacillales; family Lactobacillaceae; genus Lactobacillus; species Lactobacillus gasseri. Next base: position 1,782,717 of record NC_008530.1, on the reverse strand, counting down.
TGGAAAAGGCGGTTGCTTCTTTTGATGATCAAGACCAAGTCTTGTTTTTGATCGATTTATGGGGAGGTACGCCATTTAACCAAGCAAATAATCTCGTTAAAGAGCATGAAGATACTTGGGCTATTGTTTCTGGTATGAACTTACCAATGGTTATTGAAGCTTTAGGTCAAAGAATGGGAAGTGATAATGCCCATGATATTGCCAAAGCTATTGTTAAGCCAGGTCGTGATGGAATTAAGACGCAACCTGAATCTCTTATGCCTAAAGAGACTACTGAAAAATCAGCTTCCAATTCTGATGCACAACCACAAGGTGCAATTCCAGAAGGTACTGTTATTGGTGATGGTCACATTAAATATGTTTTGGCTAGAATCGATTCACGTCTTCTTCATGGTCAAGTTGCAACTGGTTGGACTAAAGCAATGAATCCAAATCGGATTATTGTTGTTTCAGATAATGTTGCTAAGGATAAAATTCGTAAAACAATGATCAAGGAAGCCGCTCCAGCTGGTGTGCCTGCGAATGTTGTTCCAATCGATAAAATGCTTAAAGTAGTAAAAGATCCACGATTTGGAAATACTAAAGCATTAATTTTATTTGAAAATCCAGAAGATGCGCTTAAAGCTATTGAAGGTGGAATGGATATCAAAGAATTGAATATCGGTTCCATGGCTTACAGTGATGGTAAAGTTAATGTGAATACTGTTTTGGCAATGGACCAAAAAGATATTGACACATATAAGAAATTAAAAGATTTGGGCGTTAAATTTGATGTCCGTAAAGTTCCTTCTGACGGTAAACAAAATATGGATGAACTTTTGGAGAAAGCTCAAAAATTAGTTGATGAAAAGAAATAAATTATAGGGGGATTTTTATAAATGAATGCTATTCAGATGATTCTGGTAGTGGTCGTTGCCTTCTTTGCAGGTATGGGAGGAATTCTTGACGAATTCCAATTCCATCAACCTCTAGTGGCATGTACTTTAATTGGTTTAGTTACTGGTAACTTAACTATAGGTATTATTCTTGGCGGTTCACTACAAATGATTGCTTTAGGTTGGGCTAATATTGGTGCTGCTGTTGCGCCTGATGCTGCTTTAGCATCTGTTGCTTCAACTATTATTTTGGTACAAGGTGGACAAGGACAAAAGGGTATTGGTACTGCTATTGGTATTGCTATTCCATTGGCTGTTGCTGGTTTATTCTTGACTATGTTAGTTCGTACTATTTCAGTTGCTATTGTTCATATTATGGATAGAAAAGCAGAAGAAGCTAACTGGAAAGCTATTGATCGTTGGCAAATGATTGCTGTTGCTTTACAAGGCTTAAGAATTGCTATTCCAGCAGCTTTATTACTTGCCATTCCTGCTTCCGTTGTTCGTGCTGGTTTAAACGCAATGCCTGCTTGGTTAAATGAAGGTATGACCATCGGTGGTGGTATGGTTGTTGCCGTAGGTTACGCAATGGTTATTAATATGATGGCTAGTCGTGAAGTATGGCCATTCTTCATTATTGGTTTCTGTTTAGCAGCTGTTAAGGAATTAACTTTGATCGCTCTTGGTGGTATTGGTATTTCACTTGCTATTATGTACCTTGCTCTTGAAGGTTCTAAAGGTGGAAACAATAACAACTCTAATTCTGGTTCAGGCGACCCATTGGGCGACATCCTGGATGACTATTAAAATTTGAGCGAGAGGAGGCTAATTATAAATGACTGAAACTGCAAAAAAGAAATTAACTTTAAGTAAATCAGATCGTATTAAGGTTTGGTGGCGTTCTACTTTCCTTCAGGGTTCATGGAACTACGAAAGAATGCAAAACGGTGGTTGGGCATACAGTTTAATCCCAGCCTTAAGAAAATTGTATCCAGAAAAGAAGGATTTATCTCTTGCATTAAAGAGACACCTGGAATTCTTTAACACACACCCTTACTTAGCATCACCTATTATTGGTGTTACTCTTGCCTTAGAAGAGGATAAGGCTAACGGTGCCGATGTTGATAACACTGCTATTCAAGGTGTTAAAGTTGGTATGATGGGTCCTTTAGCTGGTGTTGGTGACCCTGTATTCTGGTACACGGTTCGTCCTATTATTGGATCACTAGGTGCTTCACTTGCTTTGAGTGGAAATATCTTAGGTCCTATCCTATTCTTTGTATTATGGAATGTAATTCGTATGGCATTCTTATGGTACACTCAAGAAATGGGTTACAAAGCTGGTACTAAGATTACTGAAGATGCTTCAGGTGGTTTATTACAAAAGATCACTCGTGGTGCTTCAATGATGGGTATGTTTGTTATCGGTGCCTTAATTGAACGTTGGGTAACGATTAACTTTAAGCCAGTTGTTTCAAGTGGTCCACTTCAAAAGGGTGCTTACATCGATTGGAACGCTCTTCCAAAGGGTGCAGAAGGCATTCACAAAGCATTATCTGAATATAATTTAGGTAATGGTATGGCCTTAGATAAAATTAAGGAAACAACTTTGCAACAAAACTTAGATAGTTTGATTCCTGGTCTTGCTGCATTGCTATTAACTTTCTTATGTATGTGGCTACTAAAGAAGAAAGTTTCACCAATTGTTATTATTATTGGTATCTTCGTTGTTGGTATTTTAGGTCACGTAATTGGCTTACTATAACAATAATAAGTAAAAGACGGTCTGATCTAGACCGTTTTTCTTATATATGAAAAGGTTTTTATATGGTTCAATCACTAAATACAAAATCAGAATATGTTGATACAGCGACTTGGTTTAGAGGAATTCCTACATATGGGAAAGTCCTAGTTGGTGACAAGGGGTTCGAATTCTATAGTGATAACAATCCTAATGATTATGTGCAAATTCCTTGGAACGAAGTAACTGTTGTAGTAGCAGATGTATATTTTGGTGGAAAATATATTCCACGATTTAAGATTTGTACTAAAAAAAATGGTAGTTTTATCTTTGCTGCAAGACATGTAAAGCCGACTTTGCGTGCTATTCGAAAGCATGTTCCGGCAAATAATATGAGAAGAGCTCTTACAATTTGGCAAAAGATCAAACGTAATTTTACACGAAATTAAATTAAGGAACTTAGTTTTAAGGCTGAGTTCCTTATTTTTTGTCAAAAAGTTCTTGGAATTGCTGCTTACCTGTATTAAAATGACATTAATCAATTTGTTGATATTTAAAACTAGCTCTCGAGTGACTGCTAGTTTTTTTTATAGGAGTGGCATTAAATAATGGAAAATAAAAAGTCAATGCCTAAGTTAAAGCGTTCTATGACTGCTGGTCAAATGGAAATGATATCTTTAGGTGGTGCAATTGGGGTCGGACTATTTATGGGATCCACCTCTACAATAAAATGGACGGGACCATCTGTTTTATTGGCGTATATGTTTGTCGGCTTAATTTTATACATTGTAATGCGTGCCTTAGGAGAAATGCTATATGTAAATCCAGGTACTGGTTCATTTGCTGATTATGCAACTGAATATGTGCATCCGTTAGCTGGCTATCTCGCAGAGTGGGCTAATGTATTTGAATATATTGTCGTTGGAATGTCTGAAGTAGTAGCAGCAACTGAATATTTGAAATTTTGGTGGCCTAAAGTTAATGTCTTTTGGTCGGGAATCATTATCATTTTATTTCTTGTTTTGGCAAATTTGGCAAGTGCTAAAGCGTACGCTTCTCTTGAATTTTGGTTTGCTATGATCAAAGTTGTAACTATTATTTTGATGATTATCTTGGGCTTCATTGTGATTTTCTTTGGAGTAGGTAATGGAGGAAAACCAACTGGCTTTAGTAATTTGTGGTCACATGGTGGCTTCTTTACAGGTGGAGTAAAAGGCTTTTTCTTTTCAATGTCAATTATCGTTGGTTCTTATGAAGGAATAGAGTTACTTGGAATTTCTGCTGGTGAAGTTGCTAATCCACAAGAGGCCATCGTAAAAAGCGTCAAATCTGTTTTATGGAGAATTCTAATTTTTTATGTTGGAGCAATTTTTGTCATTGTTACCATTTATCCATGGAATGAATTAAGTAGTATTGGATCACCTTTTGTAACTACGTTTGCCAAAGTAGGAATTACAGCAGCAGCAAGTATCATTAATTTTGTGGTTTTGACGGCTGCATTATCAGGTGCAAACTCTGGAATTTATTCATCTAGTCGAATGCTCTTTAAATTAGCTCATGATGGGGATGCACCCAAGACATTTGGACATATATCTAAGCGTATTGTTCCTAATCATGCAATTTTAGGTATTTCCGGGGGAATATTGATTGGATTTGTGGTAAATATGATCGCTGCTACAATTAATAAATCTACACAAGATTTATTTGTAATCGTGTTCTCATCCTCAGTGTTGCCAGGTATGATTCCATGGTTTGTAATTTTACTTGCAGAACTAAAATTTAGACATAATAATCAAGAGTTGCTGGTTGATCATCCGTTTAAGTTGCCACTATATCCCATTTCCAATTATTTTGCATTTTTAATGTTAATTGTTATTGTAGTATTTATGCTTATTAATCCAGAGACTCGAGTTTCTGTACTAGTTGGAGCAGCGGTATTGATTATAGCTACAATTGTCTATCTGATTCGTCATAGAAAGGATGGTGTTGATGGAAAATAAGAAAAATCATCCTCCTAAATTAAAAAGATCCATGACTGCAGGCCAAATGGAAATGATTTCTCTCGGCGGGGCAATTGGTGTAGGCTTGTTCATGGGATCCACCTCTACAATAAAATGGACAGGACCTTCAGTTTTATTAGCGTATATGTTTGTTGAATTGATTTTATATATTGTAATGCGGGCACTTGGTGAGATGCTCTATGTTAGTCCTGGAACTGGTTCATTTGCTGATTATGCTACAGAATATATTTCTCCTCTAGCAGGATATTTGGCAGAATGGGCTAACGTTTTTCAGTACATTGTCGTTGGCATTTCTGAAGTTGTTGCTGCTACAGAATACTTAAAATTCTGGTGGCCTCAAGTTAATGTGTTTTGGTCAGGAATCATTATTATTGCACTTTTACTATTAGCAAACTTAGCTAGTGCTAAAGCATATGGGGCTCTAGAATTTTGGTTTGCAATGATTAAAGTAGTAACAATTATACTAATGATTATTTTGGGATTGTTTGTAATTTTACTTGGTGTAGGTAATCATGGAAAACCACTCGGTTTTAGCAACTTATGGTCGCATAGTGGATTCTTTACAGGTGGAGTAAAAGGATTCTTCTTTTCAATGGCAATTATTGCAGGTTCTTATGAAGGAATAGAGTTAATTGGTATTTCAGCTGGAGAAGTTGCTAATCCACAAGAAGCAATCGTAAAAAGTGTAAAGTCTGTTTTATGGCGTATATTGATTTTCTATGTTGGAGCGATTTTTGTTATTGTTACCATTTATCCATGGAATCAGCTAAGTAATATTGGTTCACCATTTGTAGAAACTTTTACTAAGGTAGGAATTACAGCCGCGGCAGGTATTATCAACTTTGTTGTATTAACAGCAGCCTTATCGGGTGCAAATTCTGGAATCTATTCTTCGAGTAGAATGCTATTTAAATTGTCTCATGAAGGAGAAGCGCCAAAGATATTTGGTAAGCTATCGAAGCATATTGTTCCTGATCGTGCAATTATTGGTATTACTGTTGGCATTTTGGTCGGTTTCGTTTTAAACTTGATTGTTTCAACAATGAATAAATCAATGGGAGAGCTATTTGTCATTGTCTATAGTTCCTCTGTTTTGCCAGGGATGGTGGCATGGTTTGTAATTTTGATTGCTGAATTAAAATTTAGAAAAAGCAACACTCATTTGATGGATAAGCATCCGTTTAAGCTACCGTTATACCCATATTCAAATTATTTTGCTTTTATGATGTTGCTAATAATCGTGATTTTTATGTTTATTAATCCAGAAACTAGAGTTTCTGTTACTGTAGGCGCAGGTGTCCTAGTATTAGCAGCAATTGTGTATGCAATTAAGCACCGCAAGAAAAAATAACTTGTTAAATCATCCTAGAAAAGGATGATTTTTTTATTGAAACAAAAAATTAGCGGACTGTGAGAAAAAAGTGTTAATTTTAACTTATGGTATTTACGTAGTAAAATATATACTCTATAATTAAATCTAACTGGTAAAAAGTAAGTTAAAAGGAGAGCGCAACATGAAACCGATAATTGGTATTTCTGGTTCTGTAATTATCGATGATGGCGGTATTTTTCCTGGCTATCGTCGTAGTTATGTTAATGAAGATTACGTTGATTCTGTGATCCAAAATGGCGGAATTCCTTATATTATTCCCTTTAATGAAAATGAAGAGGTGATTAAGGAACAGCTTTTAAATGTGCAAGGGCTAATTTTGTCTGGTGGACATGATGTTGATCCTCATAATTATAAGGAAGAACCAGAACAAAAATTAGGGGATATTTGGCCTCAACGAGATCAATTTGACATGCTTTTGTTGAAGTTAGCTGAAGAAAATGGAATTCCGGTTTTAGGAATTTGTCGTGGAGCGCAAATAATAAATGTGTATCACGGGGGAACGCTGTACCAAGACTTAAGCTATAGAAAAGTGAAAACATTAAAACACAATCAAGGACAAACACCAACTTTACTTACTCATACTGTTGAAACAGTTGCAGGAACTAAAATTGCAGAATTATTGGGAAAAGAAAAAATACAGACAAATTCTTTTCACCATCAATTAATTAAAGATGTTGCACCTGATTTTAAGGTTTCAGCTCGTTGTGTCGATGGAGTAGTAGAGGCAATTGAAAATAAAGATGCTTCAGTGATTGCTGTTCAGTGGCATCCTGAAATGCTCCATCGAGTTGTTTCTTATCAAAATAATTTATTTAAATATATTATTGATAATGCGAAAAAAGAGTAGAGAGAAGTTAGTAATAGATGAATGAGAATGAAACAAGTAAATTAGGCTTTTGGTCGATTGTTCTTTTAGCCATTAATTCGATTATTGGTTCAGGAATATTCTTGACACCAGGTAGTGTTGTTCAACAGGCTGGTTCAAAAGCATTAATTGTGTACTTTATAGCTGCAATTTTTGCTTCTATTTTAGCTATTTCTTTTGCAGCAGCTGCAAAATATGTAACTAAATCTGGTGCTGCTTATGCGTATTCAAAGGCAGCTTTCGGAAATAATGTAGGTTTCTATATGGGGATTTTACGTTACTTTTCTGCAAGTGTAGCTTGGGGCGTTATGGCAGTTGGGGTTATCAAATCAACAATTTCTATTTTTGGCGGTAATCCAAATAAAACGATGAGTGTGACTATCGGCTTTTTGATTTTAATGGCTGTTATTACGATTATTAACTTATTTGGTCAAAAGGTTGTTAAGTATGTCATGAATTTAGCAACAATTGGTAAGTTAGCTGCCTTAGTATTAATTATTGTTGCTGGAGTAGTCTTGTTAATTATGACTGGTGCTTCAAGTAACCTAAATGAAGTAGATCAAATTACTCAAAATGGTCAAAAGATTGTACCAACTTTAACTACTACAGGTTTTGTAATGGCAATTGTATCAGCATTTTATGCCTTTACTGGATTTGAATCAGTTGCTTCGGGTTCAGATGATATGAAAAATCCAGCTAAGAACTTGCCACGTGCTATTCCTTTAGCAATTATTGTAATTGCAATAGTTTATATTGGCGTTGTTGCAGTTGCGATGATGCTTGATCCTAAGTCGTTGATGACAACTAAGCAGGTTGTAGCGATTGCAGCAATTTTTAAAAATGAAATTTTAAGGGATGTTATTCTAGTAGGTGCTTTAATTTCAATGTTTGGTATTAATGTTGCTTCAAGCTTTAACGCACCAAGAATTTTAGAAGCTATGGCACGTGAAAATCAATTCTCGAAGAGTCTGACTAAGAGAACCAAAAATAATTTTCCAATTAGAACGTTCTTTATTTCAGTATTACTTGCAATTTTAATTCCAATGGCATTTGAATATAACATGGTTAACTTGATTACATTAAGTGCTATGGTACGTTTTCTAGGTTTCATTGTAGTTCCGTTAGCAGTTATCCAATTTTATCGTGGAAAGACTGCAGAAACTGTCTTAAATGCCCAGAAGAACATATGGACTGATATTGTTGTTCCAATTCTTTCAATTGTCTTGGTTATCTTCCTATTAGTCGAATATAACTGGAAAGCACAATTTGGTGTGGTTAATGCAAGTGGACAAGTAACTGGAATTAATTGGTATGCAATAGCAATGATGATTTTTGGATTTATTGTTTTACCACTAATTATGTTCTTTATCTCTAGAAAAGATCGTAAGGCTAGTAAATAATTAAAAGGACTACTAGGCAATTTGGCTTAGGTAGTCCTTTTTTGTATGCTAAGTGGAGTATGTTAAGTAATAGTAAGAAGGACTAACTAATATGAAAGAGAAAGCACGCTATACATTAATTGCTGAATTAGTACTGGGAATATTTTTTTATCTTTTTTTATATCTTAATCCAGGCTTGAGACATCAATTATGGTTACAGCATAATGAAGTTTTTCTACTAATATTTTTCTCTCCATTGTTAGTTTTAATGCTATTACTAGAGCTCTGGCAGAAAAAGCCGCCCAAAGTTGATACTTTCAATCGATGGTTGATGATTATCTTTTTGCCTTTATTGTCGTTAGGCGGCTGGATTGAATTAATGAACGTAGTAGCAAAGATATGGCCACGTATGGGTGCAATAGTAGCATTCATCTTTCTCTTGATAGGATTAGTGTGGCTAATCCCTTTTGCAATTGCAGTAGGTGCTGAAGTTAAGTGGACTGTTCCGCGTCTAATTTTAGTCTTTTGGATGATGGAAAATCTAATGGAAATATGTACTCTAGGACATATCCCGGGCAATAAGTTCTTCAATACAATTCTCTCTACAGGATTATGGGCTGCTTTTGCCTATACTATTTGGGCTTGTTTTTTAGCTCGGGGATGGGGCTATAATTTTGACTTTAATTTAAAATTTAAAAAATCAATTAATTTCTCTGATGGTGTATTGGCATTTTTAATTATTTTTGGAATTGTTGATATTATATGGAATGCATTTGGGGGATATGGCAATAACTTGTTTTCTGTCCTTTTTTCCTATCATGCTGATCCAATGAAATTTACTTTGAATAGTTTTAGTCAAGCTGCTGAAGCGGGAATAATGGAAGAGATGAATCGATATCTAGTGATCATTGTTCTCTTATACGCTTTAAGAAAGAACAAATGGCAAGTTCCAGTGACTATTTTTATTAGTGCTTTATTTTTCGGCTTACTTCATTTTGCTAATTTCGGGTGGCAAAAATTAGCTCCAACTATTGCTCAAGTTACATTTGCATTTGGTATAGGATTGTTTTTTGCGGTTGTTTATTTATATACTGGTAAATTATGGCTAACAATGTTAATGCATTTTTTTGTAGATTTTCTAATTTTTTTACAAGAAAATGGAGATCAACCTGGTACTTGGAATGGGAGCACAGGTGAATGGTTAGTTGCCATTATTTCAGTAGTCGTTCCGGTATGCATTTATTTGTGGATGATTACGGGAAAGCGAAAGTTAGTAATGGAGGAAAATAGTAGGCGTATCTTACAACCAGTAACTAATAATTTAATGTATTAAAAAAGGAGTATCAAACGATACTCCTTTTTTATAGCATTTGCATCCCAGCTGCTTCACATTCTTCAATCATTTTTGGAGGCCAGATGCTAGCTTGAACTTCCCCAATATGGGCTTTTCCAAGTAAAAGCATGCACAAACGAGATTGTCCAATTCCTCCGCCAATTGTATAAGGAAGCTCTCCGTTTAAAAGCATTTTATGAAATGGCAAAGCTGCTCTTTCCTCGGCATGGGCTTTTTTTAGCTGCGTTTTTAGTGATTCTTCACTGACACGAATTCCCATTGAAGAGATTTCTAATTTACGTTGTAAAGGTTCATACCAAAATAAAAGGTCACCATTTAATTGCCAATCATCGTAGTCTGGTGCGCGACCATCATGTGGCTTACCACTACGTTTTAGCTTATCCCCAATCTTCATTAAAAATACAGCTTTTTTCTCTTTAGCAATTTTATCTTCACGCTCATCAGGTGTTAAATCAGGCCAGCGGTCTTCGAGTTCTTGTGTAGTAATAAATGTAATTTCGTTAGGTAAACGATAAGTAGAACTAGGGTAGCGGGCTGCAACTTCTTTTTCTGTCTCTTTGATTGCTTTAAAGATTTGCTTAACAGTATCTTTTAAGGTATCGATATTACGTTCATCTTTGGAAATGATTTTTTCCCAATCCCACTGGTCTACGTAAATTGAATGGAAATTATCTAAGTCTTCGTCACGTCTAATAGCATTCATATTAGTGTAGAGACCTTCATGCATTCCAAATCCGTAGCGCTTAAGTGCCAGACGTTTCCATTTGGCTAGTGAATGAACTACTTCAATTGTATCGTTAGGCATAGCTTTCATATCAAAAGAAACAGGACGTTCAACACCATTTAAGTTGTCGTTTAATCCAGTAGACTTTTCAACAAACATTGGTGCCGACATTCGTTGAACATTTAGTTTTTCAGCAATTTTATCTTGAAAAGTTTCTCTAATGAAAACAATTGCGGCTTCAGTATCACGAATGGTTAGACTGGGTTGGTAGTCCTTAGGTAATATCAATGTCATAATTATGTACTCCTTAGAAAAAATATTAAGGGTAAAGAAAAAGCCCTTCACTCCTGATGTTCTCAGGACGAAAGGCTTTTTTCCGCGGTACCACCTAAATTATCTAAAAATAGACCAGCTTATTAGAGCACAATCATGCTCCTCGGCTTGATAACGTACCGATGACGGCATAGCTTACTGTAATTTAGGCTAGCAGCACAGCGAAAAAGTGTTATTCGATAATTCAGGGTCTACTAGCTTCTCACTAACGCTAATTCACTGAAAGAATAAAATTATCTACTCGTCTCTTCATTGCTTTTTAATTTTTATATTAATTATATTTAAATCGATTTACTTTGAAAAAGCAAGAGGAAAAAGATAATTTTTTTGCAGTATGTTATTATGAGTCTTGCATAAGATTAGGAAAGTTGGAAAGATATGACGAAAAAAAGATTATGGACATGCCTAGCTGCTTTAGCTTGTGTTTTTTGGGGTATTTCGGGTTTATTTGCTAAGGGATTGTTCAATATCAGTGCAAGTATAACGCCGATTTGGATTTCTCAGGTAAGAATGATAGTAAGTGGGATTTTGCTTTTAATTTTTGCCCAGGTAACTGGTAAAAAACCATTAAAAACAATGACTGATAAAAAGGATGCGATTACCGTTATTGCGTATGGTCTATTAGGCTTATTGCCCGTACAATATTGCTACTTTATTGTGGTTCAACAGGCAAATGCTTCAGTTGCGACCGTTTTACAGTTTATTGGGCCATTTTTTGTCTTATTTTATATGGTAGTATTTGAGCACCAAGTGTTGCGAGCAGTAGATGTTATTGCAGCTATCGTTGCTTTCTTAGGTGTTTTCTTTTTAGCTACACATGGCCATTTTAATCAACTATCTTTAACGCCATCAGTCTTATTCTGGGGCCTTATTTCTGCAGTCGGAGTAGCTACGAATACTTTGATTCCTCGCAGGTTACTTGATCATACTTCAAGTCTTGTAGTTACAGGTTGGGGATTACTTTTTTCAGGAGTAGCTTTGGCACTTGCACATCCTGTATGGCCGAAGATTCCAAACAATATTAATATTTTTTGGTTGATGGCTGGCGTGATTGTAATAGGTACTTTAATTCCATTCCAATGGATGATGGGATCGCTTCGCTATATCAAACCGTCAACTGCTAGTTTGTTAGATGCTTTTGAACCAGTTTCAGCTACAATTGGCTCTGTAATTATTTTTGGATTAGTAATGGCTCCAATTGATTGGATTGGGTCAATTATGATTATTTGCGCCGTTTTAGCCCTTAACTGGGAACCAAAACATAAAAGATAAGAAAAAGCTTAGTTACTTGATAGCGCACGTACTTGTGCAGTAACGAAGCTTTTTTGCTAACTAATTATTTTTCTTGCTAATCTTGCTATGTTTATAACCATAAACACAGTAAATAAATAATCCAAATAAGAACCAAATACCAGCAAAAAGGTAGGTTTTAACTGATAAGAAGCACATCATTCCAATGCAGGCAAGTCCAGAAAGAATTGGAATTACTGGATAAAGTGGAACTTTAAAATTGCCTTCAGGAATATCTTTTCTTCTGCGCAATAAAATGACGCCGAAAGATACGAAAGTAAAGGCAAGTAATGTTCCAATTGAAACTAGGCTAGTAAGTTCTTCTAGCGAAAATAAACCACCCATTAAAGCAATGACGATGGTTACAATCCAGAGAGCATTTTCTGGAAGACCATGCTTATCGATTTTCCCTAAAAAGTTTGGCAATAATCCATCACGCCCAATAGAATAAATTAAGCGTGAACTTGAATAGATCATGGTGAGCATCATTGTACTCATTCCCACAATTGCTCCAATTGATAAGAGGTCAGCTACCCAGCCTTGGTTAACTAACTTTAAGGCATAGGCAACTGGATTTGCTACATCTAGTTGCTTGTAGTTTACCATTCCAGTTAAAACCACTGATACTCCCATGTAAAGAAGAGCTGCCACAATTAAGGTACCAATGATTCCAATTGGCATGTTTTTCTTGGGATTTTTAACTTCAGCAGCTGAAGATGAAACAACGTCAAAACCTAGAAAGGCAAAAAAGACCGTCGTAGCACCCCGTAAAACACCAGTCGTACCGTAAGGAGTGAAAGGGTGGTAATTTTTCGGCTTAATGAAAAACAAACCAACACCAATGAATATAAATATGATAGCAATCTTGATTAAAACTGCCGCATTATTAAATTTCATGGATGTTTTCATTCCACGTGAGAGTAAAATTCCAATTAATAAAACACTGATAACCGCCCATAAATTTAGGTACGTACCATTCAAAGGATCGAATGGTCCTTCAAAATGATGTGGTGTATGTAAACCAAAACTATGGAGCAGGGAATTAAAATAAGAAGCCCAGCCAGCAGAAACAGCTGCAACGGACAGCATATATTCTAGAATTAATGCCCAACCTAAAATCCAGCCAATAACTTCTCCATAAAGAATATTTCCATATGAATAGGCTGAACCAGCGACTGGGATGCTAGAAGAAAGTTCTGCATAACACATACTTGCTAGAGTACAAACTAAAGCTGCCACTAAAAATGATAAAGTTACACCAGGGCCAGCTTCTTTAGCGGCAACAGTACCTGGTAGAATAAAAATTCCAGTACCAATAACTGCGCCGATACCAATAGTCAATAAGTCAAAAGCCCCAAGCGTTTTGGCAAAGTGCTTGTCAGTACCCAAATAACGCTTGAGGCTTTCTTTCCTAAACGGATTCAACTTCATTAGCAGTACGCTCCTCGTGACGTTTTAAGATCATCTTAACAATCGCATTTGCTACATTTGTGTTTCGAAGTAAAGGTCCGTGAGAGTATGAACCAATAAAGTTCTTGTAACGTAAACCTTCAACTTTATCTTGTGGGTTATTGCCGTATCCTTCAATCATTTCGCCAAAAGGATGAAGCATATTAGTATTGTCAAAGTAAGTTTGTCCAGAATGATTTTCAAAGGCCTTTACTTCGCCCCATTCGGTCATGTAGCGAGTATCACCAATCATCCGTTTATCAGCCTTGAAAATAGTATGAAGGGGCAGAATACCTAATCCTTTGATTGTAATTCCAGAATTAGTCTTGTAATAATCCCCCATTAATTGATAGCCACCGCAGATACACAGCATTGGATTACCAGCATTGATATAGTTTTCAATTGTTTCTTTGTGACGTGGCAGATCTTTAGCTACAACCGTTTGTTCAAAGTCTTGACCACCGCCGAAGAATAAAAAGTCGTAGTCGTTAGCATCGAATTTGTCATCTAGAGAAATGTTATCAACTTTAGTTTGATAGCCTTGTTTGTCAAGGAGATAACGAATTACTTTGACGTCACCTGAATCGCCGTAAGTATTCATTAAGTCTTCATATAAGTATGCAATTTTAATTGTTTTATCTGCCATAATTATCGTCCTTATTTAAATTGTATGTTCAAAGTATAACTTAAAAATGCCTTAAATCCTAGTTAGTAAAAGTTATTGTTTCATTTCTTCTTGGGCAGCTAGGTGGTTAATGGGACCATATTTTGCACCAACGTTAATGGGATGTGAAAGTGCCTCATAGGTGAAATCTTTGGCAATTTTAACCGCAGTTTTGACATCGTTACCCTTTGCAAGTTCAGCTGCAATTACTGCTGACAAGGTATCTCCTGTACCGTTAACGCGATCAGTCTTAAAGTAGGGCTTGATTAACCATTCGTCTGAGCCGTCTTCTAACAGTAAGTAATCTTTAACTTCTGTTTGTTTGTCGTTATGATGACTGCCTTTGATTAAAACATTTTTTGCACCCATTTTTTGTAACATTTTAGCACCTTGCTTGATCTCGGACTCATTTTTCAATTCAAGACCAGTTAGCTTTTGTGCTTCAAAAAAGTTAGGTGTAATAATTGTAGCAAGTGGTACTAATTTCTTTAGAAATGCTTGATATGCATCATCTGCTAAAAGGGTAGCACCATGCTTAGTAATAATTACTGGATCAAGCACAATGTTTTGCATTTGATAATGTTCTAAGTTTTTAGCAACTACGTTGATAATATCTTTATTAGCAAGCATTCCAGTCTTAACGGCCTTTATTTTGAAATCATCATTTAAGACATCGAATTGCTTTTGAATAAAATCTAATGGCATTAATTGTTGGGCAAAAATTCCTTGGGAATTTCCTGCGACAGCAGCAGTTAAGAGCCCCATACCATAAACGCCACGTGCATAAAAGGCGTGTAAGTCAGCTGGCATCCCGGCACTCCCGTCACTATCATGACCAGCAATTGTCAAGGCTTCTATGTGTTCATTTGACATGTGTGCAATCCTCCTCAAAAGTTATTTACTTGTAAATTATTACTATTAATTATAGATTAAGAAACTAATAAAGTGAAAGTATTCTGTAACTACGTCGAAAATTATTACTGGAGATTTTGGAGATAAAGTTATTGCTTAAATCTTAATTACTTAATTCCTTAAGAAAGTAAGCTAGAATATAAGATGAGAGACGATAAGATACGAGGATGATAAGCTATGGAACATAATCGCTTAATTACTTTTGACGGTACTGTAAATTTTCGTGATATTGGTGGCTATGAAAATAATGAAGGTAAGCATGTTAAATGGAGAAAAATTTACCGCTCTGATTCATTGAGTAGCTTAACTGAACGTGATGAAGAAAAATTAGAAAAAATGAATGTCACAGTAGACTGTGATTTAAGGACGAGCAATGAACAAGTAATGGCTCCAGATCGAAAATGGCCTGGCGTTGAAGTATTGGATTGCCATGTCTATGCAGAAGATAGCAGTGGTAATTTTGTTAATGATAGTCATAAGCTCTATCGATTTTTACATCACATTCCTAAAGTTGATAGTTATTTGGGTGAGATTTACCAAAATGTGATTTTAAGCCCGGCTAGTCAAAAAGCTTTTGCTCGTGTGTTTGCTGCATTACTTACTTTGCCTGAAAATGAAGCTTTAGTATATCATTGCAGTGCAGGAAAAGATCGTACAGGGATGACGACAGCTCTAATTTTAAAGGGACTTGGAATTGACGAGCATACAATTGCACGCGACTATTTATTAACGAACGAGTTATATACTTTTGGGCTTAAAAAACAGCTCCCAAGTGATTCTGAGATGATAAAAATGGTTAATCAGATGAATGTTACTGAAGGTGAGGGAACGGCTGTTAAGGGAATTACGCAAACAATTGATGCTGGATATGGTGGTTTTGAAAATTACTTTACGAAGGAATTAGGATTTTCTAAACAGGATTTGAAAGATTTTAGAAAATTATATTTGGAGTAAGTAAAAAGACTTTAGACACATTAAATTGCGTCTAAAGTCTTTTCTTAGTTTCCACTAGATTCACGCTTAAGTAATTCTACTGGCAGGTAGTATGTATAGTTATCTAATTTTTCAGTAGGATTGTCGATTCTTTTTTCTAAAAGCTTAACAAGTAGTTGTGCAATTGAAGGAATAGGTTGGACAATTGTAGACAGACGTGGTTCAAAATCACGTACTACTTTGCTCCCATCGAATCCAATAATCTTTAAATCTTTAGGAATTTTGATTCCTAAGTCATGGCTAATGTTCATGATCAGAAGAGCAGTAAGATCGTCAGATGCTACGATCCCGTCTACTTTATGATTCTCTAGTAAGTCTTTAATTGCCATTTCTTTTAATGCAAGAGTTTCATTAAAAATTACTGGATGAATATGCTCCGTTAATTGCAATTCCTTAATTGTTTCTTTATAGCCAAGCAGTCTCTTTTGCGTAGGGTGTCCATCTAGCGTTGGATTTCCTACAAAATAGATATGACGAGCACCATGATTATAAAGTTCTTGGGTAGCTAAACTGCCACCTTTGAAGTTATCGGCACTAACAATTGGAATGTTATCTGAAAGCTTACGATCAAAGGAAACAATCGGTAGACCAGTTCTTTGATATTCTTCGATTCCCAGATTATGAGCTCCAGCAATAATCCCATCTACCTGATTAGCCATGAGCATTTGCAAATAGGTCCGTTCCTTCTCTGTATCATTGCCAGCATTGCAAAGAATTGTTTTGTAGCCGTGATTAAATAATTGGTCTTCAATTTTAGAAACTAATTCACCAAAAAATGGATTAGATACATCTGGAAAAATTAAACCAATAAGCTTGGTTTTCTTTCCTTGAAGAGAGCGGGCAACAGAATTTGGCTGATAATTCAGCTCTCTCATTGCTTCGTGAACTTTTTTTCTTGTTTTTTGACTAATATAGCCATAATTATTAATTACTCGTGAAACGGTAGTTACAGAACAGCCTGCTTTAGCAGCTACGTCGGTTAATTTAACCATTGTCATCTTCCTATAATATAGAATTCATGCTCCATAATCGTCCTGTGTACTTGGTATCTTTGTCAAAGGCAATTTTTTGATTTGAGCTTCGTGCAAAGAAGCGTAAAGTTGCAACATGGCGACCATCATTGATGAAAATTTCACATAATGAGCCATCTACAAAAATATCTAAATCCAAGTCTTCGTTGTCGTTAAGTCCAATTGTTCTAGTTGCACCGTAATCTGGGTTAACAGCTGGACCACTTGAAGCACGATCAATCGTTAATTTAGCATCTTGAGCCGTATTAAAGTCAATTACCAAACTTGCAGATAAATCATCATTAGAAGCGAGATGTAATTTTCCGGCTTGGCCAGCAGCTAAGTAAAGTTTTAATTCGTATTGTTTACCAGCCTTTTGACTAATTATTTTTTCATCGTTGAGCTGTGTTTCATTATGACGTAAATTTTTGATTGCGTCTACAGGATGTTGATATAACGCACCATCTTTAATTTCTAAACGTTTAACTTGGCTATAACAATTAGCCCAATTTTCTTTATCGGTAGGGTAAGTACAGTCAGGTAAACCTACCCAGGAAATAGCATAAGCATTTCCATCTGGAGCATTAAAAGCTTGTGTTGCATATACATCAAAGCCATCATCTAGGTTGGCTGGATGAGATTGAAGCGGGGTAAATTTGGCTTCATTTAAGTTAATATCCTTGCCAATCCAGTACATATTTGGATAAATATTTTGATAGTCGGAAATTGCTTTATCTAAACCTTGAGGACAAAAAATTAAAACAGGATAGTTATTAACGAAAACTAAGTTAGGGCATTCAATCATATAGCCCATTTCGTCTTTTCCTAAGTCTAAATAGCCATTTTCGTGCCAAGTCTTAAGGTCATCTGATTCATAAATGTCAATATGACCACTCTTAGTTTCAGCATCTTGAGCGCCAAGTAAAACATAATATTTACCATCATGTTTAAATAATTGTGGATCGCGGAAATGTTCACTAACGTGTTCTGGAGGTAGAATTGCGGCCGCATCAGGCTTAGTGATGTGATTATTTTCATCCATTTCAGCAATTACTTGATAAGGAATTCTAGTCCAGTCTTCATCGCGGTGATTACCAGTGTACATTAAAAGAAGCTTTCCATTATGTTCCATTGCTGAACCGGAATATGCCCCAGCATTGTCTAAATCGCTATCGGGATCAATTGCTGGTCCTAAATAATGCCAATGAACTAGGTCAGGAGAAGCAAAGTGAATCCATGATTTAACTCCATGAACTGGACCAAAAGGATATGACTGGCAGAATAAATGATATTCGCCATTATAGTAAGAAAAACCATTAGGATCATTTAATAATCCTGAAAGTGGATGGATATGATAGTGCATCTGATATGGGGAAGTTGCAGCTTGAGCTTGAAGATCTAATAAGGTCTGTGCATCCCAATCTTTATATTTACGATAACGTTGTTCTCTTGTCCATTCCATAACTTATTCACCTCATCAAATATGTAAACGCATTCTTATATAGAGATAGTAACTAAAAATATTATGTATGTCAAACGAATAGCAGCATTTTCATTGATAACATATGCTGAAAATAGCGAGAAACTATCAAAATACTGATATTTTTTGTGATAAGCGCTTGACATAAAACTAGAATGCGCTATCATAATACATGTAAAATATTTAAAAACGCTTACACAATTTTGAGGAGGAGACAGACATGGATCACAAAAAAGTTGCTGAAACAGTTATTGAAGCTGTTGGTCGCGACAACTTAGTAGCCGCTGCTCACTGTGCTACGCGTCTACGTTTAGTCTTAAAAGACGATAGTAAAGTAAATATGAAGATGCTTGATAGCGATCCAGATATCAAGGGGACTTTCAAAACTAATGGTCAATTTCAAATTATTATTGGACCTGGAGATGTTAACAACGTCTACGATGAATTAATTAAAATGACAGGTCTATCAGAACTTTCAACTGACGACTTAAAGAAAGTTGCTCAAAAGGATCAAAAGTTTAACCCAGTAATGGCCTTTATTAAACTTTTGTCTGACATCTTTGTTCCTATTATTCCAGCCTTAGTAGCTGGTGGTTTGTTAATGGCTTTGAACAACTTCTTGACTTCTCCAGGTTTGTTTGGAGCAAAGTCAGTTGTTCAAATGGCGCCTAACGTTAAGGGATTATCTGAAATCATTCAAGTAATGTCAGCTGCTCCATTTATTTTCATGCCTATCTTAGTTGGTATGTCTGCAGCTAAACGGTTTGGAGCTAACCAATTCTTAGGTGCAACTATTGGTATGATTATGACCACTCCTGCTTTAGGTGGGGCTGGTAAATACTGGGATATCTTTGGTTTGCATGTTTCTCAAACTAACTACCAATATCAAGTTATTCCGGTCTTAGTAGCTGTTTGGCTTTTGGCTTTCTTAGAAAAGAGATTCCACAAGTGGTTACCATCAGCAGTTGACTTTACATTTACACCACTTCTTTCAATTATGATTACTGGTTTCTTAACTTTCACAATTATTGGACCAGTCTTTAAGGGTGTGTCAGACGCAATTACTGCTGCAATTGTTTGGTTATATAACACAACGGGTGCCTTTGGTATGGGTATCTTTGGTTTATCTTACTCAGCAATTGTTACTACTGGTCTTCACCAAAGTTTCCCAGCAGTTGAAACTCAACTTTTAGCTGAATATGCACGTGGTCGTGGTTCTGGTGACTTTATCTTCGTTACTGCATGTATGGCCAATGTTGCTCAGGGTGCTGCTACCTTTGCAGTTTACTTCTTGACTAAGAATGAAAAAGTTAAGGGCTTAGCAAGTTCATCTGGTGTTTCTGCATTACTTGGTATTACTGAACCAGCATTGTTTGGTGTTAATTTGAAGTACAAGTTCCCATTCTTCTGTGCTTTAATTGGTGCAGGTGTAGGTGCTGCTTTTGCAGGCTTAATGCATGTTACTGCTGCTGCTCTTGGTTCAGCTGGTTTCCTTGGTTTCTTATCAATGGTGCCAAAGAGTATTCCAATGTGGGCACTTTCAGTAGCAATTAGTTTCATTGTTGCTTTTGCTTTAACCTTTGTATACGGTAAGCGCCACTTCAAAGAAGACGTAGTCGAAGAATCTGGTACTGTTGAATCAGCTGGTGATCAAGTTGCACAACAAGAAAAGGCTGATCAAATTATCAAAGAAGATAAAGAATTACATGATGAAGTAATTGCTGCTCCTGTTTCAGGTAAGGCAGAAAGCTTAAAGGATGTTAAAGATCCAGTCTTTTCAACTGAAGCAATGGGGAAGGGCGCTGCTATGGTTCCAAGTGAAGGAACTATCTATTCTCCAGTCACTGGTGAAATTACTGTTGCTTACGAAACTAAGCATGCTTACGGAATTAAGTCTGACGAAGGTGCAGAAGTCTTAATTCACATTGGTATTGACACTGTTAACATGAAGGGCGAAGGCTTTACTAGTGATGTAAAACAAGGCCAACATGTTGAAAAAGGTGAAAAGTTAGGAACTGTTGATTTAGATGCTGTTAAAAAAGCAGGATACGACACAACTGTTATGACTGTTATTACTAACACAGCTAGCTATGCAAATGTTCAACGTATTGATGGCGTAGACAAGAAGCATGGCGACGATTTAATCGCAGTTACTAAGAGATAATTATTGATAATTAAATTAAAATAAGCTCATTTCCGTGTAGGGATGAGCTTATTTTTATATATGAGATAAAATATAGATATGAAATATTAGAGAAGGTGAGAGTTTATGAATGATCTTCAAGTAATTCAAGCAGATATTACGAAATTAAAAGTTGATGCAATCGTTAATGCAGCTAATCGAACACTTTTAGGTGGTGGTGGAGTTGATGGTGCGATTCACCGTGCTGCTGGTCCAGAATTACTTGCAGAATGTCGAACGCTTCATGGTTGTGAAACTGGCGAAGCCAAAAGTACTAAGGGCTATAATTTACCTGCTAAATATGTTATCCACACAGTTGGCCCTGTGTATAATCCTAATTTTGCTCAACAAGATGCTGAGTTATTAGCAGCTTGCTATCGAAATAGTTTGAATTTAGCTAAGCAATATAATCTTCATTCAATTGCTTTTTCATGTATTTCAACAGGAGTTTACGGTTATCCAAAAATAGATGCCGCAAAAATTGCAGTTGAAACTACTAGGAATTGGCTAAAACAACAAAATTTTAATATTAAGGTCTATTTTTGTGTATTTGATTCAGAAAATAAAGCCATATATAATAAACTAACGTCTTAACTAAAGTGAGGAGTTTTAGATGAGCTTAAAATATGCAAGACGAAGTCAGGTGATCTGGTTTACTATCTTAGCTGCGATAAAAGCCTGTAATATTTTATTTGTAGCTTATATGATTAAGATTATGTTAAATGTAGCATCATCGCATTCTAAAGATGTAATGCATTTGGTGCGATTAGCGGCTTTAACTGCCTTGGGACAACTTTGCTTTATGATGAGTAATTTTATCTATGAGCGGGTAAAAATGGGCATAATTCGTGATGTTAATATGGTCTTTAAGCGAGCTAATTTACAGTATTTAGTTGATCAAGGTGAGCCAGATATTAAAAATGGCTTGTCGCTTATGACTAACGATTTAAAGCAAATTGAAACTAATCGAATTACAGCGCAGCTTGATATGATTTATCAAGGTTTGACTTTTGTTGGATCATTAGCTTTTGCCTTGTATAATTCATGGCAAATGACAATTATCTTCGTAGTAGCAATGGCTGCTCCAGCGGTTGTACAAGTTTTTACTAGTAAGATTATTACTAAAAAGTCTAAAATTTGGGCAAAAACCAATGCAAATTATACGCAAAACGTTTCGGATTCTTTGAATGGTGCGCAATCGGCTAAGTTATATAATGTTAGAAATAATATTGTAGTGAGAGCAACGCGTTCAGCTCAAAATATGGAAAATGCCTTGCGTAATATGAACTTAACGCAAGCTTGGGCACTAGAATTAATTTATTCTGCTGCAGAATTATTCTGCTTTATCATTCCATGTACAATTGGCGGTATCATGATGATGCAGGGAAGCCTGAGCGTTGGTACGCTATTTATGATGGTTGACTTAGCAATGAACTTCATTACGCCTGTTGTAACTTTATTTAATGAATTTAATCAAGTTAAGTCCACTGTACCAATGTGGAAGAAGACGCAAAAAGCACTTAACTATGAAGCAATTGAAAATTCAGAAAAACCAGAGAAGTTTGAAGGATTAGATGTTAAAAATCTTGCTTACCAAACTAAATCTGATAAACATACAATTTTTACTGATGTTAATTTGCAAGTTAAACCTGGTGAAAAGATTTTACTCATGGCTCCAAGCGGCTGGGGAAAGACTACTTTGCTTCGACTAATGCTAGGATTAAAACATCCAGTAAAGGGTAAAATCTTAATTAATGGAGAAAATGTAACTGGAGATTGGGCGAAGGCTCATAATTACTTTTCTTACGTTAACCAGAAACCCTTCATGTTTGATGACACCTTGCGATTTAATATAACTTTAGGTAGAAAAGTTAGCGATGAGAAACTAAAGAAGGTTATTCATTTAGCAGGATTAGATGAATTAGTAAAAAAAGAAGGACTAGATCATAAAGTTGGCGAAGCCGGAAATGGATTATCCGGTGGTCAAATTCAACGAATTGAAATTGCTCGGGCACTCTTGTCCGGTAGACCAATTTTATTAGCAGATGAAGCAACAAGTGCATTAGATCCTAATCTATCTCTTGCAATTCATGAAACGCTATTGAAAAATCCTCATGTAGCAGTGATTGAAGTTGCTCATAAGATTTCACCTGAAGAAAAGGCAATGTTTAATAAGATAATTCGCCTGAATTTATGTGAGGGTAAAAAAGATTAGTAAATAAAATAAGAGCTAGAGAATCATGTTTTTCTCTAGCTCTTATTTTATTATTTCAACTTATTAAAAAAGTTAGTAAAGATTTTTTCTTGCTTTGGATCATCTAATAACTTATCCGGACGCCATTGAATTCCCAGCATTGTTTGATCAGTTGATTCAATTGCCTCAATAATTCCATCAGGCGCAGTTGCTACAATATTGAAGTTATTAGCGATTGTCTTAATTGCTTGATGGTGGTTACTATTTACGTAAGGATGGGTGCCAACTGCCTTAGCAAGTTCACTTTCTTCAGTCACATTGACGTGATGACTTTCTAAAGATAAATCATTTTTCTGGATATGCTGGATACCAGCGCCAGAATTTTGAACATAGATATCTTGAAAAAGTGTGCCGTTAAAGGCTACATTTAACATTTGCATTCCACGCCCAATTCCTAAAATTGGTAAGTTAGAATCATGAGTAGTTTTAATCAGATTTAATTCAAATTGGTCTCGATGAGGATCAGTTTCTCTAAGTTCAGGAAGCGGCTCTTCATTGTAAAAAATTGGCGTAATATCAGGACCACCGCTAAGAATTAAGGCATCAAAATTAACGTTAGGTAATGGCATTGTCTTTAAACTCACTGGGGCAAAAACAAGCGGAAGATAGCCTAGTTTTACAACAGTATCAATAATGCTACGATCAACGACTAATTGCTTATTTTTGATGCTTGCAGTAATACCAATAGTTTTCATTACAATTGCTCCTTTAACAAGTTAGGCATTTTGACGGTGGGAGGAAAGTTGCATGATCAAATAATTAATCAATAGTGTAATTCCAGTTGCTGCAAATACCCATTCATAAGTAAACATACCAGAAATTGTTGAACCGAGTAAAGACCCTAAGACAGCTCCGACTGCTTGAAAAGATTGATTATAAGAAAATACTCTGCCAAATGCTTCTGGTGGAACATTCAAAGTTAGGATTGTTTGAGCAGCAGGAAGTAGTCCGGCGCTGACAATACCTAAAAGGAAACGCCAAAAAGCTAGTGACCAGGCATTGGGAATAAAAGTCATGGGGATGAACAAAATTGTGGCAATAAGTAATCCCCAACGTAGGACTTTCTCAGCTCCAATATGATCCATTAAATGGCCGATATGAGAAGCCGAAAGCATTGTTCCAAGTCCAGGTGTAGCTGCAACAATACCAGCAATCAAGGCAATATTATTGCTATGTGGCATTAAAGATTTTACATACAAAGAAACAATTGGATCAATTGACATAGTTGATGATTGAACAATCATCGTGGTTACAAACATAATGATGATTAGTTTAACATTTGGTAACCCCTGCATGATTTCTCCCATCGGCTTCATCTTTTCACGAGAAACTGGGGTAAAGTCTTCTTTTACTAATAACCATGTTCCTAAAAATGTTAAAAACATTAGGCCGCCAGTAATAAAGAAAGGGATCCGGTATCCTAAGGCACTAGATAAAGCCCCACCAATTAAAGGACCAACTAAGTTACCAGCCGTTCCCGCAGTCATCATTTGACTCATTACCCAGCCACTACGTTGATGCGGTGTTTCGCTTGCCATTAAAGCAGTGGCATTATTGATATAGCCAGAAAATAAGCCCTGTAAAAACCGCATACAAATAATAAAGAGAGCGCTTTGAGCAAGACCTGTAATAAATATGGTTAAGCTCATCACACCAGCAGCACGCATGCACATCAATTTTCTGCCTTTACGGTCAGCTAAATTTCCCCAATAAGGTGAAATAATGGCCTGGGCAATAAAAGTCATGGCAAAAGCTAGGCCAGAATATAAATTCAATTGTAGTTTATTATAATGCCCCAGTTCAGCCATAAATAGGGAGATAAATGGCATCGTCATTGAATACCCTAAACCAGTAATAAAACAGCCTAGCCAAAGTGTATAGAATGTTTTATGCCATCCGTTTGGTAAATTATAAGCGTGTGATTTGCTCACATAGTCATCCCAATCCTAAACTTATTTCTTACTTTTCAATAGTAATATTATAGCATAGTGCTTTAAATACAATTGTCACGATCTGCTTAAGATGGTTAATTTTCTTAAAAAATTAATGCGGATCATGGTGTAACATGCTAATATTGATTAGCACAATAAGGTAAAGGTTGAGAGTAATGAGCAAAATACAAGATTCTAAAGATAAAAAAAATCAAAATGTCTTAACAAGAGAAGAATATCGTCAACGTTTGGCAAGTCACGGTAAGGTAAATGTTTGGGACTTATTCTTAAATCGTCCGTATGTGTCGGTAACTTTAATTGTCTTGGCAATTATCTTTATTATGACTAAGTGGTGGCTTGGTCTTGCAATTTTAATCGTTGTGTCAATTGCAGGTGTATTTATTATTGTCAAGAGTAAAAATCCTGACCGTATCCTTAGTTTAGAGTTTAAACTAGGAGGAAATAAGACACTTCATTTGCTCAAAGCATTGCAGCTGGGAGCATCAATGATTATGTTTTTATCTACTTATATGCGGCAAGTTGTAACTATTAATTTTCAAACTACCGGTTCGCAAGATATGTTAAAAATGTTGCAAGGTGCTGCTGCTAGCACTAATAATGTTTATGCTGCTCAAGGTGCAAATGCAGTTGGGCTACTTGATAACTTATTGGGCGGCAGTTTATGGGGAACATATCGTTATGCGGCCAATAGTGGTCAATTTATGAATGACTCTGCAGGTAGATGGATTATGATCTGGACCTTTCTTTTAATGGTTGCACCTGCGATTTGTGTTTTAGCTCAATTTTTTAGAGAACCTTATTCACGTCGTGCCATGTTAGTAGGATCTGGCATTTCAACAGTTTTGTTTATTTTGACTCCGACTTTAATTCATCAATGGGCTAATCAATTTGCAATTAATCACCAAATTAATACGGCTCAAATTGGACAAATGTTTAGTGTTGGTTATATGGCCTACTTTGGAATGGGATGTAGTATTATGGTATTCGTAATTGCGATTATCCGTAGTATTAAACGAGATAAATTTTAATGAATGAAAATGAAATTGCTACTATAATTTAGGTAGCAATTTTTTATTTGGAGAAAAAAGATGAGTTTTGAGAAGAAAAAAGTAGCAGTGAATAATCAGACTTTTTTAACGTTAGTTAATACGGGAATAAGTGAGGACGATGTAGTAAAGCAGGCACAAGAAATAAAAAAGCTCCAGCCCGAAATGATGGAATGGAGAATTGATTATTTTGAGGATGTAGTCTTAATGAATAGACTACTAGAAGTAGCTGGTAAGGTTAAAACAGTTATGGATAAAACGCCTGTCTTAATTACTTTCCGGAGTAAAAAATTCGGCGGTAAAACTGAACTGGATAGTGAAGACGCATATCTAAATTTAGTAAAAATTGCTATTGATTTTAAATTAGGAAATGCAATTGATATCGAACGTGATCATGTTTCTGATCGAGTAGCAGGTTTGATTCAAGATGCGAAGGCTAAAGAGCTAGGAGTTGTACTTTCTTAAGCGAACAAAAAACTCTTTCGGAAAAGTGACCGAAAGAGTAAAGTTAAGGAAAGCTACAAAATGTTATATGAAAGCGCTTTAATCGCCTTCACAGATTATTATAGTAGAGTAGAGACTGAAGTGCAAATTTTTTTTAAGGAGAGGAGTAAAAATTTGAATAACGATCCACTTATATTTGAATTTGCAATAGCTAAAGATAAGCCATCTAGTTTTAATGCTGAAAGGGATCATACTTGTCCTTTTTGCGATGTTGATAACTTAACCGATATCTATCAAATAAATGGACCAATGATTTGGCTAGCTAATCGATTTCCTACATTGAAAAATACAAAGCAGACAGTACTGATTGAATCTGATGATCATGATGGAGATGTAAGCAACTATTCAAAAGAATATAACCATGAATTGATGAAGTTTGCCTTGAAATGCTTCAATAAAATGCGTCAAAGCGGCAAATTTGAGTCAGTCCTTTGGTATAAAAATTTTGGCCCCAAATCTAATGGCTCCTTATCTCATCCACATATGCAAATTGTAGGATTAGATAAAGAAGACGGTTATAAGTATATTCATGCCAATAATTTTACTGGAATTAATGTCTTTAAAACAAATAATATGGATGTCAATTTTGCAACTCATCCTATACAAGGATTTCAGGAAATAAATATTAATTTATTAGAAAACAGCGGTTTAAACTCTTGGGCAGATTGGATTCAATCCGGCGTCCGTTATACTTTAGAAGAAATGTATGGCGGTCGATGCGATTCTTATAATCTATTTTTCTATCCAAATAGAGACGGAATTTGTTGCAAGATTATTCCACGATTCTATGCCCCACCATATTTTGTAGGCTATAAATTATCTGAATGTAATGATAATCAAACATTAAGAAAAGAAGCTAATAGATTATTAAACTTTGTGCAAAAGTCTTGAAATAATATTTCAGTACCTTAAAATGTTGTATTAGAAAAAGAGGTACACTATGGATTTATCAACAAAAGTTTTAAATAATTACCCTAACTTTAAAGGGGCGTCTAAGAAGATTGCTGATTATTTACTGGCTCATCCTAAAACATTTTTACAAGAGGATGCCCAAGGATTAGGGAAGATGACTAAAACCAGTGCTGCTTCAATGATTAGATTTTGTCAGCAACTTGGTTTTAAAGGGCTTAAAGATTTCCAAATCCAATTAGCTCAAGATACGCCGCAGGATAACGAAGAAACTATTGATCCAATTGTGGATCATCATGATAATCCACATATTGTATTACAGAAACTCTTATCAAGTATTGAGAAGAATACGGAGCAGACAGCTCACTTAATTGATGGGCTGGCCTTGAATCAAGCAATCAATTTTTTGAAAAATGCTGATCGAATTTATTTAGCTGGAGTGGGTGCTTCAAGCTTACCGGCCCAAGATCTTTACTATAAATTTATTCGTAGTGATAAGAATGTGGTCTTTAATCAGGATATTCATATTGCCCTAGAGCGAATTTGCTATTCGCATTCTACAGATGCCTTAGTAATCTTTTCTTATAGTGGATTAACGCAAGAAATATTGTTAATGGCGGATCAAGCTCGTAAAAATCATACT
Organism: Lactobacillus gasseri ATCC 33323 = JCM 1131; assembly: GCF_000014425.1. Classification (NCBI taxonomy): domain Bacteria; kingdom Bacillati; phylum Bacillota; class Bacilli; order Lactobacillales; family Lactobacillaceae; genus Lactobacillus; species Lactobacillus gasseri. The sequence goes on along the minus strand of NC_008530.1, from coordinate 1,754,744 downwards.
CCAATCATTGTAGTTACACGTTCACGTCAGTCTCCTTTAGTCGAGCTTGCAGATGTTGTATTAGGTGTATCAACTGATGAAAAGTTACTCAGAGTAGGTGCTATTAATTCGCTTTTTTCTGAGATGTTTGTTTCAAGTGTTTTATTTTTAGCAACAATTAATCAAGAACTACCAAGATTAGAAGAAAGATTTAGAGAAACAGAATTAATAACTAATCAATTAAAACAATTAAATGAATAATACAATATTCCATTATCATATTAAGTAAATATTGTAAATAATTAATGAGAAGCTGCCTTAAGCAGCTTTTTTCTTTGAATATTTAAAGCTATCTTGCGGCAGGATAATAAAAAGTTTTAAAATGATTTTGTAAGTAGAACTGCTGACATAATATATAAGATAACGTAAGTTAAGTTTGGTCTAAATCTATAAGGAAGGCGATAGCTTTATGTTAAAAGATGGAATTACTGAAATTATTCAACAGTATGATATTGATGCAAGTGTAATTGTTAAATATGGTGACCAAGTAATGTATCAACATCAAGCTGAGAAGGTTTTCCCAGCAGGAAGCTTGATTGACCTTGCAATTGCCGCGTATATTGAAGACCAGTGGAAAAATAATCATGATATTGTGAATGAAGAAATGGAAGTTACTGATCTATCACGGGTACGAGGTGCAGGAATTATTGGGGATCTGCGTCGCACTAATTGGAGTGTTCGAGATTTAGTTTACTTAATTAGTGCGATAACGGATAACGTGGCTACTAATTTATTAATTGAAAAATTTGATATTTATGAAATTGATGAGTGGCTAAAGAAGAACTATCCTGGTCTAAGATTAGGAAGAGAATTAATGCGCTACTCAGCTAGTGGTCAAGATAATGAATGTACTGCCACCAGCATTGATAAATTAATTACTCATTTGATGACTACTCAAAATCCATTCTGTGCATTGATTCGCAAGGCATTAAGTAATCATACTATTCCGACTGATTTAACTTTTTATGGTGATAATATTCTGACATACAATAAATTAGGTCGAGATAGGCAAGCGCGTCATGAGGTTTGTGCGTTTATGACTAAGAAAGCACCAGTATTTTGTACTGTATTAAGTAGCTATGAAGGAAGAGATGTAGAGGATCGTTTATTCTTTCAAGAATTAAGTAAGTTGATCTTTTCACATGTAAAAACTGCTAAGACTGAAAAATAGGAATCCGGGAATAGTTAGGATTCCTATTTTTATGCTCTAAAGGATACAATAGCAATAAGAATATAACGATGGAGGATAGGTTTTTGAAGAATATTTTTCAAGAAATAAATAGGTACGCTAATAATTTCAGAAAATATTGGCTTCAATATATAGCCTTATTTATTGGAATTGATCTTTTTACGCAGGTACTTATTATTCCGCTTTTTAGGTATCTAACTACAGCTATTTTAAAAGCTAGCGCAATTCCATTTATTTCATATCAAAATATTATTACAATCATCAGCACACACACTTTGATGTTTCTCTGTTTAATTCTGGAATTGATTGTTTTACTTCTAGTAATTTATGGTGAATTCTCACTGATATTGTTAGGAATTAGAGAAATTTCTCAGGGAAGATTTTCATTTAGGGTCCTATTTAGAGAATTATGGCAATCATATCGATCAGTTCGAATTGGCTCAGTTTTGCTACTAGCAGTGTATTTTTTACTAATTGTTCCATTTGCTGACCTAGTTTATCGAACACCATTATTAGCTAAGGTTCAAATTCCAGAGTTTATTTTAGATTTTATGACACGGAATATTTGGCTTGCTAGTGGATTAATAATCTTTTATTTGTTGGCTTTTATTTTAGGAATACGTCTTATTTTGACGCTTCCGATTATGATCTATCAAAGAAAAAAGACTTTTCTTGCCATGAAGGAAAGCTGGAATTTAACTAGTCGTAAGTATTGGTGGAAGCTCTTAAGTCGCTTGCTAGTATTAGGGTTTAGTGCAAGTATAATTTTATTAATTTTTAACTTGTTAATTTATCTTTGTCAATTAGGTTTAGATCGTTTGCCGAGAAATGTCAGTTTTATCTTCGCTGTATTTAATCTTTTACTGGTCCAATTAGTCAGTGAGTTAGTTGCAATTTGGATTAGCATTATTTCACTTTTAATTGTGGTTGCTCCATTAAAGAGTTTTAAGCTTCAAAGTAAAGTGAAAAAAACAATAAAACTAAAAGTATTAGCTTTATGTTTAATGCTAGTTTTTGCACTTGCTGCTGGTGCAAACAATGTTTTATATCTAAAAGAAATCGATATGCAGCGTCCACTTACTATCTCACACCGCGGAGTAAGTGATAAAAATGGCGTACAAAATACTATTCCAGCTTTGAAAAAAACAGCCAAGCTTCATCCAGATTATGTAGAAATTGACTTACATGAAACAAAAGATAAGCAATTCGTAGTGATGCATGATGAAAACTTAAAGCAATTAGCTGGAATTAATAAGACGCCAAAAGATTTAACTTTAAAACAGCTAACTAGAATTACGCTTCGTGAAGATGGACATCGGGCTAAAATTGCTAGTTTTGACCAGTATTTAAAAGCGGCTGCTAAAATAAAGCAAAAATTGCTGATTGAAGTTAAGACAACGCCAAATGATTCGACTAAGATGTTGCAGAATTTTAATAAAAAATATGGAAAATTAATTATTAAACGAAAATATCAAGTTCAATCGTTAGACTACAGAGTGATTGAAGGCTTGCATCAGATTAATCCTAAATTATTTGTTTTATATATTCAGCCGTATAATTTTACCTATCCTCAAAGCGTAGCTAATGGGTACTCTATGGAATACTCAACTTTAAATAATGACTTTATTTGGCAAGCACAATTACAGAATAAGCCTGTTTATGCCTGGACGGTTAATGCTCCAAATATGATGATGAAAATGATGTATGACAATGTTAATGGAATTATTACCGATCAACTTGCTGAATTAAATGAAACTATTAAAGATTTTGAAGATAATCAGAGTTATGCGAATAAGTTATTAAACTTTATTTTGATATTGCCTAACGAAAGCGCTTCATGATAAGATGGGTATATACCAATATTTCGATTCACTTACCATTTATGGCGACATTGAATAAACGTTAAAGTGTTGAAGAGAGTAAGAGGCTAGAAAAATGGTTACTAGAATTATAAGTGCAAATGCTAGCGAAATTTTAAAAATGAATGGTGCAGAGTTAAAACAAAGCATCAAAGCTAGTGAAGGTAGAACTGTGCTAAGTGAAAATGTAGTCATTGAACCAGCAATTGATGGCTTGACGACTTCAGAAATTGCTGCTGCTTTTGGGGCTGACTTAATTTTATTGAATTTATTCGATACATTAAATCCAAAAGTAAGTGGCTTGACAGTGGACAAGCCAGAAGATACAGTTAAGCAACTTCAAAAACTAACAGGTCGACCAATTGGCGTTAATTTAGAGCCAGTTGATGAAAGTGCAGAAATGGAATCGACTAAGTTACAGATTTCAGCAGGTCGAACTGCAACAGTTGAATCGATGAAAGCTGCTGAAAAACTTGGATTTAACTTTGTTTGCTTTACTGGGAATCCTGGTACAGGCGTAACTAACAAAATGATTGCAAAGGCTGTAAAAACAGCTAAAGAAAACTTCTCAGGATTGATTATAGCTGGAAAGATGCATGGAGCTGGGGTAGATGAACCAGTTGCTAACGAAGAATCAGTTAAAGCATTTCTAGATGCAGGAGCAGACGTGATTTTAGTTCCAGCTGTTGGCACAGTTCCAGGTTTTACTAGCGAAGAATTAATCAAAATAGTAAAAATAGTTCATGAACATGGTGGATTAGTGATGAGCACAATCGGAACTAGCCAGGAAAGTTCTGGCGCTCAAACTGTTCATGATATTGCCTTACAAAATAAAATTTGCGGCGTTGATATACAGCATATTGGTGATGCAGGTTGGGGAGTAGTTCCGCCTACTGAGACTATTTTTGAATTAAGTAAGACGATTAGAGGAATGAACCATACGATCTCTCGAATGGCGCGTTCAATTAATAGATAAATAAAATAAAGAAGATATCTTAGCAAAATTGACTCGTGATATCTTCTTTATTTTTTTAATATTCAGTTTTACCTAAATCATCTTCAGGACGGTGAAGCTGGAGACGTAAGCCGTAGACAGAAAACTTTTCACTATCTGCTTTGCGATTCAGCTTTAGACGCAAGTGGTCGCCATCTTGATCAAATTCAACTTCGTTTCTGGTATCAATCCAAGCTGCTTCTTCAACATGAGGAACGTGCTTTAATTCAATACTATTTTCGAGTGGAATATGAATGAAAACGTAGCGTTGGTATTTGGCAATTGCATTGTAGAAGACATGAACATTGTCTTCATCCGCCTTAATTTCGTGGTCAGCACGGCTTTCATAATATGCATGTCCGAAGCGATCAATCCACTTACGCAAAGTTTCCATTGCTGGATCTGATTCGCTATTAATTGATCCATCTTGGTTTAATTCAACTTCAAAATAGATATTCATGTCATCTAGACGAGCAGCAATTAATTTAGCTAATACGTCAGGAGAGATTAATTTTTCTGCTGGACGTTTTTGACAAAACTTTATTGCATATTTTTGACAAGCATCTTGTAGAGCATCCGCTTGTGAGTCATCGCCATCTTTAATACTTACTCCTCTAAAGCCACAGTCGCGTGCATGGCGTACAAGAGCATCAGCGTCAATTGTGCCTTTAGGAGCAACTTGATATTGCAAAACAAGCCCAATATTTAAATCTTCTTTTTCACACATTTTATTATTCGCTTTCTATGTCGTATTCAAGATTGATTATAAGTGGAAAAGAAATTTTAAGCAAAGCAAAATGGTTTCACGTATAATTAAGATGACTATAGAAGGGATAAAAAATGGTTATTTTCAACATTATTTTATATATTACAATTGGTTTTATCGTATATTTTGGCTATCAAACAGTACTTCACTATCATAAGCATGAAAACGTTAATTTTTTGCGTGGCCTAATTATTAGTACGCTGGTGTTGGCAGTTTTAGTTTCTTTACAAATTTATTGGGCATTGCCAAATATTATTGGGTTATTTTTATGGCTGTTCATTATGTTCTTGTTTATTAGCGTGGCTGCTAGTGCCAGATACATTGCAGCTAATCCGCAAGATAAGAAAAAGAGAAAAGTGGAGTTAATTATTTCTGCTATTTTAGCAGTTATTAGTTTAATTATTTTATTTATTGTGGTTGCTAATGTCAGATAAGATAAAAATAATTATTGCTCCTGCTAAAAAAATGAAAGTTGATCAAGATACTTTTTTAGTTAGATCTAAGCCTGCTTTTTTAGATAAGACGCAAGAGTTGTTAGATTTTTTGAAGACCAGAAACTTCGATCAGTTACAAAATTTGTGGAAAGCAAATGATAATATTGTTCGAACAAATCAAAGTAATCTTTTGACCAGTAAACTTGATAAGAAGTTGACTCCAGCTATTTTGGCATTTTCAGGAATTCAATATCAATATTTGGCTGGAGATGTTTTACCGCAAGAGGGATTAGATTATCTTCAAGATCATTTACGTATTTTATCAGGATTTTACGGTATTTTGAGACCATTTGATGGTATAATTCCCTATCGTTTAGAATTAAAAACACAAATGACGGGATTTAAAGACTATAGTCTTTATCATTTTTGGGAAGACTTACCATATCAAGAACTGTTTACTAATGTAAAAACTGTTATTAATCTGGCATCGTTAGAGTATTCACGTTTGATTTCTCCATATTTAAAAGAAGGTCAAAAGATGATCACAATTAAGTTTTTAGAGAATAAAAATGGAAAGTGGCGTCAAAGTGCTACTCATGCGAAGATGGCACGTGGAGAAATGGTACGTTTTATGGCTAAAGAACAAATTAATGATCCAGAAGATTTGAAAAAATTTTCTGATTTTGGATATCTATTTTCAGCAGCAGATTCTTCCGAAGAAAACTACATCTTTAAAAAACGTCTGTAATTAATTGGAATAAATGATAAATTCTTCTTATATTTAATTTCGGGGAGAATAAAAATGAAAAGATCAGAATTAAAAGCAAATGCGAGAGAGCAATTACGTGGTAATTGGCTCTGGGCGGTCGGTTTATGTTTAGTTGGTGCAATTATGGCTAGTTTGACTAGTTCTTTTAGTATTGGAATCTTAGGCGGAATGGTTTTATATGGTGTTACTTATACATTTTTAGCCTTGGCAGATGGTAAAAAAATTGAAAATATTTTTAGTGCTATGTTCTCTGGATTTACTAGTCGTAAGTTTTTGCCAACGTTATTAACATCTTTGCTCGTTGATATTTTTATTTCCTTGTGGACAATTCTTCTAATTATCCCAGGAATTGTTAAGGGATATTCTTATTCCATGGCACCTTACATTGTTAAGGATCTGGCTGAAGCTGGCAAAGATATTGCGCCAACTGAAGCAATTAACAAAAGTCGTAAGTTAATGGATGGTCATAAAGTCGAGTTATTCTTATTAGATTTAAGTTTTATTGGCTGGGCAATTTTAGCTACTATTCCGTTGGGCTTAGGCTGGCTCTGGCTTACACCTTATTATCAAGCAACTAAAGCAAATTACTACCGTCAATTAGCTGGTGATCAGTTCAAAAAGACTATTGAAGCATAAAAAAAGAGAAATCGTTGTCGATTTCTCTTTTTGCTTATAATTAAAAAGTATTATTATCTTGTAAAAATTCTGCTGTTAGATCAGCTGCAGTTTTTTGGTAAGTATCAGTAAAGCTGTGGTCCGCACCTTCAACTAAGTGAAGAGTACTATTTTCATAAACTTGATCGTATTTTTTTGAGGCATCGGGGGAGACAACTGTGTCATTTGCACCATGTATCAAGCAGACAGGTCTAGTAAAGTGAACTGATACTTCGTAAATAGGTAATTGTTGTGCAATACGTAAGTAAAAACCGCCTAATGTTAGATCCTTAAATGGCAAGCGGTCCGGAATATGGTCTGGATTGTATTTAACCCCTTGCGTACTCCCGTTGAGAGCATCAGTTTTTAAGGTGGCAGCTGGAGCTAGAAGAACTACTTTTTTAATAATATCTGGATAGAGCCCAGCAAGCATTGAAGCAACAACACCGCCTTGAGAATGTCCTACCAAATAAATATTACGTACATGTGGATCAGTTTTAACGTAATTTAAAATCGCATTAGCATCTTCGATTTCATTTAGAACAGTCATGTTTTCGAATTTTCCATCAGAATCACCATGACCGTTAAAGTCAAAACGAACACTAGCAATATTTTCATCACGTAGTTCATCAGCAATTTCTTTTAGAAGAGGTGTATTACGGTTAGCAGTGAAACCGTGAAAAATAATTGCCATATCATAAATTTCACCAAAAGGTTCTTCACGAGTTCCAACCAAGTTTAAGCCATCGCGCTCAATTGTAATTGTTGCCATATAAATGCCTACTTTCTTTTTCTTTAACTTCATTATAGTCTGACATGTGAGATAATTTAGTAGCTTAATGAATTTTTAGTATAATATTTTCTTGGATAGTAAATAAAGGATTGTGATGATATGGATTTGTTATTAGTAAGACATGGAATTAGTGAGCACAATACTTCAGATGTAATCTCCGGCGGTACTAGTAACCCTAACTTAAGCCAAGCTGGTGTTAAGCAAGTAGAAGAAATAAGTAAAATAATTGATAATAATAAAATTGATCAAGTCTATGCTAGTCCCTTAATTCGTGCTAAAAGAACGGCGCAAATTTTAACTGATTTTCAAAAAGATATTATTACTGATGACCGTCTTAAAGAAATGGATTTTGGTTCATGGGAAGGTCAACATGCGGAAGGATTGAAGGTGAAATATCCCGACGCATTCGATGATTTAGGGACTATTAATAGCAAATATACAAAATATGCTAAAGATGGCGAAACTTTTGAGCAAGTGGCTGATCGAGTTGAAGATTTTTTAGCTGAAATTCAACCAAATTCTAATGACAAAACGATTATGGTTGTCTGTCACGGATTTGTAATTAGGAGTTTAATAGCTAGATGGTTTAAACTAAAAATTGAAGATGTAATGACGGTCAGAAATGTTAGTTTTACTGAACTTCATTTTGAAAAAGATGATGTTGAGCGACCACGGTTGATGACATTTAATCGGACGGAGCCTTTATATTACGGAACTAAGAGGTAATAAAATTTTATGAGAGTAGTAATTTTACGTCACGGAACTACTGAATTAAACAAGCAAGGAATGATTCAGGGATCAAGCGTTGATCCTGATCTGAGTAAAGAAGGCCGTGCTTATGCAGAAAAAGCAGCTCGAAATTTTGATCCTAGTCAATTTGATGCAGTCTATGCTAGCCCTTTAAAAAGAGCACAAGAAACTGCGAGAATTTTTGTAGGTGATAAAACGCCAATCAAAACCGATAAGCGAATTGAAGAATTAAATTATGGTTCTTGGGATGGAAAATCTTCTTTTGAATATCGGAAGAAGTATCCAGATGCTTTTAATAAAAAAGGTCTAATTACCGATAATATTTATAAGTATGCTTCAAATGTTGAAAAACGAGAAGATTTTAGACGAAGAATTGCATCGTTCTTTGATGATTTGTATCAAAAACATGCAAATGACACAGTTTTAGTCGTCTGTCATGGCGTGGTAAGTAGAATGATTTGCGCCCATTTTTTAACTAATGGCGATATTAAGCACTTTGATCAAATGCAAAATTGTGGACTAGCAGAATTAGATATTAATCAAGAATTTGGTACTTTGGTCTACTATAATCGAGTTTTAGCATAATTAAGATCTCATGCAGAAAGAGGGCATGAGATTTTTTATCCATAAATATTGACACAGTGTCACTTTAGGAATAAACTTAAGCTGCATTAAAGATGACACGGTGTCACAAGAGGGAATGATATGGTTAGCGAAACATTTAGAAATCTATCGGATGAAAAGAAAGAAAAAATTGCAAAGGCACTCTTGAAAGAATTTAGTACTTATCCCTTGGCTAAGGCTCAAGTTGCGCGAATTGTAAAGGATGCAGGTATTGCTAGGGGAGCATTTTATAAATATTTTGGAGACTTAAAAGATGCGTATGGTTATCTTTATAGTTTAGCAATGAAAGAGGTCCATATGGGACCTCCAACAAGGCTAAAAGAATTTGATCCAGAATTTTTTTATAAGATGACTGTTGATTTTATTAATCAGACAGAAAATAGTATTTATTTTGATCTGATTAAACTGCATCTTAGTCAAAACCAGGCTTTTATCGGAGAAGATGAGAAGCAAAAAGATGCTTTTCTAAATTTAAACTCTCAAGTTTGGGCTGCGATGGTTTTAACTCATGAAGCAATCGATCTAGCCTTGTTTGATAAAAAGAATAAAGCTAAGATCCTTAAACGTTACCATGAAAGTTTATGTTTGTTGCAAAGAAAGTAGGCAAAAATGTTTTTAGCTCTAAAAGAAATAAAATACGAAAAATTGCGTTATGGCTTAATTACTTTAATGATTTTTTTGATTTCATATTTAATTTTTATGCTTTCATCGCTAGCAGTTGGCTTAGCTTCGCAAAATACGCAGGCCGTCAATAGTTGGCAAACACAATCGGTTGTGTTGAATGATAATGCTAATGTAAGTTTGAGTCAGTCGCTTCTTACTAAGGCAGACTTGAAAGATTTTAAAAAGACTAATAATGATAGTTTCATTGGCTTAGTACCTATTGTGATTAAAGAAAAGAAACATCAGACAATTTCTGCACAATTTATCGGTTTAAAGAAAGACGAATACATATATAAAGATCTAGACATTGTTTCTGGTCGAAAAGCTAAGCATAATGACGAAATAGCTGTTGATCAAATTCTTTGGGATCGTGGTTATCGCTTGGGTGATAAAGTTACATTAAATGGGAGTGATCAAAAGTATAAAATTGTTGGTTTCTTAAAGAATGCCAAAATCAATATTGCTCCAATTGCTTATGGTACGATGGCAACTTGGAGAAAATTACGCCCAATGGCCCCAAATATTGAAGCTTCTGGAATTATTTCTAAAAAGAACTTAGATTTCAAAGCTAAAAATGTTAAATCTTATGATAAGCAAACCTTTATTAATAAGTTGCCTGGCTATACTGCTCAAAATTCAACTTTTGAATTAATGATTGGTTTCTTATTCGTAATTTCATTAATTATTATTGCGGTATTTTTATACATTTTAACAATGCAAAAGATGCCGAATTACGCAGTTTTAAGAGCACAAGGGATTCCAAGTAAGACTTTAATTGGCGCAACGTTAAGTCAATCGCTTATTTTGGTAATTTTAGGTACGGTTTTAGCATATATTTTGATGCTTATTACAGTTAGCGTGATGCCTGCTACTGTGCCAATTAATTTTGCACCATGGATTATGATCTCGACTTTTGCTGGGATGATTTTAATGGGAATAATCGGTGGTTTGATTCCAATTAAATCAATTCTTAAAGTTGACCCTTCAAAGGCTGTTTAAGGAAGGAAAAGTTCTATATGTCAGTAATTGAATTAAAAAATGTAAGTAAATCATATGGCCAAGGAAGTGCCAAAGTTGATGCCCTTAAAGATGTTGACTTTGAAGCTCAAAAAGGAGAAGTTGTCTTAATTGAAGGACCTTCTGGAGCTGGTAAAAGTACTTTCTTAACTATTGCGGGAGCCCTTCAAAAACCCAGTGATGGTGAAGTTTTCATTGGTGGAAAAAATGTTACTAATTATTCACCTAAGCAAGCCGATGCGTTAAGATTGGATAAAATTGGCTTTGTACTTCAGGCTTATAATTTAGTGCCATATTTGACTGTTAAAGAGCAGTTCGTTTTAGTAGATAAAGTTAAAAAGAGTGGCAATATGAGCCAAGAAGGATTAGATAATTTATTAAATGAATTAGGAATTATGCAGTTAATAAATAAATATCCTAAAGAATTATCTGGTGGCCAGCAGCAGAGAGTTGCAATCGCAAGAGCTTTATATGCGGATCCAGCAATTATTTTGGCAGATGAGCCAACTGCTTCCTTAGATAGTGAAAAAGTTGAAGAGGTAGGTAAACTATTTAAGTCTTTAGCTAAGCAAAAAGAAAAAGCAATTATCTTAGTTACTCATGACTTAAGGCTTAATAAGTATTCTGATAAAATCTATGAAATGTTAGATGGACATTTGAGTTTGAAAAAAGGATAAAATTCATCTTGAACTATATACAAGAAAGCGGTAACATAATATGTGAAAAGTGAATGTAGTGAGATTGTAGCAACTTTTTGCACAAAACCCACTTAACCCTGTTGATAAAGGGCTAAGTGGGCTTTTTTGTTGCTTTAAAGGAGGCAAGATGAAGATAACTAGAATTTTAAACAATAGCGCTGTGATTAGTGAAAACCAAGATCATGAAGAAATTATAGCTCTTGGTAAAGGTATTGCTTATGGTAAAAAAGTTGGGGATGAGTTTGATAAGCAGAAGATATATAAAATTTTTACGCCATTGTCTGATAGTCAAAGAAAGTTATTGCTAGAGACAATTCATGAGACAGATCCTATTTTCTTTCAAATTTCACAAAAAATTGTGGATAGGTTGAAACATGAAGAGAATATCGAATTAGCTGATAGTGTATATATTACTTTGACAGATCACCTTGCTACAAGTGTAGAAAGAGCGAAAAAGGGTTTGTATTTAAGTAATAAATTTATTTGGGAAGTTAAAAATTACTATCCCAAAGAATACAGATATGGTTTATGGGCTTTAAAGTTGTTAGATGCGCAATTTGATTTGAATTTTCCAGAAGATGAAGCAGGTTTTATTGCGGTACATATCATTAGTGGAGAGCTTGGGAATGATATCAGTGACTTTAGTAAATCTGTTGATTTTATAAAGTCAATTACTAAGATTGTTAGATACTATTTTCATATTGATATTGACTATCAATCCTTAAATTATAATCGTTTTGCCGTTCATTTGAAGTTCTTCTGGAAGGCAATGATGTATAAAAAAGATCAATCAAGCTTTGGAGACTTAAGTAGAGAAATTTTAAATGTAATAAAAAATAGTGATATTGAAGCTTATAAATGTGCTTTGAAGATAAAAGAGTATATTTCGGAAAAATACAATTATGAGTTAAACAATGAAGAAATTATGTATTTAGCTATACATATTAACAAGATCGTACACGGAGAAGAAAAATGAGTTATGAAAAGATGAACAAACAAATCATAGCCGCTGTTGGTGGAGAAGATAATATTCAATCAGTTGTCCACTGTGCAACAAGATTACGATTTGTTTTGAAAGACGAAAGTAAAGCAGATGATGCAGCCGCTGCAAGAATTCCGGGCGTTCTGCAAGTTGTAAAAAAGGCTGGACAATATCAATTAGTTATTGGAAGCACCGTAGAAGATGTTTACAACGATTTGGTTAAAATGATTAATATTGAAAATGACGATAATTATAAGTCTACGCCTAAAGAAAAGAAAAATATTTTCGATACTGTAATCAGTGTTATTACAGGATCCATTGCGCCAGCTATTCCATTACTTGCTGGTGCTGGTATGGGTAAAGTTTTACTTCTGATTTTAACAATTAGTGGCCTACTGTCAGATAAAAGTCAGACCTATCAAATTTTGAATTTAATTTTTGATACTGGATATTTCTTTATGCCAGCCTTTATTGGATTTTCTGCCGCTAAAGTATTCAATACTGATCAGTATTTGGGCGCTTTTATGGGCTTAGTAACTGAGCACCCAATTTGGACAGCAATGGTTGCAGCTAAAAAGCCAGTGGAGTTCTTAGGGATGCCGGTACAGTTGATCAAGTACTCTTCTACTTTAATTACTGCGATTATTTCTGTTTGGATTATGTCTTACATTTACAAGTATGTTAAGAAATATACTCCTAACATGGTTAAGATTTTTATGGTGCCAATGTTAACAATGTTAATTACGGCTCCACTAATCTTCCTAGTAATTGGGCCAATTTCTAACATGATTTCAGAAGGAATTGGATTTATTTCTATGTGGCTATTCCACAATGCGGGTATTGTGGCTATTCCGATCTTAGCAGCTGCATATCCATGGCTTGTTTCAATTGGTATTCACAAAGCTTTAAGTCCAATTAGTATTCAATTAGTAGCTACTCAAGGATTCGATCCAATTATTCGTGTAGTCGCATTATGTTCAAATATGTCTCAAGCAGCTGCTTCATTGGCTGTCGGTATGAAGAGTAAGAACAAAGAATTAAAGAGTTTAGCATTGTCATCAAGTGCTACTGCTTATTTAGGCGGAATTACAGAACCAGCATTGTTTGGTGTTAACTTACCATTAAAGAAACCTATGTATGGTGCAATGATTGGTGGTGCAATTGCTGGTGTTGTTGCAAGTTTTATGAAGATTAAAGCCTTTATTTACGTAACTCCTGCATTTTTAAGTTTGCCAATGTGGGTTTCTAAAACTGAAAATTTTGTCATTCAAGCTATTATTGTAATTATTGTTGCTAGTGTAGCTACATTTATAGCTACTTGGGTAATCGGATTTGATGATCCTGTGGACGAAAAGTCAGAAAAAAATAAGCAAAAAGAAGAATTTGAACAAACTCATGAAAAGCATGATTTAAAGAGCCCTGTAAAGGGAACTGTTGAACCACTTAGTGAGGTTAATGACGAAACTTTTGCTAGTGGAGTAATGGGTAAAGGAATTGCAATTGTTCCTAGTGAAGGTAAAATATACGCACCTGATGATGGGGTAGTTACAGCTACTTTTGATACTGGGCATGCAATTGGATTACATTTAGACAATGATGCAGATGTTTTAATTCATATTGGTATTGATACTGTTCAAATGAATGGTGATGGATTTAAACAATTAGTAAAAAAGGGGGACCATGTAAAAGCTGGACAAGAATTAGTTGATTTTGATATTGATAAAATTAAAAAAGCCGGCTATGATCCAACAGTTATGATGATTGTGTTGAATAGTAAAGATTTCTTAGAAGTATTGCCAGTTGTAAATAAAAAGGATGAGAAAAAAGATGTTACAACGAGTAGCAATGTCATTGTATTAGCTTAGGAGAAAATAGTATGAAATATTATCATGTCCCTCAAGACTTTAGGTGGGGCGTTGCGACAGCAGCTAATCAAGTAGAGGGTGCTTGGAATGAAGATGGCAAAGGACTTTCAATTGCTGATTGTGAACGTTATGATCCTAAAAAAGCTAAGGCAGGTTATAAAGTTGCAAATGATATAACCAGCTCTGAGATTCAAAAAGCTATTAAAGACAAGAAAAGCGATGGTTGGGGAAAGAGACACGGGGTCAATTTTTATCATACATACCCTGAAGATATAAAAAAACTTGCTGCTACTGGAATTAATACCTTTAGAACTTCAATTGCATGGAGTAGAATTTTTCCAAATGGTGATGATCCTGAACCTAATGAAAAAGGTCTAAAATTTTATGACAATTTATTTGATGAGCTACATAAATATAATATTGAGCCAATTATTACGCTGTCACATTATGAAATGCCATTAAATTTAGTTTTAAATTATGATGCTTGGTATGATCCAAAAGTCAGAGATTATTTTATGAGATTTGCGAAAATTGTTGTAGATCATTTTCATAAAAAAGTGAAATATTGGATTCCTATTAACGAAATTGATAGTATTTTGCGTCATCCGTTTTCTTCAGCGGGGTTAGTTAAAGATAGATTTCCAAATAAAAACTTTGAAAAAGTTATATACCAAGCAATGCATAATCAATTCGTTGCAGCTGCGTTAATTACAAAATATATTCATGAGAACTATACTGATCTAGTGGTTGGCTCGATGATTACTAGCACGATGGTTTATCCTTACAATAGCGATCCTCGAAATAGCCTAAAAAGTGTACAAGTAATGCGAGAAAGTTATAATTTTAGCGATATTCAAATTCGTGGTAACTATCCGTTAAATTTATTATCAAAACTCAAAAAACTTAATGTGAAGATAACGGAAAAAGAACTAAAAGTAATTAGAGATAATACGGCAGACTTTGTGGCATTTTCCTATTACTCTTCTATTTGTACTGCTTTTGATACTATTGGCTTAAAAATTACGAAAGCAAATAGAACTGAGGGAGTTTATAATAAATATTTACCGACTAGTGATTGGGGTTGGCAGATTGATCCAGTGGGATTAAGAATCATATTAATTAATTTATATGACCGCTATCAAAAACCTTTATTTATTGTAGAAAATGGATTAGGCGCAAAAGATAGTTTGACTGAAAGTGGAAAAGTTCATGATGATTATCGAATTGATTATTTGCGTAAGCATATTAGGCAAATGCTAATTTCTTTAGAAAATGATGGGATAGAGTTGATGGGATATTGTATGTGGGGAATGACGGATATGATTTCAGCATCAACTACCCAAATGTCCAAGCGATATGGCTTGATTTATGTTGATTTGGATGATTTAGGAAATGGAAGCTATCGACGTTACTTAAAGGACTCCTACTTTTGGTATCAAAAGTTGCTATCTTTTGGAGATAAAATTCCTAAAGATTATTTAGATAAATAAAAAAATACGCAGACACCAATAAAGTGTCTGCGTATTTTTTTATGAACGTATTACAAATTAGGATCAATCTTAAATCTCAATGGAGAATCTGCCGTTTGAGCAGTGATAAGTTTTGCAATTAGTTTTTGATAGTTCTTAATAGCAACATCAGCTAGTTTTTTGTTTGCTTCATTGACTAGATCAATTTTTTTAGCATTATCTTTTTCTTGAGCTAATTTTTTGTCGTAATCAACTCGTAATTTATTCAAAGCTAGATTAGTTGCTTTTTGAGTATTAACTAAATTAGTTGCATATTTACTCCAATTCCGATCAACTAAGACGCTAGCCATTTTAAAGACCCAATAGGCGGAATTAGTAGTAAATTCTTCTTTTCCGTATTTAAACATCGTAGGTACTTGAGTGCCTTGAGGATAGAAGGGAATGTAAACACTTTGAGCAGCAATTCCCATTGCAAGCCAATGAACCATATCTTCATCTCTGAGCTGCAACAAATGAGATTCTTGAGTGGTAGCAACAGCAATTGGTCGGTAAGCTGGTTGTCCTTCATTTTTAGAATTAGTTAAATCATATTTTGTACCATTGAAGTGATCACTCAAAACACGTTGCGCTTCTTGAATTGATATAGGATGATCAGGTTTTCTAATAAATGGTAGATCAAAACTTTCTGGATCCTGGCTTACTGATGGAGTCAAGAGTTTTTGCCCACTCCAAACACGTGGCGTATTGTAAGTTAAATCAGAATCATCATGTGTACCAAATATTAATCTAAAATTAAATGGTTTATTCTTTGGCCAGAGATTATTTTGATAAACGAAATCTTGAATGCCAGGAGAGGTAATGAAATTCTTTTTATCACTAAAATCAATTACTTGAATTGCTAATTGATTAGCTACTACGGCATAAGAATCATCGGGAATACGCTGAGCAACATAATGATGACCAGAACCAATCTCCATATACCAGGCTTCATCTCTATCTGCAAATAAAATTCCATCTGCTTCAGCTGCGCCATGCTCTTGAACAATTTTACCTAAACGTTCAACACCTTCTCGAGCGGATTTAATGAATGGCAGAACAACTGTTATCATAGCTTCTTCTAAGATCCCTTTTTCTTCATCAAAAGGATCAACAGCCATGACACGATCATTAGCATAAGCACTTTCTGTAGCACTCATTGCAACGTGATATTCATTGATACCATCTTCTTCGAATACACCATATTTATCTATCCATTCAGGGGTAGAAGAATAAGAAAAACGTTCGTTAGGTAGTGTTATTTGAAATTTATTATCTTTTGATTTAAAAATGTTATTTTTCTTTATTTGATGTTGGTTAAATGCAAGATGCTTTGGCCAAGCAGTTTTAGCATCTTCATTACGGCCAATAATTACGCTGCCATCGACAGTGGCTTTTTTACCAATTAAAATCGATGTACAAGAAGAACGTCCAACAGGAGATATCATAGGTTTCACACTTTCTATTGATGATATAATATAATCTATATTGTATAACGTATAAAACTTAAAAATAAGTGAGGGTATTAAAATGGCAGAATTACCAGAAGATAAAAAAATTATTCTTACAACTGATTACAAAGATAATACCATTAATATGGAATTTTCTGACAATTTAGTTGATAATCGTGAAAAAGGATATATTCTCTCAGCCGCATTTTTTGCATTTGCTGCGAATGAAGGCCTAGATAAACAACAAGTTATTGAAATGGTCAATTCCCATTATGATCAATTTACTGGGGATGATGATTCAAGTTTATTCAAAAGATTATAGAAATTGAGATAAAATTCTCCACATTTTCATTTTTTTGTTATAATATAGTCACGGAGAAAATAACAGATGTTAGGCAATCTTTGTTATTTTTAGATGATCTCTATGTGTTGATGTTGATAATATAATTAAGTGAGGTAATTAAAGTGGCTAGAAAAAAGGAAATAGACAAGCAAAGAATTCTCGATGCTGCTTATAAATTAGCAGTTCGTGGTGGAATTGAAAGTTTAACTGCAAGAAACATTGCTAAGGCAGTTAACTGCTCAACCCAACCAATTTATCTTGAATTTGAAAATATGCAGGATTTACGTAATCAAGTTCTAGCAAGAATTTCTGATGAATTGAAGTCTAACACTCTTCAACAGAACTTTACAGGTGAACCATTGATCGATTTAGATCTTTCATACTTATACTTTGCTAAAGAACATGTTGATTTATTTAGAGCAATGTTTGTAGATGGTAAGTGTGGCAACCAAATGATTGTTGATACTTTGATGGGACTTGGAATTGAAAAATTCAAGCAACAATTTGATGCAGAACAATATTCTGATGAAAGACTCAAGCATATTATTGTTGCCAACTGGATTGCTGCTACTGGATTAGCAACTTTACTCATTAACAAGATGGCAAACTTTACGCAAGCTCAAATGATTAGTGTTTTGAAGGCACAAATTCATGATGCTATGCTAAATGACCGTCTTACTAATGTAGAAGAAAATCCATTATTTGCTGCAGACACTGATGCTTCTCTTGAAGAACGTCTAGGCTAATTTTATAAATTAATTAAACACCGCTTTCAAGTGAAAGTGGTGTTTTTTTGTTAAAATTAAAATATAGCTTTCAAAATTGTAAAATTAAAACGTATAATTTAAGGGAAAGACAGTTAAGAGAAAGGTGACGTAGAAATGAAGCTCTTTGCAATTGTGGGTAGCAACGCAGATCATTCTTATAATCGAGATTTGCTAAAATTTATTAAAAAGCATTTTACTGGCAGATATGACATTGAATTAGGAGAAGTTAGAGATCTCCCAATGTTTAAAGAGGGAGTTGAAGAACCTGCTGAAGTGGCTAGTTTTGCTAAGAAAGTAACTGAAGCTGATGCAGTCTTAATCTCTACGCCAGAGCAACAACACTCAGTTCCTTCATCTTTGAAGAGTGCTTTAGAATGGCTTTCATCAGCTGAGCATTCTTTTAAGGATAAACCAGTGGTTATTGTAGGAACTTCAGTTTTACCACAAGGTTCTGCTCGGGGACAAAGTCATTTAAAGATGGTACTTTCTTCTCCAGGCTTTAGCGCTAAAGTGTTTAATGGAGATGAATTTATGATGGGAACTGCTCCAGAACAATTTGATGAAAATGGCGATTTACCAGATGGAACTGTTAAGTTTTTAGATCATTTCTTTGATGAATTCGACGTTTTCTATTCTGAAGTAGGTAACTGCAAGTAGGGAGGTAGAACATGAAATTATTAGCAATTGTTGGTACGAATGCAGATTTTTCATATAACAGATTTTTGGAACAATTTATGGCTAAACGCTATCAAGATCAAGCTGAAATTGAAGTATATGAGATTGCTGATCTACCTCGGTTCAAAAAAGAAGCACAACCAGATAGCAAGGTTGAAGAATTTAAAAATAAAATTCGTGAAGCCGATGGTGTGATTTTTGCTACACCAGAATATGACCACGGAATTCCATCTTCATTAAAGAGTGCAATGGAATGGACTGGTAGTCATGCTCAAGGAAATGCAGACGTGATGAAAATGAAGCCAGCTATGGTTTTGGGTGCATCTTACGGTATTCAAGGAGCTTCAAGAGCACAAGAAGAAATGCGTGAAATTTTACTTTCACCTGATCAAGGTGCCAATGTTTTGCCAGGAAATGAAATTTTAATTGGTCATGCTGCAGATAAGTTTGATAAAAATACTGGAGATTTATTAGACCAAGAAACAATCCATGCGATTGATTTGGCATTCAACAACTTTGTCAAATTTGTTGAACAAGCTAAAAAATAAGTAAAGTCTTATTTTTGCATTGTCAAAAAGAACTAGATAGATATTTTCTATCTAGCTTTTTTTGTCATTAAAGTTTATCATTTTAATGAAAGAAAGCATTTTCACAAAGCTTAGAAAAGAGAGATTGAGATGCTCGGTTTTTCAGTTTACTTGGATAAAGATTTAACAGCAGATGACCATAATTATTTGCTGGGAATGAGAAACGCTGGTTTTAACGAGGTATTTACTTCGTTGACTGGGTTAAATGATGAAGCAGAAACAATTTTAAAGAGATTAAATCAGTTAACTAGCTGGTGCAAGGATCTAGAATTAAAGGTCATGGCTGATGTGTCGCAAGATGATTTACATTATTTAGGCTATGATTTAGCCGATGTAGAAAAATTAAAGACACTTAACGTTACAGGCTTAAGAATTAATGATCAAGTATTGATGCGGTTTGTATCTAAATTATCTAAATCTATGTGGGTATCTTTAAATGCAATTTATTTACAGCCAGAAGATATTACTCATTTGAAAGAAGAAGCAGCTAACTTTGATCATATTAGGGCTTTATTTGATTTCTATTCTCAAGCAGAAACTGGAATGGATGAAAGTTGGTTTAAGAAGAAAAATCAATGGCTACGTAAATGTAATTTAGAAACTGCGGCTTTTATTTCAGGAGATGGCGTTAAGAGAGGTCCATTTTTTGCTGGAGAAACTACACTTGAATCTCAACGAGGTGTTTACCCATTAGCTGCGGCTCTTAACTTGAAAGACTTAGCTTGCAGTAATGTTATTGTGGGCGATCGTCTAACTAGCGAAACGATTAAGTCTTTTGCGCGTTACACTAAAGAACATGCAATTACGCTTCACGTAGTAGATGAAGAAAGTTCATTGCTTGAAGAAAATCACTGGCACAATTATTTGTATCTTGCTCAAGATATCGTTAGACTACATTGTGAAGGAAAATTACCCGAACTTGAAGCTCAAGAATTGCCGTTAGACCGTCCTGCTGGAACGATTAGTATTAATAGTAATGGCTTAAACAGTGATGAAGTTCATATTACTAAGCGTAACTTGCCAGCTGATAAAGAAGTAAGAATAGTTGGTAAGGTTTGTGCTAGTGAGTGTAGTTTGCTTTCGCATATTGAGCCAGAGCAAAAAGTTGTTTTTAAAAAATTAGAAAAGTAGGGATTACAAAATGATTAGGCCAAACGTTTTACCACTAGAGCATGTGCCTAATGCACGTGATTTAGGAGGCTATGTAGGTTTTGATGGCCGTAAAATTAAAATGCACCGTCTTCTTAGAACTGGTAAATTATGTCAAATGACCAAGGAAGATGAAACTTTTTTACTTAATTATGGCTTAACTAAAATTATTGATTTGCGTTCACCTAAGGAAATTCAAATTACTCCTGATGTTATACCGGCAGGAATAGAGCATATTGATAATCCAATTCATGGCAATCAGAGTGCAGAAACAGATCAAAAGATAGCACAATTGAAGAAAACATATACTAAAGATCAATATGCTGGCTTTAAAACGATGTGTCATCAGTATTATTCTTCTGTTAGTCAAGAATACTCGCAAAAAGCATTTAGAAATCTACTGAATATCTTCGCTAATACTAAAGATGGTGCGATTATTTTTCATTGTTCTGAAGGAAAAGATCGTACGGGGCTAGCTACAGTTTTAATTTTGTATCTTTTAGGCGTTGATATGGAAACTATCAGACAAGACTATTTATTTTCAAACCTAATGCTTGGCAAATATCAGGCTATGATGAATCAAAAGATAGTTGACGAAGGCGGCGGTGTAGTTTTACGTGCCAATGTTAGAAGCTTAGCAAGTGTCGCAAATGAATATTTGGATACAGCTCTTTTATTAATTGATGAAAAGTATAACGGCCTTGATAACTATATTAAAAATATTTTGAAGATTGATGATGAGTTGATTCAAAGCTTAAGAGAGTTGTATTTAGAGCCAAAGAGGGCATCAAAATGATAGAGAATTATGCTTCAACTCCAATTTCAAAAGTTGGTCGTGGCTTAGGCACGGTTATTACTTTACAGATCTATGGCGATCAAAACGAAAAAATCTTAAATCAGAGCTTTGATTTAATTGCGGGATATGAGGATCGCTTAACTGTAAATCGTGATCATTCTGAAGTGATGGATGTTAATCATGCTGCAGGTCTTCATCCTGTTCAAGTTTCAGCAAGCACATATAATCTAATTAAGCTAGCAGTTTATGAAAGTAAGCAAAACTTCGGTTTCAATGCACTTATTGGACCAGTTGTAAAACTCTGGCATATTGGCTTTAAAGGAGCACATGTCCCCACTGATGCACAAATCAAAGCGAAGATGAGTTTAACTAATCCTGATGATGTTGTTTTAGACGATGCTAACCAAACTGTTTTCCTAACTAAAAAAGGAATGGAACTTGATTTAGGAGGCATTGCTAAAGGTTATATTGCAGATAGAATTAGAGATCTTTGGCGTGCATATGATGTGCGAGCTGGGATTATCAATTTAGGCGGCAATGTTTTATTTGTAAATAGTTCTCCAAAAAGAGCAAGTGGCGAATGGATTTTAGGTGTTCAAGATCCGAAAAAGAAACGTGGAGATAACCTTACCACTGCCACAGTTCACGAATGCTCAGCTGTAACTAGTGGGACATATGAACGCTTTTTAGAAATTAATGGCAAGAAATACCATCACATTATTGATCCTAAGACTGGGTATCCAGTTCAGACTCATGTAGCGGGCGTTACCCTATTTACTCGGGATTCAGTTCAAGCAGAGATTGAATGTAAACGACTATTTTTTGCTGGTGGATCGATTCCAGGATGGAAAAATGATAAGGCCGGTCGCTATGGTGCAATATTTGTGTACGATGACGATTCAATTGAAAGAATTGGCGTATAAAAAAGATTCGGAAATTTCCGAATCTTTTTTTAGTGAAATATTAACCTACGGTTCGACTAATACCAAAGATTGTCTTAAAGACCCCATTAGATAAACCTGGAGTATTATAAATAATTACTCGTAAAATTGGTGAGTCGACTGTTTGTTGGATAAACCAAGGATTTTGAAAAGCTTGGCACATGGATAAGGCAACGTAAACTAAGAAGTAAGCCGCAATGAAAGAAACAATTGCTCCTAGGACATTGTCTAACAAATTACTAAGCCCCTTATTAGTGCGATCTCGCTTAGGAAGCCAGCCCTTGAATATTTTTAGAATCATCTTTCCGATGAACCAAATTACGAAGAAAGCTAAGAATCGATAACCAATTAATTCAAGACTAACATTACCGGTCGTTGGAACTAGATTACCTGAAAATTGTTGGTAGAACCAATTTCCTAAACTGTTTTGACCTAAAATTGCAGCAGCAAAGACAATTGCCCCAAAAATCATATTAATAACACGTTGAGCAAATCCCAGCTGGTATCCTTTGTAGGTTTGGTAGCCGAGATAAAGAATCACAATAAGCGTAATAATCATGAATTTAACCCCTTTTGCTAATCATTATAGCCTATAGATATTGATTTAAATACATATTTTTTCAGACTTAGTTGTTTTTTGACGATTCTTAAAAAATACTACATAATTAAATACGTTAGTTTATGATGATGATAGTATTGTTAACCGACTTTAATTGCGGTAAATTAGGAGTGTGAAACTAGGTTTCACGGGTGAGAAATGAATCCAGAAATTTTTGCAGAAGAACTCGCAAATCACGGCTTTAAGCTTAGCAATAAGCAAAAAGAACAGTTTGCGACATACTATAACAAATTAATTGAATTTAATAAAAAGGTCAATCTTACTAGAATTACTGATAAAAACGAGGTTTACTTAAAACATTTCTTTGATAGTATTACGCCTCTTTTAGAGTTTTCAGACTTATTTAAAGGTGAGAAGAGTTTATGTGATGTGGGTGCTGGAGCAGGATTTCCTTCTTTACCAATTAAAATTTTGTGTCCAGACTTAAGCATTACGATTGTTGATTCTTTAGGTAAACGATTAAAGTTTTTAGATGAACTCATAAATGATTTAAGTTTAGATAAAGTTACTTTAGTTCATAGTCGTGCAGAGGATGCTGGACAAAACAAAAATTTACGAGAAAAGTTTGATTTGGTTACTGGACGTGCAGTGGCAAGAATGAGTGTTTTGAGCGAGTATTGTATACCTTTAGCTAAGGTTGATGGATATTTGGTTGCCCTTAAGGGACCTAAAGCACAGGATGAGTTGGTTGAAGCCAAAAATGCAATTGAAGTATTGGGCGGAAGAGTTGAAGAAGTAAAAGAATTAACGCTTCCCGATACAGATGATGAACGTACCTTGATTGTTGTTAAAAAGGTAAAAGCTACGCCAAAGAAGTATCCACGTCAGGCTGGCACACCGAATAAAAAACCACTTTAAATTTAATTGGAGGATTTAGATTATGGCATTTTCATTATTTGGCAATCGTCAAAAAAAGATTCCTGAAAGTAAGCAAGTTCAAGAAATTGAACTAGATAAAATTATGCCTAACCGCTATCAGCCACGCCATACTTTTAGCGATGAATCAATTGAAGAATTAGCTACTACTTTGAAAGAGCAAGGACTACTTCAACCTATTATTTTACGTAAGCCAGCTGATGGTCCTGAGGGTGAATACGAAATTATTGCAGGTGAGCGACGCTTTCGTGCAGCTCAATCACTGAAGTGGGCTAAAATTCCAGCTATTGTTGAGAATATGGATGATGAAAAAGCCGCTTCTTTGGCATTAGTTGAAAACTTACAACGTGAGAACCTTAATCCAATTGATGAAGCACAAGCTTATGTTCAATTGATGAAAGTTAATAACTTAACTCAAACTGAATTAGCAGATCAGATGGGAAAGACCCAATCATACATTGCTAATAAGATTAGATTGCTTAAATTAACTCCTAAGGTACAAGGCTTTTTAATTGATAAGAAGATTTCTCAACGTCATGGTCGTGCGCTTTTAGCTTTGAATGAAGAAGACCAAGATACGGCTGTTAGCGAAATTATTAAAAATGGTCTGACTGTAAAAGAAACTGAAGAGATGGTAAAAGACCTCGATGGCTACTTTGAAGCGCAGAAGCAGGCCAAAGAAGAAGAGCTTGAAGAGAATAAACCTGAAAAAGAAAAAAAGCCTAAGAAAAAAGTTCAAGTTCGAACAGCTAATGACTTTAAAGTACAAATTAACACCATTAAAAAAGCAATTAAAATGGCAAAAGATTCGGGAATGACCGTAAAGTATAAAGAAGATAAAAAGGGAGATTCCTATAAAATTACTATTGAATTGCTTAAAAAGTAAGCAAAGGGGTAAATATGGTTCAAATTATTTCGGTTGCTAATCAAAAAGGCGGCGTTGGTAAAACAACGACGACAATTAATTTAGGTGCCAGTATTGCAAATCATGGTTATAAAGTTTTAATTGTTGATATTGATCCTCAAGGAAATGCAACGTCTGGTTTAGGTATTGAAAAATCAACTGTAGATAAGGATATCTATAATGTTTTAATTGATGAAATTCCCCTATCTGAGACAATTCATCATACTGAAATTAAAAATCTAGATGCAGTTCCTGCTACAATTCAATTAGCTGGTGCTGAGATGGAATTAACATCGATGATGGCACGTGAAACTAGATTGAAACAAGGAATTGATGAAGTTAGTCATGAGTATGACTTTATCTTAATTGATTGTCCACCGTCTTTAGGTCAGCTTTCAATTAATGCCTTCACTGCTTCAGATTCTATCTTAATCCCAGTACAAAGCGAATATTATGCAATGGAAGGGTTAAGTCAATTACTAAATACGATTCGTTTAGTTCAAAAGCACTTTAATAAAAACTTGGGCGTAGAAGGAGTTCTGTTAACTATGTTAGATGCAAGAACGAATTTGGGCGCTGAAGTTGTTAAGGAAGTTCAATCTTACTTTAATAAAAAAGTGTATAAGACAATTATTCCGAGAATTACCAAATTGGCTGAAGCACCAAGTTATGGTAAGCCAATTACAGAATATGCTCCAAAATCTCGGGGTTCGCAAGTGTATGATTCCTTAGCAAAAGAGGTGTTGAAAGCTCATGGTAAGAAACTCTAAAGAACCAAAAAAGCGTGGGCTAGGGCGCGGGTTAGAAGCCTTATTTGATGAAAGCCCGCAAGTGCAAGAAACTGAAGAAATTACAGAAATTCCTTTAGATGAAATTAGGCCTAATCCTTACCAACCAAGAAAAACCTTTGATAACAAGAGCCTAAAAGAACTGTCTGAATCAATTAAGGAAAATGGTGTTTTTCAGCCAATAATTATTCGTAAATCCGTTAATGGTTATGAAATCATTGCCGGGGAACGTCGTTTTCGTGCTTCTAAGTTAGCTAAAAAAGAAACAATTCCAGCTATCATTCGTAAATTTGATGAAGCGCAAATGATGGAAGTCGCAGTTCTAGAAAACTTGCAGCGTGAAGATTTGACGCCACTAGAAGAAGCACAAGCATATGAAATGCTGCAAAAAAATCTAGGCTTGACGCAGGCTGAAGTTTCTAAAAGATTGGGAAAATCTCGCCCTTATATTGCTAACTATCTTCGCTTGCTTACCTTGCCACAAAAGACTAAGCGTCTTCTTCAAAGAGGAGAATTATCCATGGGTCAAGCAAGAACATTGCTTGGTTTAAAAGATAAAGATGGAATTGATGATTTAGCTAAAAAAGTAGTTAAGAACGGAATTACTGTTCGTCAATTGGAATCATTAGTAGCTAAGTTAAATGAAAAAGAAAAGAAGCCTAAGAAGAAGGCTATTAAAAAGTCCGCCTTTATCAGAGCTAGCGAATCTCAATTAACTGATAAATTTGGAACTAGCGTAAACATCACAGAAAGCAAAAAGGGAAATGGTCATTTAGCGATTGATTTTGCTTCAACTGATGAATTAAATCGAATTTTAGATTTACTAGGGATAAATTTAGATAAATAATTAATTAGGAGTGATTTTTCATGTATCATTTGGGCGATGTAGTGCAGATGAAGAAACCACATGCATGTGGTGAAAATAAGTGGGAAATCTTGCGGATGGGTGCAGACATTCGCATTAAATGCTTGGGGTGTGGTCATTTAATTATGATGCCTCGAGCAGAATTTAATAAAAAATTTAAAAAGGTGCTGCATTCAGCAAATGATCCAGTTAACTTAAAAGAAGAACACTATGTTCCTAAGGAAAACATTGCTGTACCACACTTTGAATAAAACCAATTAAGAGGAGAAATATAATGTCATTAACTGCAGGTATTGTTGGTTTGCCAAATGTTGGTAAATCTACTTTGTTTAACGCGATTACTAAGGCTGGTGCTGAAATGGCGAATTATCCATTTGCCACTATTGAACCAAATGTCGGGATGGTTGAAGTTCCAGATAGTCGTCTAGCTCGCATTCAAGAATTAATTCCAGCTAAAAAGATTGTTCATACAACCTTTGAATTTACCGATATTGCTGGTTTAGTAAAGGGTGCTTCTAAGGGTGAAGGACTTGGAAATAAATTCCTTGAAAATATTCGCCAAACAGATGCAATTGTTCATGTAGTAAGAGCTTTTGATGACGATAATATTACTTCAGTTACCGGTAAGGTTGATCCTGAAGAAGATATTAACACAATTAATCTTGAATTGGCGATTGCAGACTTAGATGCAGTTAACCGTCGAATTGGAAAAGTTCAAAAAGTTGCACAACAAGGAGATAAAGAAGCTAAGGCTGAAATGGCTGTTTTGAACAAGTTAAAACCTGTCCTTGAAGAAGGTAAGGCTGCTCGTTCAATTGAGTTTAATGAAGATGAACAAAAGATTGTAAAGGGTCTGTTTTTACTTACTTCTAAACCAGTTATTTATGTTGCTAATATTGCTGAAAGTTCAATGGCTGATCCTGAAAGTGACAAGTATTACCAAATTGTCAAAAAGCATGCTGAAAGTGAAAATGCTGAAGCTTTAGGCATTAGTGCAGCTACTGAAGAAGAAATTGCTTCAATGGATGAAGATGAAAGAAAAGAATTCCTTGAAATGGAAGGCGTTGAAGAGTCTGGACTTGATCGTTTAATCAAGGCTGCTTACCATATTTTAGGACTTCGTACTTTCTTTACTGCTGGTGGTCCTGAAACTCGTGCTTGGACTTTCCATGAAGGAATGAAGGCACCGCAAGTTGCTGGTGTTATTCACTCAGACTTTGAACGTGGATTTATTCGGGCAGAAGTTGTTTCATTTGATGACTTAGACAAACTTGAAACCATGCAAAAAGTTAAGGAAGCAGGAAAGCTTCGTCTTGAAGGAAAAGATTATGTAGTTCAAGACGGTGATATTATTGAATTTAGATTTAATGTTTAGGAGTTTTTTGAATGGATCCAAAAGATCAAAATAAGAGTGAGAATACTGAAGTAGCTAAAAACTCAACAGTAGGTAACGCAAAACAAGAGAAATTAAAAAAGGCGCATGAGCAAAATTCTCGTGAAGAAGAAATTAAGAAGATGCCGCCAAAAGAATTACGAAAGAAATTAAGTAATAAAAATCAAGATTATGTCTTTCGTTTGGAAAAATTTTTGACAGAAGATCAAAACTACACTATGGATCAAGTGAAACCTGCAATTGATCAAATCTTGCCAGAAATTATTGTTGCACAACGCAAGGGTATTCCAGCATCCAGCTTGTATCAAAAAGCTCCCAAAGAAAAGGCAATTGAAATTGCTAATCCCCAAAAAGAAGCACCCAAGAATAAGTTCTGGATGCACGCAGTAGATAATGGCTTACTTTACTTTGTGATCTTTGCTGGATTCTTTGGCGTAGTACAATTGTTTAATATAAACTCTAAACAACAAAATGGTGTCCAACAGATGGGAATTTTAACTGTTGCTTCTGTTACCATTTTGTTTGGTATTTTGATGGCATATTACAATGATTTAGTAACCAGAGAAAAGAGTAAAAGACCACCTATGTGGAAGGTAGTCTTAATAGGAATCTTCTTAGTTGGAATAGTTATGGTATGGATCACATTTACTTCAATGCCATTCTTGCGTGTAATTAACCCAGTTCTTAATCCATGGGTTTACATTGTGTTAGCAGTGATTGCTTTCTTTGTCCGTAGATGGTTCCGTCAAAAGTATCATGTTGTTGATCCACTACAAGTTAAACGTGAAAATGAGATTGCAGCACGTAGAAGAAATCGCAGAAGTTAAAGCGTGACTATTTAATTAAAGTAGTCTACAGTATAAATAAAGATAGCAAATAATGTGTTTGTTAGAGAGTAAATAGACGGCGCGAGGCGTCTATTTATTTTTATCTTTTTTAAGTTAAAAGAACGGGGGTTTTATATGATTAATGTGTTACGTAAGTCAATTCGGCAATATAAAAAATTGTCAATGACTTCCCCAGTCCTAGTTGCAGGTGAAGCTTTAATTGAAATGCTGATCCCGTACTTGGTTGGTATTTTAATTGATAAGGGAATTATGAAAGGAAATATGGGTTACATCAATAAATGGGGCCTAATCCTTTTCGTATTAACTTTAATTTCCTTATCTTTAGGTGCAGCTGCTAGTTACGTTTCTGCACATGCAGCAGCAGGATTTGCAGCTAATTTAAGAAAAGATATGTTTTATCATATTCAAGATTTTTCTTTCAGTAATATTGATAAATTTTCTAGCGCTAGTTTGGTAACGCGGCTTACCACAGATGTAACTAATGTACAAAACGCTTATCAAATGCTAATCAGAATTGCCGTTCGTGCACCACTGATGTTGATTTTTTCAATCATTATGTCAGTCATAATTAGTCCAAGACTATCTTTAATTTTTGTGGTAATTGCTCCAATTTTTGTTTTAATTTTGGCTTTAATTATTAAAAGTGCATATCCTTACTTTCCACGTATTTTTAAGGGATACGATGTAATGAATCAAGATGTTCGTGAAAATATTCGTGGAATTCGTGAGGTAAAGACTTACGTTCAAGAAGAAGCTCAAATTGAAAAATTTGAAAAATCTTCAGGCTTTATTTATAAACTTTTCTCAACTGCGCAAAAAATCATGTCACTTAACGCATTAGTTGTAATGGCAGTTCTTAATATTTCGACTTTAGCAATTTGCTGGTTTGGTGCTAAAGAAATTGTTGGTGGAAACTTGCAAACTGGACAATTGGTTTCAATGTTTTCATATTCAAACTCCGTTTTATTTAGTTTAAACATTCTGGCTATGATTACTACGCAATTGGTTATTTCAGAAGCTAGTGGTAAACGTATTGCAGCTGTTTTAACTGAAAAATCAGCGATTGAAAACCCACGTAAACCACTTAAAGATGTGACAAACGGTGATATTGTTTTTGATCATGTTAACTTTAAATACTCGACAGATGAAAAGCATTATGCTTTAGAAGATATTAATTTACATATTACACCAGGTGAAACAATTGGTATTATTGGTGAAACTGGTTCATCAAAATCGACTTTAGTTTCCATGATTCCGCGTCTTTATGATGTAACATCTGGTGCAGTTAGAGTGGCTGGACATAATGTTAAGTCATATGAACTAAAGGCTCTTCGTGATAAAGTTGCAATGGTTTTACAAAAGAATGTTTTGTTCAGTGGAACTGTTGAAGAAAACTTAAAATGGGGAAATGAAAATGCAACGCATGAAGAAGTCGTAGCTGCTGCTAAAGTTGCACATGCTGATGGCTTTATTCGTGAAATGCCAGATGGCTATAATACTATGATTGAGCAAGGCGGAAATAATGTTTCCGGTGGTCAAAAGCAAAGAATTACGATCGCGCGTGCATTATTAAAGAATCCAGAAATTTTAATTCTAGATGATTCGACTTCTGCAGTTGATACAACAACTGAACGTGAAATTCGTGAATCTTTGGCAAAAGATATGCCAACTACAACTAAGATAATTATTTCGCAAAGGGTTGTTTCAATTAAAGACGCTGATCGGATTATTGTTATGAATCATGGCAAGATTCAAGCAATTGGAACTCATGAGGAATTAATGAAGACTAATGAGCTTTATCACTCAATCGCTAAGTTCCAAGAAGAAAATAATGCAGGAAAGTAGGTGAGAGAACGTTATGGATCAAGCAAAACAACACACTAAAGGAAATCGTCTTAAAGTTTTAGGACGTCTACTAAAAGTAGTCTTAACCACTAGTCCTTGGATGTTAATCGTTTCAGTAATTACTATCATTTTGGCAGCTGGATCTGCGGTAATTGGATCCTTATTTATTGAACGATTAATTGATACATATGTTACTCCCTTACTGCATGAAAAGGTTCCTAACTATGGTCCATTACTAAATGCAATTTTGGTAATGTTTGGAATTTATGCAATTGGCTTTATTTCTAACTACCTTTTTAGCATGTTAATGGGAGTGTTAGCCCAAAAAGTTCAATTCCGTGTTCGTAACGAAACATTTACGCATATGGAGTCTTTGCCGATTGCTTATTTTGATCAAAACAATTATGGGGATATCATGAGTCGTTATACTAACGATATCGACACCTTAATGCAGATGATCTCACAATCGCTACCACAATTTTTGAATTCGGCATTAAGCTTGATTTTTGTTATTGTGGCGATGTTTAGTTTAAGCTGGCAACTGACTTTATTCTCTTTTATTATTTTTGGCCTATCATTTGGAATTGTTAGATTTTTAACTGTGAAGTCTAGCTACTATTTCAAGGTTCAACAAAATAAATTAGGTCAAATTAACGGTTATGACGAAGAAATGCTTAATGGTTTAAAAGTCATTAAGGTCTTTTCACATGAACCTGAAGCTGAAGAGGGATTTGATAAATTTAATGAAGAACTGCGTGGAGCATCTGGGAAGGCTAATACTTATGCGACCGTTTTGTTCCCAATTATGGGTAATATGGGAAATTTATTGTATGTATTAATTGCCTTTATCGGAGGAGCTGCCGCAATTAACGGCTGGGCACCATTGACTTTAGGTGCAATTGCTTCTTTCTTACAATTATCGCGGCAATTTAGTATGCCGATTGCTCAGATTTCACAGCAATTGAATTCAATTGTTTTGGCTTTAGCTGGTGCGCAGAGAATTTTTGAGTTAGAAGATGAACCCTCGGAAGTTGATAATGGCGACGTTATTATGTCGGCCAATCCTGAAGTTAAAAATAGTTGGTATTGGGATGTCCCTGAGAAAAATGGTGATGTTAAAAAAGTTCCAATTAAAGGACATATTGTTTTTGATCATGTGAACTTTTCATATGTTCCAGAAAAACAAATTTTGCACGATATTAATATCGACGCTAAACCAGGTATGAAAGTTGCCTTAGTTGGTGAAACCGGTGCTGGTAAGACGACTATTTCTAATATGCTTAATCGTTTCTATGAGATTCAGTCTGGAAAGATTACGTATGATGGCGTTCCAATTTCTCAAATTAGGAAAAATGATTTACGACATTCTTTATCGATTGTTTTACAAGAAACGCACCTCTTTACTGGTACAATCATGGACAACATTCGGTTTGGAAAGCCAGATGCGAGTGATGACGAGGTTTATCAAGCTGCTCGCTTAGCGCATGCTGATGAATTTATTCATGAGCTAGATGATGGATATGAAACTGTGATTGATGGCGACGGCGGTGACTTGTCACAAGGTCAAATGCAGTTATTGAGTATTGCTAGAGCCATGATTGCTGATGAACCAGTAATGATCTTAGATGAAGCAACATCAAGTATTGATACTAGGACTGAACGAATGGTTCAAGCAGGGATGGATAACTTGCTTGCTGGGAGAACCAGTTTTGTGATCGCACACCGTTTATCAACCATTGTTAACTCGGACCTCATTTTAGTTCTTGATCATGGTCATATTATTGAGCGTGGTAATCATGAAGAGCTTTTGAAGCAAAAGGGTTATTACTACGAGTTGTACACTGGTAAAAAAGAATTAGATTAATCAGAAAATGAACTCTAGATATTTTTTCTAGGGTTCATTTTTTATGATTCTTTAAAAACGTGGTTTAATTTAAGTAAATAGATGTAAAACAGGTAAAATGTTAATAATAGATTTTTTACGTGATAAATATAGAATAAGGAGACATTCCTCATGAAGATCTTAGTTGTTGATGATGATAAAGAAATCGTTGAATTATTAAGCATATATTTAAAAAATGAAGGCTATGAGCCAATTGCTGCTTATAGTGGTAAAGAAGCCTTGACTAAACTTTCTACGAATCCAGAAATTGCATTGATGATTCTTGATATTATGATGCCACAAATGTCGGGGATTGAAGTTATCAAAGAAGTTAGAAAAGATTCAGAAATTCCAATCTTAGTTGTTTCAGCTAAAACTAGCGATATGGATAAGATTCAAGGATTAATCACTGGAGCAGATGATTATGTCGTTAAGCCGTTTAATCCATTAGAAGTAATGGCACGAGTAAGATCATTGCTTCGCCGCAGTCAAAAAGAAGTTAAAGATGACAAGCCTGATGTATTAGAAGTAGGACCTTTAGTAATTAATAAGGACTCACATGAAGTTAAGACTTTAACTGGGAAAGTTATTCAATTAACCGCTTTAGAGTTTGGAATTTTATATATGCTTGCTAGTCATCCTAATCGTGTTTTTAGTGCAGATGAAATTTTTGAAAGAGTATGGCAACAAGAATCGGTTGTTTCAGCCAAAACGGTTATGGTTCACGTTTCTCACTTGCGTGATAAAATTCAAAAGGCAACTGATGGAGAAGAAGTTATCCAAACAGTTTGGGGAGTAGGCTATAAAGTAGAGGCTTAACAAGGATGAAAAAACAAAAAGTAATCCTAACCACGAAAGAAAAAAGTGAATTATTTGGTGAAGGCGTTATAACTGTTATTCTGCTTTTGCTGTTGAATCTTTCGATTATTATTTTGCTTAATTTGGCAGTATTGAATGATCCACGTTTAGAAAATGGTATATTCTTTCTTAAAAAGACAATTACTTTTGCTAACGGGATGCATTTATGGTCTTGGCAACGGCTTTTTGTTGGTGTGATGTTAGTGGGCGATGCTATTGTTGTTTACTGGCGATTAATTAGAAGATATCGTCAAATGCAATTGCGGCATGTCATAGAAGAACTGCATTATATAGCTGACGGTCACTTTGATCATCGAATTCCTTTTGTAGTAAAGACAGATTTACAGAAAGTAATTGATTCAATTAACGCTTTAGTTGATAGTACTGTAGCTTCAATGGAAGAAGAACGCCAAATTGAACAATCAAAGGATGATCTGATTACTAACGTATCTCATGATATTAGAACGCCGTTAACTTCAATTATTGGCTACTTGGGTTTATTAAAGAGTAGTGAACTAAATGAAGATCAAGCTAAATATATTAAAATCGCCTATGACAAAGCTCTACAAATGAAAGCTTTAGCTGAAGACTTATTTGAATACACTACGCTTCGTTCGTCAACGAATAATAAATTAGTCTTAGCACCGTTACATGTCAATTCAATGCTTGAACAAGTAGCAGCTGGTTTTGAACTCGAAGCAGAAAAGAAAAATATTGCTTTTAATGTAGTGACACGACCAAGAGATTTAGTAATTGATGCTGATGCTAAAATGATTGTGCGAATGTTAAATAATTTAATTTCGAATGCCTTGAAATATGGCCATGGCGCAACTGAAATTAATTTAATTGCCAATAAGGTGAATAATAAGTTTGTAGAACTTAGAGTTGAAAATAATGGGGAGCAGATACCTAAGAAGTCTTTGCAAAAAATTTTTGATCGCTTCTATCGAGTAGAAAGTTCAAGAAATTTAAAAACCGGCGGTACTGGCTTAGGTTTAGCGATTACGAAAAGTATTGTTGACTTACATGGCGGGACAATTAAGTGTCAGTCAACATCAGAATTAACTAGTTTTATTATTCAACTACCACTCAATAGCCCCAAAGCAAAATGATGGTGTGCTATAATTTAGGCTGAATTGATTAAAAAATTGGGGAGAAAAAATGAGCGATTCTAGCATTTCTTTAAACACTTGCATCTTAATCTTGAAGGAACACCACTTGCTTAAATCAAGTGCAGTGCAAGATGCGGTTCCAACTAAAATGAATTATATTTCATATGATTCACGTGATATAAAAACAAATACCTTGTTTTTCTGTAAGGGTAAAGGCTTTAGACCTACTTATTTATCAATGGCTAAAGACAGTGGAGCTACTTGTTATGTAGCAGAACAACCATATCCAGAAGGTAAAGGAATGCATGCTTTAGTTGTTAGAGATGTAACTAAAGCCATGGCTCTTTTATCAGCTGCCTTTTACAGATTCCCGCAAGATGATTTATACGTTGTAGCCTTTACTGGTACAAAGGGTAAAACTACATCTGCTTATTTCTTGAAGGGGATGCTTGACCAAATTAACGGTGGTCGAACAGCTTTGTTTTCATCAGTAGATGATATCGTAGGGCCAAAACCTGAAGATAAGTTCAAGTCTAGTTTGACTACACCTGAAAGTTTAGACTTGTTCCGTGACATGAGAACAGCTGTTGATAATGGTATGACTCATTTGGTAATGGAAGTTTCTAGTCAAGCTTATAAAAAGAACCGTGTCTTTGGTTTAACCTATGATCTAGGATTTTTCTTAAATATTACTCCAGATCATATCGGTCCAAATGAACACCCTAACTTTGCAGATTACTTACATTGTAAATTACAATTAATGGTTAACTCGCGTAAATGTATTATTAACGCAATGTCAGACCACTTTGATGAAATTTATGCAGCAGCAACTACAACTACTAATCCAGATAGTATCTATCTGTTTGCTAGAAATGATTTCGAAAATCCTAACTTAAAACAACCAATTGATTTCCGCTTCCAATCAGTTGAAACAGACATGAAGGAAACTGAATTTAAGTTGTTCTGTGCTTCTGAAAAAGCTAAGAAATTACCAATTGCTGGAGATTACACTCTTCAAATGATTGGTGACTTCAACGAGATGAATGGTACTGCTGCAATTATTGGTGCTGGTCTTGCTGGTGAAAGCTATGCAGAATGTGCTAAAGGAATCCGTCACGTAACAATCCCGGGCAGAATGGAAACTTTACCATCAAAGAATCATGGTACTGTTATCGTTGACTACGCACATAATAAAGCTTCAATGATAGCTTTAATGAGCTTTATGCAACGCGAGTTTAATAATCCAAAGATTATTGTAGTTGTTGGAGCTCCTGGAGATAAGGGAGTATCACGTCGTCCTGGATTTAGCGAAAGTTTGACCGCTTATGCAAATAAGGCATTCTTAACTACTGATGATCCTGGCTTTGAAGATCCAATGGATATTGCTCAAGAAATTGATGCGGGCATTGATCATGAAAAAGTTGATGTCACAATTGAATTAGATCGTGAAAAGGCAATCCATGATGCAATTGCAATGTCTAATAAAGATGATATTGTTTTAATTTGCGGGAAGGGTGCAGATCCATTCCAAAAGATTCGCGGGGTAGATACGCCATATCCAACTGATATTAAAGTTGCTGAAAGTGTAATTAATGAATTAGAAAAAGACGATAAGGAATAACTATGAAACACTTTTTCTCAATTATTGGCGGGATGGGAACAATTGCAACTGAAAGCTATGTTCGCTTAATTAATCACCGAGTTAAAATCGCTAAAGATCAAGATTATTTGAATTATATTTTAGTAAATGATGCTCAAATTCCCGATCGAACGGCTTATATCATGGATCATAGTAAGCCTAACTTTTTCTATGATTTAAAAGATGATGTTTTAAGCCAAGCCAAGCTCAATCCTGATTTCTTTGTAATGCCATGTAATACCGCACATTATTTTTATGATGATCTAGCTGCATTAACTGATGTACCATTTTTACATATGATGCGAATTGCAGTGCATACATTTGTAGATAATTTTCCTAAGGAAGAAAAAATTGGCTTAATTGCAACTGAAGGTTCTATTTATGACCATTTGTATGTGGACGAATTAGAACGTGTTGGCAAGAAAGTAGAATTAGGTGGTCCCGAAATTCAGCCAATGGTTAATGAATTAATTTACAGCGATATTAAGGAAAAGGGAATCGTTGATCATGACTTGTATCATAAGATCTTGAAGACAATGCATGATAAATATGGTTGCAATGTAATTTTATTAGGATGTACAGAATTGTCTCTTGCTCAAGAAAAGGCACCAGATCATCCTTATAATGTAATTGATCCACAATCAATTATCGCTGATGTTTCAATTGAACTTGCTTTGAAGATTCGTAATGGAATGGATCCTAAAGAAGCAACTGCAAAATATATGTATAAATAGGATCAAGCCTCTCAGTTTTAGACAGCTGAGAGGCTTTTTTGGTATAAAAAAGATATTAATATTAAAGATTGATATAATTAGATTTAACTTTACTAAAATTTACCTAGAAAGAAAAAGCTATGTTACAAGTAAAAAATTTAAATAAAAGCTTTGGAAGTAAACAAGTTTTATTTGATATTAATTTCAAAGCAGATAATGGGAAAATACTAGGCTTAATCGGTAAGAATGGTTCAGGAAAAACTACTCTTTTTCATAGTATTCTGAAGTTTGTTAAGTATCAGGGCAAGATTACGATTAATAATCATTCTTTTTCAAGTCGTGACTACAACTCTGTGGGCTACTTGCCAGAAGAGCGTAGTCTAATGCCTAAGTTGACAGTTTTAGAACAAGTAAGTTTTTTAGCTAGTTTAAAAGGTATGAAGAAAGATGTAGTAAAGCATGACTTGCAAGATTGGATGCAGAAATTAGAAGTTAAAGGCAAGATTACTGATAAGATTAAGAGCTTATCTAAAGGAAACCAACAAAAAATTCAATTAATTGCGACACTTATTCACCAACCAAATTTAATTATTTTAGATGAACCTTTTAGTGGCTTGGATCCCGTAAATGTTGAAATAATTAAAGATGTAATTCTCCAAGAAAAACGGCGTGGGGCGACAATTATTTTTTCTGATCACGATATGTCTAATGTTGAAGAATTATGTGATGATGTAGTGATGATTAATAATGGTCATCTTGTTTTAAATGGTGCGGTAAATGAAGTACGAAATAATTTTGGCCTAACGCGCTTATTTATTAGGACAGATTTAGGGCTCGATGAGGTTAAGAAACTACCCGGAGTAGAAAAAGCTATTTTGCAAAACAATGGCATTTATAAGCTTTGGCTAATGTCAGCTAATTATGGCCGAGATATTTTTAAGACTTTATCTCATGGAGAATATTTGCAAACCTTTGATCAAGAACCACCAACTTTAGATGAAATCTTTAAACTGAAAGCCGGTGAAAATAATGAATAAGACTTGGTTAGTTGCAAAAGAAACCTACCGTAGAGAAGTTAAAAATTGGTCATTTTTATTGATGATTTTTGCGCCATTTATTGTGTTAGTTATTTCATTTTTCTTTGGAATGAGTTCGTCTTCTGCTTTTGATGATAATACAAAAGTTGGCATTGTGAGCCAAAACGAAAATTTGCTTCAACCTTTAAAGAAAACAAAAGATTTTGATATGTATAAGGATAAAGTAAAAGCTGAAAAAGCATATCAAGCTGGAGATATTAACGGCTATATTGTTGTTAAAAATAATTCTACTCAATTAGGGGCAACTTACTATGGTTCAGAAGGACTCGACGGTGATCTTAAAGATGAATTGATGCGAGTTTTAAATACTCAACAGCAGGTACTTAATTTAAAGAATGCCAAACTTAATAATCAGCAGCTGAAATCACTTTCTCAAAAGGTTAAGTTTACTGAAAAAACTAATAGTAAGAAGCTAGGTGCAAGCGACGAGAAAAATTTGAAAACGGCCACTTTTTGGATTTTGATTTTTGTTTTGTACTTTTTGGTTCAGACTTACAGCACTATTATGGCGCAAGATATTGCCAGTGAAAAAGGAACTAAGATCATGGAAATGATCTTTTCAAGTATGCCAGGTGGAAATTATTTTGATGGTAAAGTTTTAGGAATTTTCATGGAAATTCTTACGCAATTATTAATTTATGCGTTAATGTTTTCTGGATTTTATTATTTGGCTCCACAAATTACTGGAGTTAAAGAAACTTTTGCTCAAGTAAAACCAGCTATTGATCAAGTCTTAGGACAAATAATCTCTTGGGGATTAGTATTCATTGTTTTAGGGTTGATCTTATATATTGTCTATGCTGCTGTTTGTGGTGCGATTGTAACTAAGGCAGAGGATACTAACAAAGCTGTTCAACCTCTAGTTTATTTGACTTTACTTGGTTTATTTAGCAGCATGAGTTTGTCTAATAATCCTGATAGTATTTTTGTAATAATTATGTCTTATGTACCGTTTTTATCCTCTTTCTTAATGCCACTTCGACTAATTAAAGGAAATGCAACAAACTTAGAAGCTGAGATTTCAATGTTAATCTTAGTAATATTTTTAGTGGGATCGATTTGGTGGATTAGAAAAATTTACCCGAGTTTGATTTTACAAACTGATGATAATGGCATGTGGAAGAATATGAAGCGTGCATTGCAAGGAATAAAAGAATAGAAAATTTATCTTGATGATTGCTCTTTGTTCAAAAGGAGAGCGGTCTTTTTTATGATAAAATTGGAAGCGAATACAGGATGATGAGGCTGAATATGAATAGAAATAATTTAGAAAAATACATAATTGATCGTAATCAAGTTAAAATAATGTTTACTAATTCAATTCTTACTTTATCTGTTTTAACTTCTGAAATAATTCGCGTATTTCAAGACCGTGGTTGCAATAATAATTCTTATGCAATTGAAGAAAATAAGACCGAGGAAACGAGTTTTGAAGTTAAAAAAATAGATGATCATCTTGAACTGAAGACTTCAAAATTAATTATTAAAATTTATGATGATGAAAAAGTTGATGTTTATGATGAACAAGAAAATCCATTAATTATTGATTATCGTGGTAACCGGATTCCACTTGATCGGCAAGTAGACGCTAGCCATCAAAAATTAGCCGAATCTGAAGGACATGATGTAGCAACTAGTACAGAAAAGAATAGTCATTATTATGAACTAGTTAAGAAATTAGCAGCGGATGAACAATTTTACGGCTTGGGAGATAAGACTGGATTTTTAAATAAGCGGCACTATGCGTATGAGAATTGGAATACAGATAATCCAGAACCCCATTTGGAAAGCTTTACACGACTTTATAAATCTGTTCCATTTTTAATTGGCTTAAAAAATAATCATCCCTATGGGATTTTTTTCGATAATACGTATCATAGCTATTTTGACTTAGGAAAAGAAAGCAATAAGTATTACTACTATGCAGCTGATGATGGAAATATTGACTATTACATTATTGGTGGTACTAGTTTGAAAAAAGTTGTTGAAAACTATACTTATTTAACTGGTAGGACACCATTGCCGCAAAAATGGACTTTAGGTTATCAACAATCTCGGTGGGGATACAGCATTAGTGCTGAAAAAGTGGAAGAAATTGTTGATAAAATGCGTAAATATCATCTTCCATGTGATGCAATTCATTTAGATATTGATTATATGGATGGTTATCGTGTTTTTACTTGGCGGACGGATACCTATGACGATCCCAAGAAATTTATCAATAAATTGCATAAATTAGGTTTACACATTATTACAATTATTGACCCGGGAGTGAAAAAAGATGAAGCTTATCAAATCTATCAAGAGGGGCTTCAAAAAGGTTATTTCGTCAAAGCACTAAATGGGCAAGTTTATGTTAATAAAGTTTGGCCGGGGGATGCGGTTTATCCTGATTTTGGTCGTAACGCAGTTAGAAAATGGTGGGCAGAAAACTGCAAGTTTCTAGTTGATTTAGGCGTTGATGGTATTTGGGATGATATGAATGAACCAGCTTCCTTTAATGGAGAAATTCCTGAAAATATCATTTTTAGTGATGAAGATAAAAAATCAACGCATGGTAAAATGCACAATGTGTATGGCCATAATATGGCTAAAGCAACTTATGATGGTTTAAAGAAAGCAAGTGGCAAGCGGCCATTTGTGATTACTCGTGCCGCTTACGCAGGAACACAAAAGTATTCTACTGTTTGGACTGGTGATAATCAGAGCTTATGGGTTCATTTACAAATGATGATTCCGCAATTATGTAATTTAGGGATGAGCGGTTTTGCATTTGCAGGAACTGATATTGGCGGTTTTGGTGCTGATACCACACCTGAATTATTAACCAGATGGATTGAAGCGGCAATTTTTAGTCCACTTCTTCGAAATCATGCAGCTTTAGGAACACGTTCGCAGGAACCATGGGTATTTGGCGAACCAACTTTATCAATGTATCGTAAATATTTGCAGCTACGTTATCACTTTATTCCTTATCTTTATGACCTGTTTGTCAAAGAAAGTAAAAACGGGTTACCAATTATGCGGCCTTTAGTATTGAACTATCCCAATGATCCAAAGGTTAAAAATATGAATGATGAATATATGGTTGGTACGAAAATTTTAGTGGCGCCAGTAGTTGAAGAAGGAAAAGACTTTAGAGCTGTTTATTTACCGCAAGGTAAATGGATTGATTTTTGGAATAATGTTACGTATAGCGGAAACAACACGGTTTTAGTTAATGCTCCGCTTGATAAGTTACCTTTATTTATTAAAAAAGATACGATTTTACCTTGGGGAGAAGTGAAGGATCATATTTCATCTCAACCAGATGAAAAGATGATTTTTAGAGTTTTTGGCGAATATGGTAACTATCTGCATTATCAAGATAATGGTACAGACTTTGCTTATAAACATGGTGAATATAATTTGTATGAGATAAATGTTGATGGAAATAGAGCAAGTATTAATTTGAAAAAGCATGGCTATGAACCGGTTTATCAAAGAATTGAGCTTAGAACTATAGACAAGAAAATAGACTTTATTTTCAAGGATCAAAAGTATCTGCAAATTTGATAATAAATTAAAAGTTAGCGAATAAATCGCTAGCTTTTTTATTTAGGCTTAGCTTTTCATGAAGTTAGCTATGACTAATAATGAATGAATATGACTGATTTTGAAGAAAAATGATTGATTTTATAATTGGAAGCGTTTATCATATTAAACGAGGTGATGATGAACGATGCTGACTGAAGAACGTCAACAAGCGATAGCAAGTTATATTAATAATCATAGTATCTGTCGTGTTAATGAATTATGTAAGTTAACTAAGTCGTCAGAGTCAACAATTCGCCGTGACCTCATTGAATTAGAAAAACGTGGTGTAATTGTACGTGTACATGGTGGTGCACGTTCGCTGCAAGATTATTCACGCGATGTTGAACAGCAGGTTAGATTTAATCTTAATGTTGATAAGAAGCGTGAAATTGCTCGTTTTGCCGTAATCAACCATATTACTAGGGGAGATCATATTTTCCTTGATGCTGGAACGACAACATATGAAATGGTGTCATTTTTGCGAGAAATTAAGGATTTACATGTGTTAACCAATGGTGTTGATATTGCATTAGCATGTTTAGAGAATGGTATTCAGACTCGCTTGTTAGGGGGCGAGGCGAAGATTGAAACACATGCTGTGGTAGGTAACACTGCAATGAAACAACTACAGGAAATGAATTTATCTGTTTCATTTATTGGTGCCAACGGTTTAACAGCAGAGGGGCAATTTACTACTCCAGATCCAGCGGAAGCAGGGATAAAAAAGACTGCTATTGAACAAGCAAAAGAAGCTTTTGTCTTAATGGATAGTAGTAAAATTGGAGCGGCAAATTTTGCAAGTTTTGCACATATCAATGAGGCAATACTCATCACTAACCATTTAACAATAGGTAAGAAGAATCTTCTTCCTAAACAAATCAGAGTTGAGGAGGCTCGGTCATGATTTATACTGTTACAGTTAATCCAGCATTAGATTATGTTATGCAATTAAAAAAGGTTGATGCTGGTAGCGTTAACCGTTCAAATGATTGTCAATTTTTAGCTGGTGGCAAGGGAATTAATGTTTCGCAAATCTTAAACCAACTTGATGTTGATAATACCGCTTGGGGCTTTGTCGGTGGTTTTACTGGCAAGGAATTGGTTCGTCAATTAAACGTTAAAAAAATCGAAAGTGATTTTGTAACTATTTCTGATGATACCCGTGTTAATGTAAAAGTTCATGCTCAAAAAGAAACTGAAATTAATGCGGCTGGTCCAAAGATCGATGAACAAGAAATTACTGCATTTAAGGCGCGCTTGGATGATCTTAATGAAGGCGATATTGTTGTATTGAGCGGTAGTTTAGCACCAAGTTTACCAACAGACTTCTATG
Organism: Lactobacillus gasseri ATCC 33323 = JCM 1131; assembly: GCF_000014425.1. NCBI lineage: Bacteria > Bacillati > Bacillota > Bacilli > Lactobacillales > Lactobacillaceae > Lactobacillus > Lactobacillus gasseri. The sequence goes on along the minus strand of NC_008530.1, from coordinate 1,712,086 downwards.
AACAATTGTTACCAACTATTAGAGAAGCCGGTGCCGAATTTGCAATTGATACAACTGGTGAAGCTTTACTTGCAACTTTGAAGTATCATCCATTGGTTATTAAGCCAAATCACCATGAATTAGCAGCTTTGTTTAATACTAGTTTTGCTGATGATAAAGAGATGCTTGAAGCAGCTAAGAAGCTTTTAGATATGGGAGCACAGAATGTCATGATTTCTATGGCTGGTGATGGTGCTTACCTAGTAACTAAGGATCATATTTACCATGCAAGCGCTGCTGTTGGTACTGCAGTTAACTCTGTTGGTGCTGGAGATTCAATGATTGCTGGTTTTGTAGGTACTTACTACAAGACTCATGATGTTGTTGAAGCATTAAAAGTAGGATCTGCTTGCGGCGGAGCCACTGCATTTACTGAAGACATTGCAGTTAAGAGTCAAATCGATACTGTTTTGCCACAAATCACAGTTGAAGAAGTAAAGTAGTTAAAACTAAAAAAGAAAATTAGGATAAGGAGTTACTTTCATGAAAATTGAAGATCTTTTAAGTCCTGATTTAATGATTATGGATCTTAAGGCTACTACTCAGGAAGAAGCAATTAAAGAAATGGCTGATCTTGAAGTAAAGCAAGACGTTGTGAATAACGAAGACGAATTCATTAAATCAATCTGGGCTCGTGAAAAAGAATCAACAACTGGTATTGGCGATGGAATTGCTATGCCACATGCAAGAAACAAATACATTAATCGTGCTGCTGTTTTATTTGCAAAAAGTCCTAAAGGAATTGATTATAATTCTCTTGATGGTCAACCAGTTCACTTGTTCTTTATGATTACAGCACCAGCTGGTGCTGATAATACGCACTTACAAGCATTAGCTAAATTATCTAGTTTGTTAATTAATCCAGATGTTGTGAGTGCTTTGAAGGCAGCAACTAAGCCAGAAGAAGTAATTGACATCTTTAAAAAGGCTGAAGCTAAAAAAGATGCTCAGGATAAGGCTGATGCTGAAAAGAGAAAAGCAGAAGCTGCAAAAGAAGCAGCTAAGCCTGCTAGTGAACAAAAGCCTTTAATTGTTGGTGTTACTGCATGTATTAATGGTATTGCTCACACTTACATGGCTCAAGAAGCTTTAATTAAGGCTGGTAAGAAATTAGGCGTTGATGTTCGAATTGAAACTAATGGTTCCGAAGGTGTGAAAGACAGACTTACTCCTGAAGAAATCAAGCGTGCTAAGGGTGTTGTTATCGCTTCTGATAAAAAAGTTGAAATGCCACGTTTTGATGGTAAAGAACTGGTGATGAAGCCTGTTGTTGATGGTATTAACCATCCACAAGAATTAATTGAAGACATCTTAGAAAATAAGGCTCCAATATATCACGCTGATAGTAGTGCTAGTGCTAACGATGATAGCGCTAAAGAAAAACAAGGATTATGGGCTTCTATCTATAAGAACTTAATGAGTGGTATTAGCCACATGCTTCCATTCGTTATTGGTGGTGGTATCTTAATGGCCATCTCCTTTATCGTTGAAAACTATATGGCTGGTGGTGCTAAGAACCCTGCATTTATTTTCTTGAACAGTGCAGGTAATTTAGCCTTTGCCTTCATGGTTCCAGTTTTAGCTGCTTATATTGCTGAATCAATCGGCGACTTACCTGCTTTGATGCCAGGTTTTGTTGGTGGTTACATGGCAGCCATTGTTAATGGAACTAACGGCTTACAAGTTAATGTTCAAGCTCATGCCGTATCTCCAGCAGGCTTCTTAGGTGGTATTGCTGCTGGTTTCATCGCTGGTTATATGATGATTGGCTTGAAGAAGTTGTTTGCTAAGCTTCCTAAATCTGTAGAAGGTATGAAACCAATGTTGATTTACCCAATCTTGGGCTTACTCTTCATTGCTTTGATTATGTTCTACATCATCAACCCAATCTTTAGTTCAATTAACTTTGCTATTACCCACTTCTTGAATAGTATGGGTACTGGAAACCTAGTAATTTTAACTTTAATCCTAGCAGGAATGATGGCTATCGATATGGGTGGTCCTTTCAACAAGGCTGCTTACGTCTTTGCTTCAGGTGCTTTTGCTAATGATCCGCATTCTGCAACTGCAGCTGTTATGATGGCTGCTGTTATGGTAGGTGGTATGGTTCCTCCATTTGCTACTGCAATTGGTACTACTTTCTTTAAAAACCGTTACACTAAAGAAGAACGTCGTGCAGGTGTTTCAAACTGGATTCTAGGATTCTCATTTATTACTGAGGGCGCTATTCCATTTGCTGCAGCTGACCCAGGTCGTGTCATTCCTTCCTGTGTAATTGGTTCTGCAGTAGGTGGTTTACTTGTTGGATTATGGCATATTCAAGTGCCAGCTCCTCATGGCGGATTATGGGTATCTCCATTATCTAATCACATTCTACTTTACTTTGTTGCTACAATTATTGGTTCTATTGTAGCTGGATTAATCATGAGTTTCTGGAAGAAACCTGTTTCTAAATACCCAGATGAATAAAAACAATTAAATTTTAAAAAGCAAGATTCCAATTTTAACGGGATCTTGCTTTTTTTGTGTATTAAATAACATATGAAAATTTTAATTTGTATAGGATTAAAATTATAGTATTTATGATACCGCATTATATATTGATATAATGCAGATAATATATAACAATCAAAGACTATAAATTCACACAAAAATCATAAATTGTACACAATTGGATCATAGATCCCCAGTATACTTACTTATTGTAAAAAATAAATATTATAAAAGGTGAAGTAAGCGATTACTATATAGGTTAATCGCTAGCATGAGAGCTATAACTTAATACTCACCTAATACTAGAAGTATGAGGGTAAAATTATGGTTTCCAAGAACAATTATAGTGAAAAAATGCGGAAAATTAGACCGCAAAAGCAACGCTTCTCTATTCGTAAGTTTACTGTAGGTGCTGCCTCTGTATTGATCGGGTTAACCTTCATGGGAGTTAATGGTCGAACAGTTAAAGCTGATACTACAGTTACTCAAGAAGAAAGTATAAATGTAACAAATGATGTAGCTAATAACTTAAAAGAAAACGTTGAAAATACGGTAAGTGTTGAAGAGCAAAGTGCAGTTCAGCATGTAGAACAAGCAAAAACAGCTTCAATAGAAACAAACAATGACGTTGAAAATAATGAAACTACTAATGAAATAAGTAGTGAAGTAGCTGGAAATAATGAATTTGTTTCTTCAGCAGAAACAAGTGCTGTAGAAGAAAAAGCAGCTAACGAAGCAACCACTTATGACGCTGAATCAACTAAAGACGAAACAGTAGTAAATAATACTCAAAATGTTGAAAACAATAGTCTTCAATCTACTGAAAGCATAGCAACACCTGTAGTTGAGAATAATGCTACTACCACTGTTGAAGAATCTACTCCAGTTACAGAAACTACTCCTGTTGAAACTGAAACGAAAGTTGAAAATGTAGTTTCTCCAATTGAAGAAACTGTAGTAGAAGAAAACAATCAAACTACCGTTCAAACAGATGTTAAAGAAGTTCAAAGTAAGGCTTCTGTGACTATTCCTGCAACAGATACAGATAAATATCCAAAAGAAGCAGGTGCTTTAATTGGTGACGATAAGTATATATATCAAATTTTAGATTTAAATAATACTGCCTTTTGGAATAGTAGCAATAAAAAACTTATTCTATCTGTAAATCGTAATGATTTAACTGATGAAAATCTCTATGCTTACGTGACTGATGCTGATTATAAAAATATGGTAGCTGAACATATCATTAAAGCAGGATATTTCAAGAAAATTGAAGTAAACAATAGAGACTTTTTAATTGTAAATAGTGGTAAATCTAATATCACAGTCGGCGGTAGTTCAATGCCTGTTGGTAATGCTACAACGGTTGTTGGTAGCACTAAAATTATCTATGGCCTAGGAAATATCACTAATTTAGATGCGAGCTCAGTAGGTGAAATTATTCCAGTTCATACTGAGGAATCTGTAATTAAGTACTACTACCACAATAAAGATGGTAATTTAGTTGAGATTCCAGGTACTGATAAATATCCTAATGTTAGTGTTTCTGGTTGGACAGGACAAGAATTCGTTATTGATAATGTTGACCAATACAAACAACTAATTGATGGTTTTTATTTAGATGGCTCAAATATCCCTAGTGGATCATTTACTGGAACTATCTCTCAATTTGGTGATGGTAGTTACTACAAGAAGGTTTACTACAGTTCTGGCAATAGAACAGAAGGTACTGTTAACCAATTAACAGTTGACTTCACTGTAGTTTACCGTCAAATTGATGCTACAGGTAAGATGGAAGTTCTTATGTATGACGGCAGTAATATGGATCGTGTGATTGAAAGTCATACTGTAGAGGCTGGTAAATCAGTTAAATTTACTCATAATAACTTTACTGCAAGAAATCCATTCGTAACTGACTCAGCTCATGAAGTACAGTTTATTTACAAGGACTTGGGTTCGATTATTCCAGTTGATGAAAATGGTAATCAAATTGGGGATGCTGTGAAGTTTAATAATAACTTAACTGACCCAATAAAGGCTGGTAGAACTGATGCACCAATTATTGCAGGATACATTGCTGATATTGAATATGTAATTCCTGAAAATCCAGGTGAAGATATCAAAGTAATTTATCGCTTACGTGAAGATGTAAAAGCTACAATTACGATTATTGATATGGACAATAACCGTAATAGTCTTGCTCAATTAAACGCTACTGGAAAAGTATATTCTCAAATTAACTTTGTGGATTTAGACACTACTCTTTCCAATTTGCTTGATAGTGGCTATGTAATTATTAGTAATAGCTTTAAACCTGGTACTCAATTTGGTGTTCATGATTTAAACTTTGAAATTCAATTAAAGCATGTCCTTGAAGCAGTTAATGAATCACAAACAGTTCAAAAAGATATTCACTATGTAGATACAGTGGGAAATGAACTACGTCCTTCAACTACTCAGACAGCAACTTTCACTGCTACTGGTTATCGCGATAAGGTAACTGGAAATATTGTCTTAGTTGCTGGTACTCAACAAGTAGGTAATGACTTAATTGCTACTGAGATTACTGATAAAAATGCTAGTCTAAAATGGACTGCGGATAAGACAACTTTTGAATCTCTTAAATCTCCAGATATCATTGGTTACACTACTAATCAAAAGTGGAGTACAGCAGATAAAGTAGAGCAGAATGAAAAGTTAAAGATAGAAAATATCATTTACGATAAAAAAGCTCAGGTAGGTACAATTATTTTCTGGGATGAAACATCTCAAAAACAACTTGGTACTACTGTCAATATTACTGGAAATTATGGTGAAGTTATAAATTACCAGGTTATTGATAAGGTTTTAGGTAGCATCAAGGATTACGAAAATAATGGCTACATTTTAGTGAATAATCCTCTAGGATATACGACAGTCTTTGGAGATGCAGACTATAACCCAGGCTGCAATGACTATGTAGTTACGTTAAAACATAAAATAGCTGAAAATTCACAAACTAAAGAAGTAAATCGTGTCATTACATATGTCTATGCTGATGGCCCTAATAAAGGTCAAACAGCTGCCAATTCTGTTATTCAAAAAGTTAACTTTATTGGAAAAGGTCAATATGACTTTGTAGATAAAGTTTGGGTTAGCGATATTGTTTGGACTGCAGAAGATGGCAATGCTAACTATACTTTTGCTCAAGTAAATTCACCAAAGATTTCAGGATACGGTGCAAATAGGTTGCAAGTAGAATCAGTTTTAGTCAGTGGTAATTCAAATAATATCACTGAAGAAGTTCTTTACTATGCAAACCAGCAAACTGCTCAGATTCAATATATTGATGATGTAACTGGTAAAATTATCGGTAGTGATACTGTTAATGGTAAAATTGATCACATTATTAGCTGGAATTTAAATCCTGAAGCTACACTTAAAATGTTTGAAAATAATGGCTACAAACTTGTAAGTAGTGATTACGAATTCGGTAAAGATTACTACTATTCTGCAGAAGATGCCAAAAACAGTTTTAAGGTTCACTTAACTAGAGATTTGATCATTATTGATCCTGAAGATCCAGATAGTCCAGTCTATGAATCAGAAGATTACAACAAAGAAGTAACTCAAGAGATCAAATATGTTTATGCAAATGGCAATGCAGCAGCTGAAAGTAACAAGCAAACCATTAAGTTTACTGCTTATGGAGTTGTAGATAAGACAACTGGAAAATATGTAGTTCTTGATGAAAACGGCAAAGTCATTATTGGCGATGATGGAGAACCGATTGAAGGCAAACTTGCATGGACTGCAGAAGTTGCTGATCCTAAGTTTACTGAAGTAAGCTCACCGATTATAACTGGTTATACTCCAGACAAAGCTAGTGTTTCTGGAACTAAAGTGACCCATGATCTGCCAAGTAAGGTAATCGTAGTTACTTATACTGCAAATGATGCCGATGCTAAAGTTATTTTTGTAGATAAGACAACTGGTAAAGAATTAGAAGCAGTAACCCTAAACGGAAAATACGGCGATGTTATCAATTACAGTACAGCCGACAAAATTAAATACTACGAAAACTTGGGCTATGAATTAGTTGATGATGGCTATAATGGCGGTAAATTTGGTGAGACAACTAAGACTTTCTATGTGACATTTAAACATGGTGTAGTTCACGTTCATCCAGAAAACCCTGGAAAACCTGGTGAAAACATTAATCCAGGTGGGGATGTTAAATATCCAACTGATTCTGGTGTTTTAAATAAAGATGTAACACATACTGTTCATTATGTTTATGCCGATGGCACAATAGCAAATCCAAGCCATACTCAGACAATTACATTTACAGGATCTGGTCACATTAATAAGGTAACTGGTGAATATGTAGAAGTTGATGAAGATGGCAACATTAAACTAGATACAGATGGTAAGCCAGTTCCTGGTAAATTGAACTGGATGGCTATGCTTGGAAATAGTTTCTTAGCTGTTACATCTCCACAAATTACAGGTCATACACCTAGTCACGTGCAAATCGACGGCGTTGAAAATGTGGCACATGATAGTGAAAACTATGTTCATACTGTAACTTACACAGCAAATGCCGCTAAAGCTGAAATTGTCTACGTTGACGAAACTACTGGAAAAGAGCTAGAAGTAGCTACAGTAGACGGCAAGTACAATGAAGAAATCAACTACAGCACAGCTGACAAGATTAAGTACTATGAAAGCTTAGGCTATGAGTTAGTTAAGGATGGTTATAATGGTGGCGAATTCGGTGAAACAACTAAGAAATTCTATGTAACATTCAAACATGGAACTGTAGTTGTAAATCCAGAAAATCCTGGAAAACCAGATGAACCAATTAATCCAAACGATCCAGAAGGGCCAAAATATCCAACTGATTCAGCTAACTTAAATAAAGATGTAACACATACTATTCACTATGTTTACGCTGATGGTACAACAGCTAAACCAAGTCATACACAAACTTTAACTTTCACAGGTTCTGGTGTGATTGATAAGGTAACTGGCCAATACGTAGAAGTCGATGAAAATGGCAACATTAAGTTAGATGCAAACGGTAAGCCAGTTCCAGGTAAGTTAACTTGGGTAGCCGAAGATGGTACAACTTTTGTCGAAGTAATTTCTCCAACAATCGCAGGCTACACTGCAGATAAGACTGTTGTGAATGCAATTGAGGGAATCAATCAAGATAGCAATCATCTTGAAACTAAAGTTGTCTACACAGCAAATGCTGCTAAAGCTGAAATTATCTACATTGATGAAACTACTGGTAAAGAGCTGGAAACAGTCACAGTAGATGGTAAATACAATGAAGAAATCAACTACAGCACAGCTGACAAGATTAAGTACTACGAAAGCTTAGGCTATGAGTTAGTTAAGGATGGTTATGAACAAGATGGTAAATTTGGATTAGAAACAAGCAGATACTATGTAACGCTCAAGCATGGTACAATTACTGTTACTCCTGATGACAAGTTCACAGAAGATGATCCAATTAATCCAGACAATCCTGAGGGACCAAAATATCCATTCGATTCAATTGCTTTAGATAAGACCATTACTCGTACAATTAAGTACGTTTACGCTGATGGAACTAAGGCAAAAGATGACGTGGTTCAAACTTTGAGATTCCGTGGTACAGCGGTAATTGATAAAGTGACTGGTGAGATCATTATTTTAGATGAAAATGGTAGAAAAGTTTCTGATGGAATTAAATGGGCTGCACTTGATGGCACAACATTTGTACAGGTTATTTCTCCAGAAATTGCTGGCTACACAGCCGATAAGAAAGAAATTGGCAGTGTTGAAAATGTAGATAGTGATACTGAGAATATTACTGAAACCGTAGTTTACAGTAAGAATCCTGAAAAGCCGGTTGAACCGAATAAGCCAGAAGAACCAACTGAACCTGAAGTTCCAGTAGAACCTGAGAAACCTGAGGCGCCTGAAGCTCCAGAAGAACCAGAGAAGCCAACTGAATCTGAAACTCCAGAAGAGTCAGACCAACCAGTTGAACCGCTAAAACCAGAAGCTTCAGAAAATAAACCAACTGAAGCAACAGAATCAGATAAATCTGACGCTGGCACTCTTCCAGATAATATTTCTATTGATACTACAGCTAAGAATGTCTCAACTGTAGAACATAAAGAAACTGGAAAAGTAGAAGCAGCAACGACTAATGAGGTTTCATTACCTCAAACAGGACATAAACATTCTAATGTAGGAATTATTGGACTAGGCTTAGCAACAATTGCGTCAATTTTAGGCTTAGCTGGCACTAGAAAACGTAAAAAGAATTAGAACTAAGCTAGTTGCATAAAAATAGTTTTGTGAAAAACGCTACCTCCGGGTGGCGTTTTTTAGTATAGTGGAGTGTGGATAATAAAAGTGGAAAGTGAGATTAAAAATGATTAAGCTTATTGCAACTGATATGGATGGTACTTGGTTAAAAGAAAATAAGACTTATGATAAGGAACTCTTCGAAAAAGAATTTCAAATTATGCAAGATCGCGATATTAAATTTGTGGTTGCGAGTGGTAATCAATATGAGAATATTTTTTCACGTTTTCCAAATTATAATCGGAAGATGTACTTCATTGCAGAAAACGGTGCTTTAGTTGCTCATGGGCAAGAGATTCTTAAAATTGCGGATCTATCTGATGAAGATTACGCTTTAATGTTGAAAATTGTTTCAAGCTTACCGTATCAAGCAGTTGTTGCGGGAGTAACTAGTGCTTACGTGAGAAAAAGTGATGGTGAAAAATTTGCTCAAGAAATGACTAAATTCTTTAATAAAATTCAAGTTGTTGATAACTTTAAAGAAATTGATGATCGTATTTTCAAAGTTAGCTTAAATGTTCCAGCTGAAATCATGCCAATAATTCTAGCTGAGTTGCGTTCACTTTATTCACAAATCGATTTTGTAGCAGGAGCAAGTACTTCAATTGATATGCAGACTAAGGGTATGAATAAGGCAGTTGGGCTTGAATATCTTGGTAAAAAATTAGGTATAAAGTCTAGCGAGATGATTGCTTTTGGCGATAGTGGAAACGATGAAGCAATGCTTAAATACGTAGGAACTAGTTTTGCGACAGCAACGGCTTTACCTGAAGCTAAAAAGGCAGCAAATCAAATTATTGGATCAAGTGAAGATTCAAGTGTGCAAAAGAAAATTCTTGAATTACTCTCATAATTAAATAAATTGAGATAGGTGAACGAGTTGAACGAACAAATTATTCGAGTTACCAGAGCTTTAAATCATCCCATTCGAATACAAATTTTGTATTATTTGAATGATCATCAAAAAAGCAGTGTAAATAACTTAGTTAAGCAATTTGATGTAAGCCAGCCAGCTATTTCTAGGCACTTAAGGATATTAGAAGAAGCTAAACTTGTTAAAAGTGAACAAGTTAAGCAAGAGCGTTACTATAGTTTAGAAGATAAACATGTGATTAAGATCTTAGACGTCTTAAGGCAACATGTTAAGGAGGATTTTTAGTTTAAAGCCCTTGAATAATTTCTGAGTTTGGGACATCTTTTTTATGATCAGCTTTGACAAAGATATAAAAATATGTTTATATAAAGATGTAATTTTAGAGAAAAGCATTAAATTAAAAATTCAGCAAAGTTTTTATTATTTACACTTATTGATAGCATCAAGTCTGAGACGTCTTGGTGCTATTTGTCTATCTAAAAATTATTGACATAATAAAAAAAGTAGCTTAGTCTAACTTTAAGTTAGAATTTATGCTGAATTTTCTAACTTAATGCTTTTTTGTTTTGCACAGGAGGATATAAACATATGCAAAATTTTAAATCTAAAATTACAAAATTTATTTCTATTATTGGGCTAGTGGGACTTTTAGCGCTTGTGACTACGGCATGTGCTAATAAAAAAGAATCGTCTAGCCAATCAGATAAGATTTCGATCGTTACAACAACTAATGTTTATGCAGATATTGCTAAAAACATCGTTGGAAAATACGGGACTGCTACGGCGATTATTGATAAGAGTAGCACAGACCCGCATGACTTTGATCCCACTACTGCTGATGCTAAGAAATTAACTAAGGCAAATATTATTGTGGCTAACGGCTTAGGGTATGACTCATGGATGAATAAGTTAGCTAAGTCTGTTAATAAAAAGCCGGTTTTAGTTGGTGAAGACTTAATGGGACTAAAAAACGGCGATAATCCTCACATTTGGTACAATTTAAATATGCCAACTAAGTATGTCAACTATTTAGTTAAACGTTTATCTAAGCTAGATAAGAAACATGCGGCTTACTTTAAGGCTAATGGTGAAAAGTATTTAGCTAAGGTTGATAAGATTAAGAAGCTAGTTAAGACTGATAAAAACAATAAAAAGCCAGTCTTTGTTAGTGAACCTGTTTTTGACTATGCTTTAAAAGAAGCAGGGTATAAGGTAGGCGACAAGGAATTTGAAGAAGCCATTGAGAATGGCACAGATCCAAGTCCTAAGATGATTAACAAGATGAATACTGATATTAAAGAAAAGAAGATAGCCTTTTTCGTTAACAATACGCAGGCAAGTAGCTCAACTGTTAAATCTTTTGTTAAGTTAGCTAAAAAGAATGATGTTCCGGTTTTAAACGTTCGTGAAACCATTCCAAATCACACTACTTACTTAACTTGGATGAAGGAAAATTATCAAAATCTAGCTAATATCGAAAATAAATAGGATCAGTTTAAAGGATGAAGAGAGGAAGGGTGAGATGACTAAGATATTAACTGTTAAAGACCTGGGAATGAAATTTGAAGATAAGGTAATTTTTAAGAACTTAAATTTTGCCTTAACTAAAGGGTCAATGACGGCTTTGCTTGGTGCAAATGGTACAGGTAAAACAACCCTAATTAGAATTTTGATGGGGATGCTGCAACCAACAACAGGCTCGTTTAAATTCGCAACTGACACTAAAGTAGGTTATGTGCCTCAGTTTAGAAATTTGGATGCTGATTACCCACTTTCAATTAGGGCCTTTGTGGAACTCAATACTCCTTTGTTTAAAAATGCCCAAGTAAAGACAAGAGTAAACCAAATTTTAAAAGAAACTCACCTGTTAGATATTCAAAATACCAGAATGGGTGAGGCCTCTGGTGGTCAGAAGCAACGCGCATATTTAGCTCAAGCCTTATTAGATAAGCCAGATTTTATTATCTTAGATGAGGCAACCGCTAGTTTAGATCCTGTTGCTAAAGAAGAGTTGATGTCTTTGATTAAGCACTTGAATGAAAAGCATGCAATGACTGTATTATTCACAACTCATGATATTCCTTTAGCAAAGAAATATATGAAGGACTATCTTTTGTTTAAAGACAAGGGTCTAGTAGCTGGTAAAATTAAAGACTTAACTGAGGAGGTGGGGGAAGAATAATGTTTGCGTATGATTTTATGCGTTATGCATTTCTAGCTAGTACTTTTATTGCTATTACTTGTGGAATAGTCGGTGTATATGTTGTAGCTAGAGGATTTTCATTTTTAGCCCATACTCTTTCGGAAATTGGTTTTGCTGGGGCTGCTTTTGCAGTCTGGATTGGTTGGGTTCCCTTATGGGGCATGGTTCTCTTCACCTTGCTTGGTTCAATTAGCGTTGGTGAATTATCAATGAGAAGTGACCAAAAGGAGTCCGCAATTAGTGCAATCTCAGCCTTATTTATTGGCCTTGGTGTGCTATTTCTAGCTATTGCTGGTGGTAATAGTCGCTATGCTACTAATATCTTGTTTGGTTCAATTATTGGCGTTGATAGAGAAGGGGTTATTCAACTAGTTATCCTATCTATCTTTGTTTTAGCAATCATTTTCTTATTTTTAAGAAAGTTGAATTATGACTCGTTTGATCATGTTGGGGCAGTTAGCCATCATATTAATACAGGTTTAGTTTCAGTAGTATTTTTAATTGCCTTGGCTTTAGCCGTTTCAATTGGTGCGCAAGTTGTTGGATCATTATTGGTCTTTATCTTATTAACCTTGCCATCTTCAAGCGCCCGCTATTTAGGTAGAACAATCCCGGCTATGTTATGTTGGTCTGTTGGGATTGCCTTAGTTGGAGTTTGGGCAGGATTAGTTTTAGGATATGTGACTAATTTACCAGTGACTTTCTTTATTTCAATTATTGAAGTTGGCATTTATTTATTCGTTTATGGCGTACATGCTATTAAAAAGTAAATCTTATGAAACCTACAAAAGCAAAAGCGGTTTTTGTAGGTTTTTTGTTTTTTAAATTTCCTTAAAATGTGGAAAAAGGATAAAATTAAATAGTATTACTTTTTTTAATGAGGAAAACTATGTGGATAAATTTCTTATGGGCATTAATACCAATTTTATGGTTAATAATCTCGCTGGGAATTATTGGGATGCCTGCTTCAAAAGCGTGTACAATTGGATTAATTATTACAATTGCTGATGCTGTGTTACTTTTTAAGCAACCCCTAATTAATACTCTTTCTGGAGCTTTAGAGGGTATTATAATGGGAATTTGGCCAATTATGTATGTGATTTTGGCGGCTCTTTTTGTCTACCAGATCACAACAAAATCAGGGAGTATGCAGACGATTGAAACGTTACTATCGTCTATTACAACTGATAAGAGAATTTTAGTGTTAATAATTGCTTGGGGCTTTGGCGGCTTTCTTGAGTCGATTGCTGGCTTTGGAACAGCAGTGGCAATTTGTGCTGGAATTTTAATTTCATTAGGCTTAGAGCCAATTCAAGCGTCTGTGATTTGCTTAGTTGCTAATAGTACGGCAACAGCATTCGGCGCAATTGGCTTGCCAGTTCTGACATTAGCTGAAGTAACTAATCTTAACGAAGTGCAATTAGGATTTATTGTAACTTTGCAATTAGTTATTTTAGTGATTTTAGTACCGTTTATCTTGGTAATTCTTACTGGTAAAAGTATTAAAGCCCTTAAGGGAATCTTCTTTATCACTTTGATGTCTGGAATAGGAATGGCGATTCCGCAAGTTATCATTGCTAAAGTTACTGGTGCAGAGCTTCCAGCTTTAGTTGGATCATTGTTCTCGATTTTAATTACAGTGTGGCTCACGAAGCGAAAGACTGGTGCAATAGAAGAAGTAGAAAATGAGAGTATTAGTGAGATTATAAAGGCATGTTCGCCATTTATCTTAGTATTTGTATTTGTATTACTGGCTTCTTCACTTTGTCCACCTGTGAATAACTTCTTAACTAGTGTAACTACACATTTACATGTTTACTTAGGAAAGAATTCTAATGATTTACCAATTAACTGGCTTTCTTCTCCAGGAACATTAATTTTATTAGCTGGCTTAATTGGTGGAAAAATTCAGGGTTTAAGCTTCAATAAGATGTTTAAAATTCTGGTTAGTGTTTTAAAGACAATTGGCATGACGACTATTACTGTGTGTGCAATTGTTGGTCTAGCTAAGGTAATGGTTTATGCAGGCATGACAAATGCCTTGGCTTTAGCCTTAGTAAGTTTGCTTGGGCCAGCTTACCCATTATTTGCACCGTTAATTGGAGCACTGGGTACATTTTTAACAGGATCTGCTACTTCGGCTAATGTCTTGTTTGGTAATTTACAGTACTCGGCTGCTCAATCTTTGGGGGTAAGCAAATACTGGATTGTAGCATCGAACATGACAGGAGCTACAGCAGGGATGCTGTCACCGCAGAATATTGCAGTAGCTACTGGTGCGATTAATAAAGAAGGCTTAGAAGGAAAAATTTTGAAAGAAACTGTTAAGTGGGGAAGCTTATACTTGTTGATTACTTGTGTATTTCTTTATTTAGTTGGTTTCTTGGCTAAGTTGGTGTAATAAAAATTATTAATTGTATTTGTTGATAGTAATTATAAATATAGGTATAATTAACCATACTTTTGGTGTGATAGCCAAAAGTAATCTTTTTAATTTCGAGTAGTAAATACTCCTTATTTAAAATTGATTTGATTGGATATAAAGTCTGATGCATAGCATTGGGCTTTTTTGTTGCACTTTGAAATAAAAAAGGTATATAAAAATAGTACTTTAACAATTGCGGGATGGCATGACAAAGATTATTATTAATTCACAAGTTTCAGTTGAGGGTCAGATGTAAATTTAAATAAACATTTCGATTACGCGCAGAGAAGAATCAAAGAAATTAATGAAGATCCAGAAACGAGGGAAAAGATCATGCTTTACGAAACAAGAATGCTAGAACGTGAACAAGCTGCAGGAAAAGCTGGATATGAACAAGGAATGCAACGCGGTATAAAACAAGGTAGGGCAGAAGGAAAAGTGGATTCTGCTAAAATTATTCTCGAAAATCAATTGAATAATGGCAGAACTTTGGAACAAGCTACGGAATTTGTTAGAAATTTGAAACTGATTTCTGATAAAGAGTTAGAAAGAATAGTTGCTATGTATAAATAAAATAGCTAATAAAAAAGCTGGTATAAATAAAATCTACCAGCTTATTTTATTTAAATGTGAATCTTACTTTTCAGCGTTTAATTCATCAACAATTTTTTCAAATTCATTAAGACGCTTTTCAAAAGTATCAAAAGCATCCCTCAAGTAATCAGCCTTAGTCATATCAACGCCAGCATGTTTCATAATTTCTGTTGGGTAATCGGAAGAGCCAGCCTTTAAGAAATTAATATAAGCCTCACGTTCTTTGTCAGTGCCGTGAACAACTTTATTGGCAAGAGCAGTTGCAGCCGCAAAACCTGTTGCGTATTGGTAAACGTAGAAGTTGTAGTAGAAGTGGGGAATACGCGCCCATTCTTTAGCAATCTCTCCGCCTGGCTCAACGCTATTACCATAATATCTTTGATTCAAATTACCATAAAATTCATCAAGGACATCGGCTGTTAACGGTTGACCATTAGCATCAGCTTCATGAATAAACTGCTCAAATTCCGCAAATTGAGTTTGACGGAAAAGTGTGCCTTTAAAGGAGTCAAGATAATGGTTTAAGATAAATGCACGGGTCTTTGGATCAGTAATTTTATCTAAGAAATACTCGGTTAAAATATTTTCGTTGGTAGTTGAAGCAATTTCAGCAACGAAAATTGGATAATCACCATAGACGTAAGGCTGAGTATTTCTTGTGTACCAAGAGTGGACAGAGTGACCAGTCTCATGAACTAGAGTATAGAGTGAATCAAGGTTATCTTCCCAGTTAAGTAGTTCGTATGGATCAGTATCGTAAGCCCCACCTGAATATGCACCAGTTACTTTATTTTGACTTTCAACTACGTCAATTACACGGTTATTAAAAATGTAATCAACGTGCTTTAAATAGTCCTCTCCTAATGGTGCTAAAGCCTTTCTAGCTTCTTCTTTTGCTTCGTTAAAGTTATAAGAAAGAACGGGCTTCCCAGTTAATGGCACGTACATATCGTACATTTGAAGGTCTTTTAAGCCTAAAATTTTCTTTCTTAATGAAACGTAGCGGTGAAGTAAGTCGAGGTGGCTATTTACTTCCTTGATTAAGGTATCGTAAACAGCTGTTGGAACACTATTTTCACTTAAAGCAGCTTCTCTAGCTGAATTATATTTATGTACTCGAGCATTAAAATTGTGAGCCTTTACTTCGCCTGATAAAGTTGAAGCAAGACTATTTTCAAACTGACCGTAGCTTGCGTACATTACGTCAAAGGCGTTTTTGCGAACCTTGCGGTCTTGAGATTGAATTAAAAGCGAATATAAGCCGTCAGATAATTGAACCATTTCACCGTCTTCATCTTGGACGTAGCCATATTCCATATCAGAATTGGTTAAGACATTAAAAGTGTTAGCAGACGTTCCCATTGCGTCTCCAGCGTCAGCAATGATTTTTTCTTCATTTGCTGGTAGAGTATGCGGACGCTTTTGGGTAATTTGTTCAAGGCGATGCCGGTAATTTTCTAAACGTGGTTCATCTTGCATAAACTTAGTAAGTTTTTTTGCTGGAATAGACAAGATTTCTGGATCGACAAAAGCAATCGCAGCACTCATTTGATTAGCTAAGCTTTGAGCTTTGGCAACAAAGCCAAGGTAATGAGTATTGCTCGTGTCAACGTCGCTTGACATCGTGGCATAAACATATACTTTTTCTAAGCGTCGATTTACAGCTAAAATTTCTGTAATTCCTTCGTAGAGCTCTTTACCAGATTTGGCAAGTGTTCCCTTGAATTTGCTTAAGTTCTTGATTTCTTGCGCAACCTGCTTATATTCTTGTTCCCATTCTTGATCGTTTTTAAAAACACGACTTAAGTCCCACTTAAGCTCATCAGATACTTCATTTCTTGTTGGAAGAGCCATATTTTTTCCTTCTTTCTGTGATACAAATTTTATTAATCACCATTATAGAACATTATTTTGCTTGCTAAAAAATAAAAATTTTTTAATAATGAAACTAATGTGCTTAGCCAGTGATTTTTGTAATATGAAAGGGTAAGCTAATAGCCAGAGGAGCCGAAAATTAATGAGACCAGATGAACCTAATAAACCAAATAAAAAACTAGAAAGAAATAATGTTTTTGCGGCGAACAAAAAAGACATTAAGAATGGAAATAACTTTGCTCGCCTGGTGGGGCTCTTAACAATTCTACTTGTTTGCGGAAGTGTTGCATATTTTGCTCATGCCTATTTCTCAGCTATGAGTTCAGTGCAGCAGGCTTATCGCGGGACTGGAAAAACTTCACAGTTAATTTCTCAGAAGAAACCAATCTCTATTTTAATTCTTGGGGTTGATCAAGGAATTGAGGGTAGGCACGATCGCGGAAATTCAGATACGATGATCTTAGCAACTATGAATCCACAGAAAAAAGAGGCAACGATGACATCAATTCCTAGGGACTTGCTTGCTGATATTAAGGGAGATGGTAAGGGCGAAGGACGATACTATATGTTCCGAGTCAATTCAGCTTATCAAGTTGGTGGCAGTAAAGGAGCCACACGAACGGTTAGAGCGCTATTAAACACACCAGTTAATTATTACATGGAAGTTAATATGAAGGCCTTAGAGAGCATGGTAGAGGCCCTAGGCGGAGTAGATGTTAATGTTCCGTTTACTTTTACTTATCACACGCATTTTAAGAAGGGTAAGCAGCATTTGAATGGTAAAGAGGCTTTAGACTACGTTCGAATGCGCAAAGAGGATCCTAAAGGCGATTACGGCCGGCAAATGCGACAAAGACAGGTTATTAATGACATTGTACGTAAAGGGATGTCGGTTAACTCAATTACAAATTATCGTAAAATTCTCAAAGTCTTTGCCAAATATGTTAAAACTAACCTAACTTTTGATGATATGCTTTCAATTGCAATGAACTATCGTGGTTGTACACAGGATATCAAGAGTGGTTATATTCATGGACATAACGTTTGGATTGGTTCTGCTGCAATGCAAGTAGCTTCTACTAAAGAATTACAGCGCGTTTCAGATTTAGTTCGGTCTAGCTTAGGCTTAAAGAAAGAAAAATTACGTAATCAAGAAACGAGACAAAATAGTCTACAGCAAGGACTAGATTGGAATGATCCAGAAGACTTTAGAAATTATATTATTTATGACAAAGATTCTGATACAATTCCATGGGATGGAAATTAAGAAAAAAGCAGCTAGCAAAATGCTAACTGCTTTTTTTAAGATATCTGTTGATGATTCTATCTTAGTAATTTTGGCTAATGACTGCAACTCTTGTTGGCAAAGTTTTAATTATCTAATTGAGAATTAGAATTTTCATGATTGATTCTTTTTTCTTCAAACTTGATCTCTACTAGTTTATTCTCTTTAAATGCTTTAAGTTGTTCTTCTTTAAATTTTTTACTGAGAAGAGTTGGTTTAATTGTGTTTTCAACTAGGCTTTTAGAAATATTAAAATTAGTATCTTGGTCAGCCGCTTTAGAAGTAACTGAATTTGTAAGAAAACCGCAACCTAGTAGGGCAATAAGTACTACTGAAATTCCCTTCTTGTGTGTCAAAGCGTTTACTCCTTTTAAGTTTAAATTTAATAATAATTGAATGATAATCGTGTTACACTAATGATATTTAAAAAGTCATTTTTAATTTACTTAACAAACTGTATTATATAAGAGGATTATTGCAGTAAAATAAAACACAATTTACATTTTTTTACAAAAAAGTCACTTGCGTAAATTGAATGTAATATTTGAAAAACTAGTGTAATAAAAAGGATGATAAAAAATGAAGCAAAGTAAGTATTTTCCAGTCATTTACGGGGTAATTTCTGCACTGATTGCATTTATCGCAGTGTTTTTTATTGCGCGGCGAACATTTCACTTCTCTCTGCCAATGGCTGTTTTAAACGCAGGTATTTTTGCGGCATTCTTTTATGTTCTTTCATATTTTAGAGGACATGCCTCTTATGAAATTAAAGCCATTGTAGCCAAGTATCATTTAACAGATGAAGAACTAGCTAGAATAACAGGAATGAAAGCAAGTGATTTTCCAATTTATCACAATAAACTTCAATTAATTATTCCTAAAAGACAATGGCCCAGAGTATTAAATGCTCTGCAAGAGTATGATGCTAAGCATCAAAACAAATTAAAAGATTAAGGAAACAATCTAGACTAGAGGAAATAATGAGTTTATTAACGGTTAAAAATTTAAGCCAAACTTTTATTGATAAAACGTTATATGAAGATGCAAATTTTGTTTTAAATAAAGAAGACCATATGGGTGTAACTGGGCAAAATGGAGTTGGTAAATCGACTTTAATTAAGATTTTAACTGGTGAAATTACCCAAGATGAGGGCGAGGTTAAGTGGCAAAATAAACTCCATGTCGGTTATTTAGACCAGTATGCCAAACTTAAAGCAGGTATAGGAATTAAAGAGTTTTTACAAACAGCATTTAGCGATCTTTTTCAAAAAGAAAAAGAATTGAATGACCTTTATGTGAAATATGGTGAAAATGGGGATGACTCTCTCTTAGAAAAAGCCGGTAAGATTCAAACTCTCCTTGAAGAAAAGGAATTTTACGATATTGATACTAAGATTGACCGAGTAGCAACAGGACTGGGCTTAGCTGATTTAGGTTATGAGCGAGATGTAGCTAAGCTTTCTGGTGGACAGCGGTCTAAATTGATTTTGGCTAAACTTCTTTTACAAAATCCTGATGTTTTAGTTTTAGATGAACCAACGAACTATTTAGATGTTAACCATATTGATTGGTTAGCTGATTATTTAAATGATTTTGAAGGAGCTTTTATTGT
This sequence comes from Lactobacillus gasseri ATCC 33323 = JCM 1131, assembly GCF_000014425.1. NCBI lineage: Bacteria > Bacillati > Bacillota > Bacilli > Lactobacillales > Lactobacillaceae > Lactobacillus > Lactobacillus gasseri. The sequence continues at coordinate 1,692,341 of NC_008530.1, read as the reverse complement.
AGTATCACATGATTATGATTTCTTAGGGAGAATTACCAATTGCATTATTGATATTGATTTTGGCACCATTACTCGCTATAGCGGGGATTTAAAACATGCCTTACGACAAAAAGAAGCTGACCGAGAGAGCTATTTAAAAGCTTATGCCAACCAGCAGCGAAAAATCAAAAAGACTGAAGCATATATTAGAAAGAATAAAGCTGGTTCAAGGTCTAAAAGTGCTAAATCACGAGAAAAGCAATTAGCAAAGATGGATATTTTAACGCCGCCACAAAACAATAAAAAAGCACATGTCATTTTCCCTTACGTTGATACAGCTTCAAATTTGTTGCTGCAAACTCAGGACTTGGTAATTGGGTACGATCAAGCGCTCGTTAAGTCAGCTTTTAATTTTTCTGTTGGAAATGGTGAAAAGGTAGCGGTAACTGGTTTTAATGGAATTGGAAAGACTACTTTATTGAAGACTTTGCTAGGAAAATTGAAACCAATTTACGGTAATTTTGAATTATCTTCAACTGCTAAACTGGCATATTTTCAGCAAGATCTTGTTTGGCCCAATAAAAATATGACGCCTTTGCAATATTTACAAGAAGAATTTCCACGTTTGCGTCCAAGAGAATTACGTCAAGCTTTAGCTAGGATGGGTTTGACTGCTCAGCAAGCAATGAGCCCCTTAAAGGAATTATCTGGTGGAGAACAAGAAAAAGTTAAGCTAGCTAAGATGCAATTTGAACCAGCTAATTTACTATTTTTAGATGAACCTACTAACCACTTAGATATTGCTACTAAAGATTCTTTGAGAAAAGCAATTGTTGAATTTAAAGGCGGAGTAATCATTGTGAGTCACGAAAGAGACTTCTTTAGAGGAGACTGGGTCGACAAAACAATTGATATTGAAAAAATGAATAATGAATAGATAAGCATTTTAGAGGGTAAAAATGAATAAAGAGCATGTGAGTCAAGACTATGCCGCTGAAGTGCTCGATACCTGCTTAAAAGCGGGTAGGTTAATGATCGAAGGTGGCAGTGAAACTTATCGAGTTGAAGATACGATGATGAGAATAGCCCGCAATGCTGGTATTGCGGGTGCTAGATGTTTTACAACTCCGACTGGAATATTTATGAGTTTAGGTGAGCATTCTTATACTCAAGTTACACAAGTTAAGAAAAGAAACATTAACTTAGAGCTGGTAGACCGAGTTAATGAATTATCACGTGAATTTGCTGCTAAGAAAATCACTTTGAAGGAATTGCAGGAAAGACTTCAACAAATTTCAATTTCAATTCCAGATTTTCCAATCTGGCTTCAAATTATCGGGGCTGCAATTTTGAGTCCGACTTTAATGGTCTTATTTATGGATGATTATGACTGGATTGATTTTCCAGCAGCTGCTGTTATTGGTGGCGTATCATATGCTGTTTATTTGGCTATTAAACGCTATACTAATATTCGTTTTTTAGCTGAAATGGTGACGGCAATTTTTATGGGAGTAATTACCATTTTTGCCTGCAAGTTGTTTCCGAAGCTTATTGTCGATAATATTTTAATCGGATCCTTAATGACATTGGTACCAGGAGTAGCGATAACTAATGCTCTGCGAGATCTATTTGGCGGTGATTTGTTATCAGGGATGGCCCGAACAACAGAGGCAGTTTTAACTGCTATTGCTCTTGGTGGCGGCATCGGTATTGCAATTAAGTTATTATGGGGTGTAATGTAATGCCTTTTTGGTTAGAAATAATTGTTAATTTAGTGTTTGCCTGGCTTGCTTCTGTAGGCTTTGGGCTGATTATTAATGTCCCTCACCGTGCTCTTGTGTTATGTGGTGTCAGCGGGAGTGCGGGTTGGATCTTATATTGGTTGGCTAATCGAATTGGGATTGGCCGATTAGGATCTAATCTTTTAGGAGCACTGTGCGTTGGAATTTTAGGTTTAGTATTTGCTCGGATTAAAAAATGTCCCGTAACTGTCTTTAATATTCCTGGAGTTGTGCCCCTTGTGCCAGGTGTACCAGCTTATCAAGCAGTACGTGCGATGGTAGAAGGACAGCTGTCTGATGCAGAAGACCTAATTTTACGTGTGGCGATTGTCACAATTGCGATTGCGATGGGTTTTATGCTAGCTCAACTAATGGGAGAGATCTTTTTTAAGACGCGCAATAATAGAAAAAATAAGAAAAATTTAGTATAATTATAATTGCGACGAGTCGAGGAAAACGCGAGATGCGTTCTTTGACAGAGATCATCTGGACTCTAGAAGTCAAAGCACGGGAAGTGCTGATGATGGGCTACTTTGGCTGTGAAACAAAGACCCTGACATACTTTTGTATGTTTCTCGCCAAAAAGACTAACTTTCTTTTGAAAGTTAGTCTTTTTTAGTACTACAATACTTTTGAAAGTAATTAATGAGGTAAAAACTTATGAAAATATCTATTCATCATATTGTAACTCAAAAGGTTGGTAACTCAGTGGGCTTTTCACTTCCTGCTTCGTTTAAGGTAGAGGTAGGAACTGAGTACACAATTCATCAAAAATCTGATGGTAGTTTGATCTTAATACCGAAAATTTCGAATCCTTATACCTCCGATGCTAAATTTGAAGATGTACCAGGACCAGAAAGGGAAGCTTGGGAAAATTTGGCGATGGAGGAATTACGTCATGCCGAAGATTAAATTTAAACAAGGAGATATTGTATGGGCAGATTTTTCACCTTCAGTTGGACAAGAAATGAAAGGAAAACATCCAGCAGTTGTAGTGTCTTCTAATTCATATAATGAGAAAACTAATTATTTAATGTTGTGTCCCATTACTTCACATGGTAATCACTTCCCGACATATCTAGACTTGCTAGGCTATCATGTTCATGGCCGAGTAAATGCAGCACAAATTCAAACTTTTTCAAGAATGCGTTTATTAGATGAAAAACCAGCAGATCATCTTAGACCGGAAGATATGCTTAAGGTAATGGAACTACTTAGCTTTGCTTTACAGTTTGATTAGACAAAGCTAACTTTTTTCGGTTGCATGAATAAGATTTATTGAGTATCTTAGTAATGAAAAAAGGATACATGAAGGAATTTTTATCGTGAAAATTAAACAAGAAGAATTAACTAAAAAAATTGAAGAACAAGATTATCTTCAAGATCTTGAAACAATCAAGTATAGCGAAATAACAAAAACTAAGTTAAAGAAAATTGCAACTAAGATGATTAGTGAAGTGGTTCAAGCGTTTAAGCATAATTCACTTATTCAAACGCAGCTTGCAATTAGTGGAAGAAGACCAATGACTTTTGCATTAGAGAGTAATATCATTAATCTTCCTTTTACTAATTACAAAAAGATTAGCAATTTTTGCAATAACGAAGATGAATATGAAGTAAATGTTTATTTTGAAACTATTTCAGAATATGTAAATGTATCACACTTTAGAATCGATATTTTGGGTTCAAGTGACGAAATAGCAGCTGATCCAGATAAGTATAGCGACTTACTATTTAAAGCAATTGAAGAGAAAATTGAAGTCATTCGTAATTATCAAAAACCAGAATCAAAAACGAAAGCTAAAAAGACAAAATAAGGAGTTAACCTTGAGGGCTAACTCCTTATTTTTTTATTTCATGCATTTTGAGAATTGGATGGGCATTTGTATAGAAGAAGAAATCTTCAATCATTGCACTTTCCATCAAACCTGTTGTTAAAGTGGGATCTAAAGTTTCAACATTCTCAGGATACTTTGGCTCTTGTCCTAGGTTCATAAGTGCCTTGTTTAAGGTGTAATGAATATAATGTTCAACTTTATCTTCTAAACCAGTGTCTTCATATAGAAGATGAATGTGGTTAAGTTCATTAGCATATAATCTATCGCATAAATCATATACCCATTTATGAATATTCTTTTGCTCTTCTTTAGAGAGGTTGAAAAAGTCACGTCTAAATTTAATTCCTGTATAAATGCCATTTAAAGTCGTTATTCTAAGTGCATATTTAATTAATTCCGCTGTACGTGGTAATTTATGCTGCCCAAATAAATATAAGGGTCCAAAGAATGACGAATGATACAAGCCGGTTGAGATGAAAACATGTGCTGCCTTTTTCTGAATTGCATTATCGGATTGATAGACTGTATTTAAAAGCCTCATCTTCTTTTGCAAATATGGATTTTGATTTGCCCAATTAAAAGCTTCATCTCGTTGCTCATTAGAAGTAGAAAATTCAGTTAGAGCATGACCATAAGCTTTATTGTTAATTGATTCCAAATATTGCAATGCATTATAGACAGCAGCTTCTTCAGAATTTTCTGCATCTTGTTTTATTTTTGAGAGTGAAACTTTCATCTGGAGAGTAGATGAAAGAGCTAAAGAACCAAAACTATGTAAGAGCATAGTTTGTTCAGTTTTAGGGAGATGGGAAAATTCATCTCGATCTTCATGAATTGGAACACGACGAGGTTCGTAGACAATATCATTTAATCTTGCCCAAGCAGAACGATCTACTTGATCTTCGACAGCATTCCAGTTACTTGTTTTATAATAAGATTTTTTATTCATTTTTCTGCCTGAAGTCACTTAAGAAACTAATATTGCTAAGAGATGGATTTTGAACTGGCAAATCTTTTTGAGCACCCCGTTCTTTTTTACGAGCTTCTTTGACAATTTGACGAACGTTTTTGACATCAGTCGAATTGCCACTTAGTTCAAGTAAATAGAGAATCGGAACGTGCAGTGTAACAGAGATCTTTTTTGCTGTTTGGGCAAAGAGATCATTAAAGTTACGATTGCCACATCCTATTAAACCTAAAAGGTTCTCTTTATTATCTTTATATGTTAAAAAATCAACAACAGAATCCATCATAAAATCTTGATACGACGGTAAGATCAAAATATATTTATCATTCATTTGATATTGAGGATGAGCATCCTCAATCCGATGTGCATCAAGGCCCGTTTTATTTATGAATCGTTGCGTTTGTCCTGTAATTGTATAAAAAGCTATTTTTACCATAGTTTTGCCTAACGCTATACACCAAAACTACCTTCTACGTATTCAATTGTCGCGACTTTTTCTAATAAAGTCAAATTAAAAAAAGTTTTAAAAACATCCATAAGTACCGTATACTTAACTTAAAGAAAATGGAGGATCCTTTATGACACTTGGATGGAATATTTTAGGTATTTTGGCCTGGTTAATACTTGTTTTGTATTTGATTTTTATCGTACAAAATATTCGTAAACGTCACTTAATGATGATTGTAAAAGATCGTAAGCGGTTTGAATGGAAGACAACTCTGCTAGACATCTTAGAAGTTTTAGTTCTTCTATGTGGTGCGATCTATATGTTTAGCATCACCTTATTTTACAACCCTGATTTGAAAAATAAAAAAGTTTTATCTAGCAAAATTGAATATCAGCCTTTAATTTTGACAGCTGGTAATAAACGTTCATACTATGTTACTGCTAGATCTGATAATAAGAAAGCACCTGTTCAAACATATACTTTCTATAGCAATGGAAACAGAGTAACTGTTAAAAGCAATTACGCTACCATTTCTGATGGTAAGAATCCAATGTCGGTTCAAGCATCTGCTATTCCATATTCTGCTAAACAATTAGTTCAAGCAGATGAACGATATCAAAGTGCCTATGTGGCAACGTACACTGCTACTTACAAGAAGAATTGGTATAACGGTCTTAGAATGCATGCCGGTAAGACTGCAGCTCGATATTACTTGATTAGAGTGCCTGACCGTACTTTTGTGAGAGAACTGAAGTAGAAGAATTTATGTAGAAAAAGACCTTACCCCGAAGATTGAAAATTCGGAGTAAGGTCTTTTGTTTATTTCTTTACTAGATATTTTGATGTTTTGCTATATCGAATATTTTGTAATAAAAATCCCAAAATAAATGCCATTACTAATGTTGCTGATAAGTATTCAAGAACATTGCCTGCATAAAAGGCAGCGAATAGAATGAAGCCACCGGATAAAAGTAGGGAAGAGATTAATAAAGTTTTTGAATTTTTATTGACTAGCCAGTAAAAGATTCCATAGCCCAGAACGAATATATAAATTATTGTTAACAAGATTGTTCCCAGTAATCCCATTGAATAATACTGCGCTAAAAAGTCACGCTCTAGCGGAGCAATGTTATTTTCACGGCTAAAGGAAATACCAAAAAGTTTATTGAGTTTATTTTTATCATTATTCATGACGCGACTAAGAATATCTTGTTCAAGATGTCGATAATTTAATCGTTCAGCAGCTGGCCTTTTCATGACGTCCAGCCAATAATAGGGATCATTTTGATAGGAATAATGATCTAAAACTAAATCATGTTTTAAAGAGTAAACCCAATAATTTTTCTTAATAAAATCTTTTAGATATTCTGCTTGTTTTTGCCCTTTATATCTTTTTAATCCAGAGTCGAGCTCTTGATCGAGTCTATTTTTATCGCCAAGATTACTTCTTTTTTGAGCTACTCCATTTTCAAGCGAAGACCTTCTAAGTGTTGGACTATAAGGAAAAATAGCACTGGAGGCAGCTAAGATGCAGATCAACGTAATTAGAAATTTGGCTGAAAATTTGGTATTTTTCAAAATCAAACTATGGAATAAGAAAGTGATTAAGAAAATTACTAAGCTAATAATTAAGCCAAAGTTTCCTACCTTTGTTCCTAGCATTAACATTGCTAAGGCTTGTACACTAACTAGCACTATATTTAAGAGGTTAAACTCTTTGTAAAGAATATAGAGCATGATCGGCATAATCATGAATAAAATAGCTGATAAAGTATTAGCTTGAAAAAAAATTCCCTTAGATGCTAAAGCGTTAAAAGGATAATTCGTTTGAGTAAACCAAGAAAAAATATTGGCACTGATTCGTTTAGCTTCTGTAGTATGATATGAAGTTAGCGAAAAAACGAAGAGATTTGAAATGACAATCGTTAAGGAATATAAACCCGAAATTGCTTGAATTACTCTGAAAAAGTATTTAGTTTTAAAATCACTGTATGAAGTGATGTAAATAACTATCAAGGGTAGACAAGCTCGAATTAAGTAGAAGATTTCAACTTTTGCTGAATAGCCAAAGCTTGTTGGATCTACCCCAGTAAAGTTTTTAACAGAGAATAAATGGCAAATCGAATAGAGGATTAAAGTTGCAATATAAGTAATAATCCACCATTGCTTTTTTAATCTTTGCCAATTATTTTTGATGCTAAAAAATAAAATAATGGCAATAAAAACTCCTAAAACTCTCAAAATCGATGGAATTGAGAATTTTAGAAGTGGTGGTCTTGATAACCAATAAATATCTAGAAATGGTTGGATTAAGATAAACCAAAATAAGAATGTTTGTAGCCTTTTTTTCATATGATTATCGATACCTTTTTATATAAAATAAAACTTGTTTAGGCTTAATTTTTATTTTGATTTTTTAGTTTTATCTGGTTGAACCTTAGAAATCTTTACATCATTAGTTGCAGCTGTTTTTCCACGTGCAGGTGATTTAACTTTCTTTAAGTTCTTAAAGTTAATAACCATTTTGTTGTTTAGTTCGTTAACCGAAGATTCATCTTCTGGATCGTATGAAGTAATAGCTAGCAAAGCAGAATTTTCGTAAATTTTTTCTACTTTTCCTTGAAAAGGATGCTTAAGTTCCTCTTCAGAAGTAGCAGCTAAAATTTGTCCAATCTTTACGTCAGCTTTTTTCATTTAAAAAACTCCCTTTTCTGTACAGAAATGTTTTACAATAGTGAAATACTATTATATATAATAGTCGATTTCAAGCGGGAGAGTAATATTTTGCAAAGAATTATCATAATTGCTGGACCAAGTGGGGTAGGAAAGACCACAGTTTCAAAATACTTAACAGAAAAATATCATATTCCTCGTGTAGTAACGCATACTACAAGACCAATCCGAAAAGGTGAAATCCCTGGAAAATCATATTATTTTGAAAATGATAAGAGCTTTAAAAAGCTTCATTTTTTTGAACATGTAAAATATGGTGAATATCAATATGGTTCAAGTAAAGAAGCTTTAGAAAAAGCTTGGAAGAAGAACGATCTAGTTTCTTTAATAGTAGAAACAGATGGGGTTAAATCATATTTGGAAAAATTAGGAAAGCAGGTATATTTTATTTATTTAACCGTTTCTGATTTTTCTGTTTTGAAAAAAAGACTACTAGCACGTGGAGATCAAGCGAGTGAGATTGATAAACGATTAAACAGCTATGAATTTAAGCGCGACTTACATTTATCAGATGAATTAGCAAAAGAAGCGCATGTATTGAATAATGATAACTGGAAAGAAACAGCTAAAAAGATAGATGAAATCATCGCAAAACTTGATAATGAGTAGGCTTTGCATAATGCAAAAAGATTGAGAATATGCGAAATGTAATGACAATGATTTAGCTTTGTAACAGGGCTGTAATATTAATGCCCTACAATAACCATTGTCAATTAAAAAAAGAGACACATAGCATAACTTTTAAGTTAATTAATGACGGCTATGTTGATAATATTAAGAAAAAAGAATTTTATGGAGGAAATACCTTTGACTATCAAATCTAAAGTAATCAAACTTACCACTGCTGCTTCATTCGCTGTTGCAGGTATCGCAACTTTAAGTGCAGCTAAATTAAACTCATTATCATTTAACAGTACTGCACAAGCTTCAACTGTCCAAGCTCCTGCAAAGCAAATTGGTGTTGTAAAAGTAAATTCTAAGACTGGTGAAAGTGTCGCAGTTTGGAACAGCTACGAAGATGGCAAGCAACAAACTGGTAAGTACTTACCACATGAATCAAGCTGGAAGACATACAAGAAGGTTAAGACCGTCAAGGGTGAAACTTGGTATAACTTAGGTGGAGACCAATGGATCTCAGGCGATGATGTACAAGAAGAAGCTCCAATCGCACTTACTGCTGATTTATCTGCAGTTAAGGCAGCTGTAAGTCAAGTTCCTGCAGCTAACGTTGCAGCTAACACTACTGCTACTGCACAAACTGCTGTAGCTAGCGTTAACAACGCACAACAAGCATCAGTTGCAACTGCATCTGTACAAACTAATACTGCAGCTAACGCACAACAAACTTCAGCAACTGCACAAGCTCCAGTAGCACAAACTGCTGCACAACAAAGCACATACACTGCTTCAACTAACAATACTTATGTTGCTCCAGCAAAGACTAACTACTACGCACAAGCTAACACTACAGTTAAGACTCAACAAGCAGCAACTTACAGTGCACCTGCACAAAATACTACTACTGCTGCTAAGCCTGCACAACAACAAACTCAACAAGCTTCAAGCCAAGCCGCTCAACCAGCTAAGCAACAAGCTTCTACTCAATCAAGTAGCACTGCTCAAACTGTAGTTAATGCAGCAAAATCACAAATCGGTAAGCCTTATGTATGGGGCGCAACTGGTCCTAACGCATACGACTGCTCAGGTTTAGTACAATACGCATACAGCCAAGCAGGCAAGAACATTGGACGTACTACTTACCAACAAGCTGGTGCTGGCCAACATGTTTCTGTAAGTCAAGCACAAGCTGGTGACATCTTAATGTGGGGTGACTACCACGATGCTATCTACGTAGGTAACAACCAATACGTACACGCACCACAACCAGGTCAAAACGTAACTCAAGCTACTATCTCAAGTTACTTCATGCCAGATTACGCAATCCGTGTAAGATAATTAAATGAAATAAACATAGTTATTTTAGAAGGTTAATTAAAAGATTAACCTTCTTTTTTGTGTTATAATGAAAAGAAATTTTTTAGGAAACAGGTATTTTTAATGAATAATAAAAATGTAGAAAAAAATACCCATCCCACAAATAACTATCGTAAGTGGCTAATAGGTATTTTAATTTGCTTAGTAATTGTTTTAATAGCTTGGTTGGTAGTTGGACATATCCAGTCAAAAAGAAATGCTGAAGCTGAAAAATTTAATGCCAGTCACTTTAATTCACATGTTGCAATTTATGATGTTCCAGTTGGAAAACTAACTGTTAAGAAAGCTACTGCTAAAATAAATGAAAAAGCTAAAAATAGTGCAGTTTTAAACGATGACGAAGTTATTTTAAAGAAGAATAGCGATAAAGTAATTACAAACAAAAAAGTCCAGTCTTACTTTGAAGAGCAACATACTCGCTATCCTAGTCGTAAAAAGTGGAACTTTCAGAATACTGAGCTCTTGAAGGCAAAAGAAAAGTTAAATGAAATTAAAGATCGTCAAGTAAAATATACGGTTAATGGTAAATCCTTTGTATTTAAACGGTCAGAAGTTTTTCCGACGGTAACTTATGAAAGTGATAAGTATGTTTTTTCAGATACAAAGATTTTGGCGAATAAGATTAGCAATATTAATAAAGAAGTGTCTACACTTCATAAATCTTATGACTTCCAATTGCCAAATGGTCAAGTTACAAAAGTAAAAAATGAAAGTTATGGTTGGGCTATCAATGAGAAAAAGCTAGTTGCTGCTGTTGAAAATGCTTTTGTCAATAATACGCAAGAATTAAATGGTAAAAACTATATTTACGGTGAAGGTTTCAGTACGTATGGAACTGGTTATGGTTTGAGCAATAATGGAATTGGAAATAACTACATTGTTGTTTCTTTAACTGATCAAAAGCTGTGGATATATAAGAATGGCAAGTGCGTGGTTACTTTGGATACAATTGTTACTGGTACAGTTGAAACTAAAATTGCTCATAAGAATTTAGAAACACCGACCGGAGTTTGGTATATCCAGTATAAAGAATCTCCAAGCGTTTTAAAGGGAATAAATGATGATGGTTCTAAATACTCGGTTGATGTTAAGTATTGGATGCCATTTACTTTAACTGGTTGTGGCTTCCATGATAATAGCTGGCGAAAGAATTGGTCTAAGACGGCTTACCTAAATGATGGTTCTTATGGTTGTGTAAACTTAAAACCTAGTGACGCACCGAAAGTTTGGAATAATATAGAAAAGAATGAAGCAGTAATCATTTATAAATAATACGAAAAAAGAGTAGATTTAAAATCTACTCTTTTTGCTTGCTATACGGCATTTGCTTTGAATTTCTCTAGGTCTTTTGGAGATAGCCTTACGGTAACGTGAACGCCGTCATCTTTAAAGTCTTCACTTAAAATTTGACCATATTCATGTAGGTAAGCTAAGCTCTTGCCATCTGAAAGTGGCAATACTAAGTTTATCTTTTCGTAATTATCAAATACTCTTTTGACAATTAAATTGGCTAGCTGCTTAATTGATTCGGGATCTTTAGCAGAATATAAGATATCATTTCCTTCAATTTGAGGATAATTACGTTCTGTTAAGTCAGCCTTGTTATAAGCAGTAATCATTGGAACGTCAGTAATATTTAATTCATTTAGAACTTTTTGCGTGGTTTTAATCATTTGAACCATATTATGATCCGAGGCGTCTACTACGTTAATCAGTAAGTCGGCGTCTTTTGCTTCCTGCAAGGTAGCTTTAAATGACTCAACTAGATTATGAGGTAGCTTAGAGATAAAACCAACGGTGTCTGAAAGAATGAAACTTAAGTCATCTTTTAAATCAATTCGTCTGACGCTAGTATCTAAAGTCGCAAAAAGCATGTTCTTTTCGAAAACCTGCTTTTTATTTGCTTCGTCACTAAAGACATTTAACAATTCATTCATTGTTGTTGATTTTCCCGCATTAGTATAGCCAACTAAGGCTACTTGAGGCAAACGAGAATTATTTCTTCTAGCAGATTTAATTTCTTCTTGTTTACTGATGTCTTTTAGTTCTTTCTTGATTGCGCTAATTTGTTTACCAATAGTACGTCTGTTTAATTCAAGTTTAGTTTCTCCGGAACCACGGTTGGCGAAACCGCCGCTTGCTCCACCAGAACCACGTTGCTGGTCTAGATTATTTTCAGAAGGGTGGAGTCGAGGTAATTCATATTGTAATCTTGCAAGTTGAACTTGTAATTTGGCTTGTCGACTACGTGCACGGTTAGAGAAAATTTCTAAGATTAATTCTGTTCTGTCTAAAACTTTAAGTTTTGTCATGCCCTCAATATTTCTAATTTGAGTTGGGGACAATTCATCATTGATAACTAAGATTTTTGCATGCAACTCACGGGCCATGTTTTTAATCTGGTTAAGCTTTCCCACACCAAAATACGTACCTGCAACAATATTTTCAGCCTTTTGGCCTGCTTGTCCGACAACGTCTAAGTTGTTAGCAAGAGCTAATTCTCTTAGTTCTGTCATATAGTAGTCGAAATTAGGATCGTTTAAGTTTACGCCAGCAATAAAGGCTTTAGTCTTTTTTGGTTGATTGTCGATCAAATAATTCACCTGCTTTCACAAATTAAGTTTATATATTAGAGTAATAGCTTAAAAAATCATCATAACCATTCCTTTATTCTATAGTATGAAAATTATAATTTCTTTTTAAATAAAAATCAATTTTAAAGACAAAAAGGCCACTTCGATCTCGAAGTGACCTTAGGATATTTGAACACGGTAATATCCGAATAGAGATAATTACTTTAATTAACCGTGCACATAAATATGAGTGGAGTATATAATTGTTATTCTGACATCATAATAAATTTTACACTTATCAATGAAATTAAATTGACTGTATCAAAGGTAGTTAATTAAGAAAATCACTTAAGCCATACATAATTATGGGGGAATAGGAAAGCTCACGACTTAAGGGTATATAGGGTGACAAATTCATTATCTTTGTAATACATAGTTTAAACTGAAGCCATATATTGAAATACGTTTCAGCTTCCTGAAGAATTTAATTAAACGTATTTTACTAACAATTAATTTTGCTATTTTCATTTTATTGAACTATAGACGGGAAAAAGTAGTGAAAATAGTGAATTATTACTATGATTCAGAATATCAAAAATTTCTTCTTAATATATTTACTAGATATTTATATAAAGTAACAGTAATAAATATATCGTTATTTATTGCTTCTCTATGAAGACTGCCTTCACTTATCAATATAAGACGTGAAGAAAATAATAGCAAATAAAAGAGCTTTCATAAATTGTTATGTTATTGAAGTATAATAAAAGCCAAATCATTAATTGATTTGGCTTTTTGCAAGCGAACTAATTTAATTTTCCTTTGATCTTTGCCACTTAGCAATTAATGGTAAAACAATTCCCAGTCCAATCATTAAAAGTGGTTCGACAATATTTAAGATCAGCATATGCCACCAAGTAGCTGAACCGGCTTTTGCATCGATTGGAACGATACCAAAAGTTGCACCAGTAACTGTGATAATCAAGCACCACCAACCAACAATAACTGCAAAAGTCTTGTTTTTAATGAAGACATATTGTGATGGAAATTTTTCTGGGTGAAGTCTGATTTTAATAAAGGCCCAGAAGACTAGCCCAGTAACATAAGGCGAAACGATTCCGTTTAAGTTCAGTAATTGATTAAAAATGTCATTAACTGACGGAAGAGTAGCACTTAGAAATAGTAAAACTGAGCAAATTCCAGTTGTTAGCCAGTAACCATTGATCGGTAATCCGTTCTTATCAGTCTTGGTTAATTGCTTAGGCAGATACTTTTTAGCTGTATCCGATAAGAAGATTCTAGCCCCGCCATCTACTAAAACGGCTAGTTGAGCAAGCATATAAAGGGCTTGAGTAATAATAAAGGTATATAAGAAAAACTTACCCATTCCAAATTTCTCACCCATTGCTTGGAAGGCGTAGTAAGAACCATTCATCTTTAAATCATCTGGTAAGTGGTGTGCATTAAAGAATACGCCTAATGCAAAGGAACCAAAGATTGTTAGAAATCCAGTCATAATTGCAAGCATGTACATTGCTTTAGGAAAGTTTCTAGGTCCATCTTTCATTTCAGTAACATATGGTGCAACGAACTCGGCTCCGTTCATAGCAAAGATTAGCAGACCTAATGACATTAAGAATTTCATATCAAAGGTTGGCAAGAAATTCTTAAAGTGGAACGGCTGCGTAGCAATCGTGCGTCCTTCGCCGAGGTAGACAATAGTCATGATTACGAAAAGAATCGTCATGATAAACATTGCTCCGCCACCGATAATGGATAACCATTGCAATGAATTAGCAAATCGGTGCTGGAAGAAGATAAAGATGACGAAAATAATTGCAGTAAATAAGGCAAAAGCCCAGTTGCTCATTTCTTTGTCACTTAAAGCATGTCCTTTAAATAGCCATGCAAAGGAGACAACAGTTGAGTTGGCTACATCGACTAAGTAAGGCAGAGACACTACCCAGTAGCACCAAGCAGTGATATAACCCATTTTGTCTCCGGAGGTATGCCTTAGCCAAGATGATAAACCACCGCCATCATCGGAAAAAGTTGCGCCTAATTGGCCAACGATTAATTCATAAGGAACGACAAATAAAATTAATAATAAAATCCAGTCACTGACAACTGCTAGTCCTTGGTTTTGAAAGTTGTAAATAATATCATCAAAACCAATAACTGTAACAAAGTCCATCAGTGCAATTACCGGCCAGGTCAGTTTTTTACGTTTTTGAGCTTCATCAAAAGTGTCCATATTTCCTCCTAAAAATCCTATACTATTTTATTTATTTAAATTTAGGAGGGGGATTGAAGAAGTAGCGACCCTGCATACTAAACCTCTTTTCCTGTTTTAATTACAATACCGTTTTCTATTATACAAGAAGAAAAGTTTAAAAAATAAAAAACAGGCTTTACTTTTTATGCTTGTGTCTGTATCATATAGTGTAACAGGTACGTAATACACTATAACGAAAAGAGGAGTAATCATGAGTGAAGTAGTTCAAGTTCAAGATATTACCAAGACTTATGGTAAGAAAGGTGAGAAACAATACCAAGCTTTAAAAGGTATTAGCTTTGATGTAGCACGTGGTGAATTTGTTGGAATCATGGGTGCATCTGGTTCAGGTAAGACCACTTTATTAAATATTTTGTCAACTTTAGACCAACCAACTACAGGAAACGTTTATATCAATGGTCGTGATATTACCGGTTTAAATAGAAATCAAATGGCAGATTTTCGTGGTCAAGAAATTGGTTTTATTTTCCAAGACTTTAACTTACTAGAGAACTTAACTAATCGTGAAAATATTGCACTTCCACTATCACTTCAAAATGTGAAGACAAGTGCCATTAATCCTAAAGTTGATAAGATTGCAAAGAGATTAGGAATTGATCATATTTTAAATAAATACCCAGCAGAAATTTCTGGCGGTCAAAAGCAACGTGTCGCAGCAGCACGGGCATTAGTTCATGAACCGGCTATTCTTTACGGGGATGAGCCAACTGGAGCACTTGATTCAAAAAGTGCAACCGAACTTCTTGAAACAATGAAGGGCTTAAACGAAAAAGATAAAGTATCAATCCTGATGGTAACTCACGATCCATATTCCGCTTCATACGCTAGTCGCATTCTTTTCATTAAGGACGGTAAGATTGGTAAAGAAATTAAAAAGAATGATAAGAGCCGCGAAGAATTTTATCAGGACATTATTGCAGAATTAGGTAGACGTTAATACTAGAAAGGAAATAATTATGCTTTGGAAATTATCATTAACCGGAATAAAAAGCCGGTTCAAAGACTATTTAGTTCTTTTTTCTGGCTTAACTTTTGCTAGTGCAATCTTCTACATGTTTATGACCTTAGCAACTAATCCTGCTTTCTTAAAGGGTTCATTGAGTATTGCTTTTCAAATAACTCAGGTTGTTTTCGGCTTTGGAATTGCGCTCCTATCAATCATCACTTTTGTTTATATTGTATATGCTAATAGCTTTTTGCTAAGTATGCGGCAGAAAGACTATGGAATGTACATGATGCTAGGTGCTAGAACTAGCAAAATAGGAAGATTAATTTTTACTGAAACACTTGTTGTTGGCTTATTAGCTACTTTATTAGGAACAGTTCTAGGGGTTGCTTTAACGCAAGGTGTTTCTAGCATTTTGATCTCACAATTGGGCTTGCAAATTCATAAGTTTGTAGGATTCTATTTGCCAGCATTACTTTGGACAATCGCATTTTTTGCAATTTTATTCTTCTTAGCTGCTTTTTGGAATCGTCACAAGTTAGTTAAATCAAACGTAATTAACTTGCTTCATGAAGATCAAAAACCAGTTAAATTACATAGAAATAAATTATGGAAGTTTGTTGAGGCACTTTTAGGTATTGCATTACTTGCTGTAGGTTATTGGGCAATGATGCATGCAGCAAAATTAGGCACTAAAACTATTCCAATTGCTTTCTTTACAATCGTTTTTGGTTCTTACTTTACTTTTGATTCCTTCTTTACAGCAATTATTGATTTGCTTCGTAAGAACTTGTCTTTCAAATACAGAAAACTTCATTCCTTTACTTTAGGTCAACTTAAGTTTAGATTAAGTGACTATACTAGAATTTTATCAACCGTTTCATTACTATTTGCGCTTGCTTTGGGAGCAATTACTGTTGGTTTGAACTTCAACAATATGACTGAGCAGGCAATGCAAAGTACGTATTATGATGTAGTTTTATACAACCGTAATCCCAAGGTTGATAATCAACTAAAGAAAGTTTCTGTAAAATCTACGACTCATTTTGACTATAAGATGGTCGTAGAGGGTAAGGGAAAAGAAAAGAATCGCGTCCTCTATATTTCTGAAAATCAAATCAAGAATAATAAGATTATGTATCAGCACTATTCACGTAAGAATGACGTGAACCACTATGATACTAAACGTCTTACTGTCAATGATTTTAAAAATAAGAAATCAGATGCCGCAGCAGAAGGCGAATATCAATTAGTGTCTCTTACTCCGTATGTTGACGCTCAAGCTGAGGTTGTATCGCAAGCTAAATATGATCAAATTAAGGCCAAGGTAAATAAGATTGAGCTTTTAAGAGTTAATAACTTTAGAAGTAATTTCAACAATATTGAAAAGTTACAAAAGTTATCGGTAAATCAAATGATCAGTTCACCAGAAGCTGAAAAGGGAGCAATTAATGTAAACCTTTCTAATTCAAAATCTGCTCAATATCGTTTAGTTTCAAGTATGACTTCTGGTTTTGAATTTATGGGCTTCTTCTTAGGACTTGCCTTCCTAGCAATGCTTGCTTCAACCTTGATGTTTAAAGTTTTATCTGGTGCAAACAGCGACAAGCCAAGATACCAAATGCTTTGGAAAGTTGGTACAAGAAAGAGCTTATTGAAAGCATCAATTGCTAAAGAAATTGGAATTCTATTTGTTTTACCAGCGGTTTTAGGTGTGGTGGATGTTTTATTTGGACTCCAATTATTTAAATCTATCTTAGGAATGAATACATACGATAAACTTTGGATTCCATTTACAATTTTCGGCGTGCTTTACGCAATTTACTACCTATTAACAGTGGCTTTATACCAACACATTGTTTTACAAAAAGAAGATTAAGAAAAAGACTTCACCAAAAATTGGTGAAGTCTTTTTTGCGTTAAACTGACATTTTATTATAAGAAGTAATTTTCATATCTTTATCAGTCATATTCATAATTGTAATTGATGCGTTTCTTGGACCGTGAGCCAAGTTGTATTCGCCACGCGCAAAGCGAGAAACAATACTTCTAATGGTAAAGCCATGAGTAACAAGTAAAATATTTTCAGCACCATCTAATTGACTGATTAAATCAAAGCCTTTGTTAACTCGGTCCCAATATTCCTCCGCATTTTCTGCTTCATGATATGGGTCTGCTTCTTTCATGTAGTCTTTAATAGTATTGATATCAACTTCCTTAAGGAGTTCATCTCTTCTTGGATAGCCATGAGGCCCACCAATCATGCGCCAAGCTTCATCAGAATTCATTCCTTCAAAAAAGCCATAGAATTGCTCTCTAAAAAATGGTGTTGCAATATGCTGTAATTCATCGCGGTTACAGTTTTCATTGATAATGTAGTCACAAGTATCACTGGCTCTCTTTAAATCGCTTGAAATAGCGATATCAAAAGGAATATTACTTAAAGCTTTACCAGCATCTTTGGCACCTTTTATTCCCTCATCAGTTAGAGGGGTATCACACCAGCCTTGCATTTTGTCATAGCGGTTGATATAAGTTTGACCATGACGGACGATATAGATTCTTTTCATGTTAAAAATCTCCTTGAATTACTTACTTTGATTATATCAAACCTAGAAAATCAAAATCTTAAAGGGTGTATACAAAAATAAAATCAACAGAATTCCTACTATAATTAAAAGAATAGTATTTCTTTTAGTTAATTTTTGATGTTTTTCCTCAGTAATTTTTTTATTTCTAAAATCACTGCTTACTTTAATTTGTTGAGCTACAAGAATTGCAATTAAAACTAGATAAATAAGTAGGCCAATTAGTTCAAATATTCGCATTGTGATTCGCATCTTTCCTTGTGATAAAAATATTGTATCAAAAATTTTGAATATTAAGGCTAAGTAGACTAACTTAATAGTTGAAAGAAGAGAAATTTTTATGAGAGTTACAAAATTAGTAATCGGAATTTTGATGATTGTATATTCCGTTTGGTTATTTATTCAAGGTTTATTAGGTGGATTTTTAGGAATAATTGCTGACAAAAGTATGCTAGCAGGGATTTTGGGCATTCTCCTGTGTGGTTTGTTTATGGCAAGCGGAATTGTCTATATTTCAACTGAAAATAGTGACGGTTTAGGCGGTGATATCGCTGGTTTTGTTATGATGATTGTTGCTGGAATTTTAGGCTTTTTAGGCGGAACATATGCTGGTTTGATTTGGACTGGAATTCTAGCCTTGATTATTGGAATTGGCTTCTTTGTATGGCATTTAAAGATTAGATGAAAGAAATCGGAATATTTCATTTGCTTGAACCAACTATGTACAATAAAAGGTGAGAGAGCTGACTAGTGAGCTCATAGAAAGAAGAATTATTATGAAATTTATGTCTTGGAATGTAAATGGTCTGCGTGCTGCATTACGTCATGGCTTTGTTAATACCTTTACAGACTTAGATGCAGATATCTTTGCCATACAAGATACTCGCGTAGAGCCGAATGAAGTACAAATTGACTTACCAGGTTATTATCAATACTGGAATTATGCCAAAAGAAAAGGCTACGCTGGAACTGCTGTCTTTACTAAAGAAAAACCAATTACTGTCGCAAATGGCTTTGGCGTTCCAGAAGTTGATGGCGAAGGTAGAAGTATTACTTTAGAGTTTTCAAACTTCTATTTCATTGATGTCCAAGTTCCATTTTCTGGGGAAAAATTGCAAAGATTAGACTTCAGAGAATTATGGGCACAAACTTTTAGAAATTATGTTACTAAGCTAATGCAATATAAGCCAGTAATCATTGGTGGGGATATGAGTGTGGCTCACGATAAGATTGATTTAGCAGAACCTGATGATAATCACCGCCATGCAGGATTTACTGGGATTGAAAGAAAAGAATTCTCTGAATTATTGAATGCCGGCTTTATTGATACTTTCCGCTACTTCCACCCAGATGAAGCAAAGTATACTTACTGGAGCTATCGCGAAGATGCTCGAGCAAAGAATATTGGCTGGAGATTAGATTACTTCTTAGTATCAAATAACTTAGAAGACAAGATGATCAATGCCCAGATTTTAAACAACATTATGGGATCAGATCATTGCCCAATTGAATTAGATTTAGACATTGAAACAAGAAAATAGTTTTAATAGATAAAGAAAAAATGCACTTCGTAGTTGTACGAAGTGCATTTTTGATTCGGCATTATTTAGTTAATGCAGAGTAGACATCGTCATGAGCTTCAACTAATTGACCACTTGTTACGATATCTTCAACTTGTGAAACTCTGTCATTACTGTTAGTAATTAAAGTCATCACAACTGGATCTTTGCCAGCATCCTTAACTTGTTCAAGGTCCATTTCAATTAATTGTGTTTCAGGTGTAACTTGATCACCTTCATTAACTTTCATCGTGAATGGTTTACCTTGAAGTTCAACTGTATCTATTCCAAGGTGAAGCATTACTTCTAGACCAGATTTTGTTTTAAGGCCAATAGCATGCTTGGTCTTGAAGATTGAAATGACAGTAGCATCAACTGGACTGTAGATTTTTCCATTTTCTGGTTCAATTGCGAAACCTTCACCCATCATCTTTTGTGAGAATACTTCATCTTTGACTTGAGTGATATCTTCAAACTTACCTTTTACGGGAGCTTTGAAAATAACTTTTTCTGACTTATGAACAGTTTCTATTTTAGTAGAAGTAGATTTGTTAATTTTATCCACTTGTGGATTACTTACTGGTTGCATGTCAGGGTGAGTGATAATGTCATTAATTTCTTGACTATAAAGATCGGCTTTTCCACCAAAGATTGCTTGAACTCCGCCAGCTACTTTCAAGACACCTGGAGCACCTAGCATCTTGAAGACATCATCGTTAACTAAGTTATTATCTTTTAATGAGACTCTTAATCTTGTTGCACAAGCTGAAACGGTTTCGATATTATCTAAACCACCTAATGCTGAAATAATTTCGCATGATTCATTGTAGAGTTTGTCATCAGTCTTAGGACCAGCTGCCATAATTTGATCGGCAGCTTGATTGTCTTCAACAACCATTCCAGGAATGCCCACATGGAACTTCTTAATACAAAAAGTAAAGACGAAGAAGTAGAGGAAGAACCAGATAACACCCATAATTAAGACATTTGGCCAATTGGTTTTATCTCTTCCTTGTAAAACACCAAAGAGTAAATAGTCAATTAAACCACCAGAGAATGAATTACCAATTCTGATATTCATGATATCAGCTACATAGAATGAACAGCCATCAAGAAAGGCGTGAATAACATATAGCCAAGGCGCTACGAATAGGAAAGTATATTCAATAGGTTCAGTAATACCAGTTAAGAAAGAGGTTAAACCACCTGAAAGGTATAAACCACCACTAGTTTTACGGTTTCTCTTAGGCAAGCAAAGATACATTGCTAAAGCTGCACCTGGAAGACCAAACATCATTGTGGCAAAACGACCAGCAAAGAATCTTGTGCCATAGGTAAATAGACCGTGATGGTTAGGGTCGGCCAATTGAGCAAAGAAAATATTTTGTGCACCAACAACAGTTTTACCTGCAACATCTGCAGTTCCACCTAGAGCTGTGTACCAAAACATTGGATAGATAGTGTGGTGAAGACCAACTGCTCCAGTTAAACGGAGTAAAAATCCATATAAGAAACTACCAAAGCTTCCCATTTTAGCAATTGCATAACCAGCACTAGTTAAGCCACTTTGAATTGGTGGCCAAATGATAAAGAAGATGGCACCAATTACAATAGCTGCGAGGGATGAAATAATCGGGATAAATCTTGATCCGCCAAAGAATCCTAAAAATTGTGGTAATTCAACTTTACGGTAGTGGTTGTGAAGATAAGCTACTACGCATCCAATAACGATAGCTCCTAAAACACCAGTATCAATGGTGTTTTTAGGTGAAAACATTTGTAGCAAGCCTGAAATTGTTGCGGTATAAACTAGGTAAGCCACACCACCAGCAAGGCCAGCTGTACCCTTATCTCCTTTAGCAAGACCAACAGCTAGTCCAATTGAGAAGATAAGCGCTAAATTATTAAAAACTGCGCTACCAGCGAAGTTCATTACTTTTAAGATAGTTTGAAGCCATTCTTGGTTAAGCCAAGGATAAGCACCAACAGCTGCTTTATTTGTTAAAGCACCACCTAAACCTAGCAGTAAACCAGCTACCGGTAAAATGGCGATTGGAAGCATGAAGGCTTGACCTAGTTGTGAAAAGGCCTGCCCAACATGTGAAAATTTCTTAGACATGATTAAGCCTCTTTCGTTATGATTTATTATTTTTCAAAAACAGAAGTGAATGTTTTAGCAATCTGAAGTGGGCGAGTAATTGCACCGCCAACTACAATTCCTGCTGGGTTGATGTCAATTACTTGCTTTAATTGTTCTGGAGTATGAATTTTTCCTTCAGCAATCACAGGTAGACCATCATCGACTAAAGCTTTAATTAAATCAAAATCTGGATGGTCAGTCTTAGGACTTTCTTCGGTGTAGCCAGAAAGAGTAGTACCAACAAAATCTACGCCTGCTTCATAGGCATTTTTAGCTTCTTCAAAGTTTGAAGTATCTGCCATTAAAAGTTGGTTTGGATATTTAGCTTTAATTTCTTTAATAAATTCAGCTACTGTCTTGCCATCATGTCTTGGCCGTAAGGTACAGTCAAGGGCAATTACTTCAACGCCTGTTTCCATTAATTCATCTACTTCTTTCATAGTTGGAGTAATGTATGGCTTTTCTGGTGGATAGTCTCGTTTAATAATTCCGATCATTGGTAGATCGACGACTTTTTTAATTTGTTTAATATCTCTGACGGAATTTGCTCTTAAACCTGTTGCACCAGCTTCTTGAGCAGCTTTTGCCATTAGTGGCATAATGCCGCCTTCTTCGGTATAGAGTGGTTCGCCAGGTAAAGCCTGACATGAAATAATTAAACCACCATGGATTTTGTTGATAAATTCTTCCTTGTTCATTTGTAAATATACTCCAAATTAATTACATTTTGGAGTTTTCCTCCTAAGAAGATAATATAATGAATTCAAATATTATGCAAGCGTTTTCTAGTAAAATCATGATATAGTTATTAGGACGAGGATGTGAGAAAATGAAATTTATACAGCTCTACAATCAAAATAAAGATAAACTGACTAAGTCAGAAAATAAGTTAGCTAACTATATTGCTGCTCATACCGAGCATGTGATTTACGATACTATTAAGTCACTAGGAAAAGCGACCAATACGGGAGATGCAACGATAGTTAGATTATGTAAAAAATTAGGCTATGCGGGTTTTTCCGATTTAAAAATTGCCTTAGCGCAAGATTCAATGATGACCACAGCAAAGAACCATGATGGGGCTCAGACAAGTTCACAACGAAGTAGTAAAGTTTTAATTTCTTCAATAGAAAAAACAGAAGAATTAATTAATCCAACTGCTCTAAAGAAAGCAGTGAGTCTATTAGCTAAGGCGCAACGAATTCATATTTTTGGATTAGGACATTCTGGCGAGTCTGCCAGAGACTATGAAAGAACATGGTTGAGGATCGGGCTAATTGCTAATGCAGAATCAGACCCTCATATTCAAGTTCAAGTTGCAACTTTGCTGAATAAGGACGATGTAGTAGTTGGCTTATCTCTTTCAGGTCATACTAAAGATACATATGATTCATTAAAAGTTGCTAAAGACTATGGAGCAAAAATCTTGGCAATCACTAATGATCTTGCTTCTCCAATTGCTCAATTAGGGGATGTAAGTTTACAAACGTCAGTTAGTGAGTTTATGAATATTGGTAGTGTAGCAGGACAAGTTTCACAATTATATTTGTGCGATGTTTTGGCTAGAGAATATGAAAAGCTTAACAAGGTTGATGTGGATAAAATTAAAGAGCATGCTTTAGCTGCTGTTATAAAAAAGTCTATTTAAATGTAGAAAGTCGTCAAATACATACAATGTATTTGACGTTTTTTTGACTCCTTGGTAAATAAAAAAGATGTTATAATGTGCCTAGTTTTTTACTATATTTATCTGATACGAGGAGAGAAAAGAATGAGAAAATATAAAGTAAAATGGTTTTCAATCATATCGTTGCTGGTATGTATTTTGATTTTTTGGATAAAACCAATAACTGTTAAAGCAAGTAGTATTAATAATTACCATCAAGAGCAAGTAGAATTACAAGCAAAGTCTGCAATTGCAATTGATTTAAAGAGTGGGCAAGTTTTATATGCAAAGAATGCAGATAAAAAATTACCAGTTGCGTCAATGTCAAAGTTAATTACCATTTATTTAACATTAGATGCAATTAATAATAAAAAATTATCGTGGAATCAAAAAGTAAAACCAACAAAGCAAATTGTAAAAATTAGTAATAATCCAGAATATTCTGGGGTTCCGTTAAAGTTAAATCATGCTTATACAATTAAGCAATTATATGAAGCAACTTTAATTCAGTCTGCGAATGGTCCAGCGATGCTTTTAGGACAAGCAATTAGTGGATCGCAGCAAGCCTTTGTTAAAAAGATGCGGAATCAACTAGTTTCGTGGAATATTGGGGGGGGGCAACCCAGCTTCTTACAGACAGTGGATTGCCTAATTACACTCTAGGAGAAGAAAGGTTTAAGAATAAGTCTAAAGATGCAGAAAATACTTTGTCAGCATCTGATAGGGCAATTATAATTTCTCATTTATTAAAAAAATATCCTCAAGTATTAAATACAACAAAAGTTGCCAAAAGTTCTTTTGTTGATGGTAAAACTATTACTCCAATGCAAAATTGGAACTGGATGTTAAAAGGATTATCTCAATATGATCCTAATTATCCAGTAGATGGATTAAAAACAGGAACTACTGATGCGGCCGGAGCTTGTTTTGCGTCTACAATGAAAAAGAATGGTAGACGTTTAGTTACTGTAGTAATGGGAGCGCAGCATGCTAATGGAGAAGATCCATCAAGATTTATCCAAACTAAAAAATTATTGAAATATATTTTTGACAATTATAGTAGTAAGAAGATTAAACAAGGATTTAGCTTTGCCTCAGTAAGAAGGGTTAAAGTCATTAATGGTAAAGAAAAATCTGCTCCAGTTTATGTAAAAGAACCCACTGTGGTTTGGCTTCCTAAAAAGCAACAATTATCTAATTTAAAAGTTAAATTTTCAAAAAATGCAATTCATGCGCCTCAAATTAGCGGTAAAACAGTTGGAAGATTTTATTTAATTAATACACCAGTACTTAATAGTAATAAAGATGTTGCGATTAAAGCGACAGTTCACCAGGATGTTAAACAAGCTAATTTTTTGGTAAGAATATGGAATAGACTTTTTAACCAGCAACAAAATTCACATGAAAAGGCAAATTCGAGTGTAACTACAGCTCAAAAAGTAAAAAAATTTCGACCTTATCAAGATCCTAAAGACTTGGTGAAAGCTGGTACCTGGAATAAAAAGAGTGAAAATAAAGAGCAACCCGATTTGACAAAAGTTAAAGACCTTTGGATTAGAGTTTCTCTTAAAGAGAATCGGACTTATATTATGAGTGGCAAGAAGCCGATTTATACTATGCTTTCAACTGGAGGAGTATATCATAAAAATAAGTCTGATACGCCAACAGGAACATATCATATCCAGCATGAGCGTGGAGCTGCTTTTTATAATCATAAATTAAATGAGGGAGCTAAATATTATGTTAGCTGGAAGGATCATGGAGTATATCTATTTCACTCGGTTCCAACTAAGTCAGATGGTTCTATCGATAAAAAAGAAGCTAAAAAACTTGGTAAGATTCCAGGTTCTCATGGATGTATTCGCTTAAGCATCCCCGATTCAAAATGGCTTGCCGCAACTGTTCCTGCTGGCACTAAAGTTGTCATCAAAAATCACTAAAAAAACAGCCAAACTACTTTGATTAAGTAATTTGGCTGTTTTGGTATCTACGATACCGATTATTTTGATTACCAAAAAGTGGAAGGCATAAAGGTTGTTTAAGTCTTTATGCCAGTTGTAAGTGTTAAATTTATACTTATATTATATAAATTAAATCATCATAAGTCGAAAAATATGCTCACAATAATTAAATTATTATATTGTGTTAGTCACTGACTGTTTGTAACTTGTTTTCTTTTTGTTTAGCTTTAATTAACTTCTTAATCCACTTGCTGATCTCAACTTGTAGAATAGAGAAAAGCGAAAGAATAATTACTACTAACCATTGTCTTGAAGTAAGACTAGTCAAATGGAAGAGAGTTTGTAAATTGGGAGTGAAAAGAATAATTCCCATTAAGATTGCTGAAACAATAAAGGAGATAATCAACCAGACATTTATTTTACTGCCCCTAACCCAAATTGGATCGGTATTAGAATGCTGGTTAAACGCGCGAAGCATTTGAGATAAGGCTAAAACACAGAATGCCATTGTTTGACCAGCAATTGGATTATCAAACGACTCTCCAATCCAGTAAGCAATTAAAGTCATTAAAGCTACGAAAATTCCTTGACTGATAACACGCCAGATAAGGTCTTTTTCGAATAAAGTTCCAGTCTTTACTGGCTTATGTTTCATGATATTTTTACTTGCTGGATCGACTCCTAAGGCTAAAGCAGGCAAACTAGCTGTAGCTAAGTTAACCCAGAGAATATGTACAGCAAGTAGCGGTGCATCCCAGTTGAAGATTGTAGCTACAAACAAAGTAGTAATTTCGGCAATATTACCAACTAGTAAAAACTGAATTACTTTTTGGATATTACGGTAAACCTTTCGACCTTCTCTAATTGCCGCCGTAATTGTTGTAAAGCTGTCATTTAGTAAAATCATATCTGAAACATCTTTAGCAACATCTGTACCTCCAATACCCATAGCAACACCGATATCAGCAGCCTTTAGGGCAGGTGAGTCATTGACGCCATCTCCTGTCATGGCTACTACTTCATCATTTCGTTTTAGGCTTTGAATGATTCTTAATTTATCGTTAGGTGAAACACGAGCAAAAACAGTAGCAGATTTAACTGCTTGATCTAGTTCATTATCTGTCATTTCGTTTAATTCAGTACCTGAAATAACAGTGTTTCCATTAGTATAAATGCCTAAGTTTTTTGCAATTGCAACTGCTGTGTTTTTGTGGTCACCTGTGATCATAATGGTCTTAATTCCCGCTTCACGGGCCATCTTAATTGATGCCTTAACTTCGTCTCGAGCGGGGTCAATCATGCCAACTGCACCTAAGAAGACTAAATGTTCTTCAATATTTTCATCTTCTTGAGGTAGGTTTAGCATGTTTTTGCTGGCAAAACCTAAGACTCTTAATGCTTGATCAGACATCTTATGCGATAAGGCGAGAATATTGTCTTGATCTGCCTTGGTTAACTTACGTGTACCATTACTTGTAAGGATATAGTCGCAAAGCGGCAATAATTCATCAAGCGCACCTTTTGTGTAAGCAACATATTCATTGTTTATTTCATGAATTGTTGACATTCGCTTGCGAATGGAATCAAAAGGATATTCGCTGAGTCTTGGATATTCTTTTTTTAGGCTAAGAGCTGAATAACCAAAATCTTGCACTAAAGGAAGAAGTGCACCTTCAGTAGGATCACCAATTACTTCTTGAGGTTTATCCAAATTAAAGCTGGCGTCATTACACAGACTAGCTGCATACATTAATTGTTGGTAAGAGCTAGAATTTTTTTATTAAGAAAATCATCCCCATTAGCTAAATGAGTTACAGTCATTTTGTTTAACGTTAATGTTCCTGTTTTATCAGAACAAATAACTGTCGCATTGCCTAGAGTTTCAACAGCGGGTAACTTTTTAATTAGAGCATGTTGCTTAGCCATCCGCTGCACGCCTAGCGCCATAATAATGGTTGCAGTTGCTGGTAAACCTTCTGGGATAATTGAAATTGCTAAAGAAATTGCTACTAAAAATTGTGGTAAAAGTGGACGACCATAAAGGGCCCCAATTGCAAAGATTAAAACGCAGATAATTAAGCCAATAATGGTCAAGACTTTGCCTACTGCATTAAGTTTTCTCTTTAATGGAGTATCACCAGCATCATCATTTTCAAGCATGCCAGCGATTTGACCAATTTCGGTGTCCATTCCAGTTTTAGTTACAATTCCGCTTCCTCGTCCGTAGGTAACAATTGAAGAAGTATAAGCCATGTTCTTTCTGTCACCTAGAGGGCAATCTGCTGAAAGCACAGCTTCCGCATTCTTTTCACTAGCAATGGATTCACCAGTTAAAGCGGCTTCTGCAATTTTTAAGTTAGCAGACTGAATTAAGCGTAGATCAGCTGGAACCATATCGCCACTAGCTAGAAAAACCAGGTCCCCAATAACTAACTCGCTAGCAGGGATGATCTTTTCAATACCGCCACGCATAACTGTAGCAGTTGGTGCGCTCATTGTTTTGAGGGCGGCTAGAGAAGACTGCGCTTTTTTCTCCTGGATAATTCCAATGATTGAGTTAACGACAACAATAAAGAAAATTACGCTGGCTTCTACCCATTCATTTAAAATTGCAGAAAAAGCAGCTGCTCCTAATAAGATCAAAATCATCGGATCAATGATTTGCTCTTTGAGCATCATTAAAGTTGATTTTGGTGGCTTTTCAGCTAGAGCATTAGGTCCATATTTTTTTAACCGTCGCTGGGCTTCTGGCTCACTTAAGCCAGTAGAACTTGTTTCTAAATCTGAAAATAACTCGTTTGTTGTTTGAGAATACGAGGGAGGTTGTTTCTGATTATCCATAAAGGATATACCATTCCTTTCTTTTATCAAAATATATTTTTCTTAATTGTATAGTTTTTAACTATTAGTATACGTAAGAATTAATAGCTAAAAATATTTATAATATATAGTATAAAATGCAAGACAAAGTAAGTCTAAAAATATGCTTATAATAAGATAATTTTGTTATAGTTAAGATAGAAATGAGGAAATAAGTATGAAGCAGCTAGATCAATCATTTATTATTGGAATTTTTGGCTTAATTGGTTTGTTTATTGGTTTATTTGTTAAAAATATTATGGTTTGGACTTTTGTAGGCATTGCAGTAGGTTATGTCATAACTTTCTGGATTCCTTATTTTAAAAAGCAACACCAATTAAAAAAGAAAAACACAAAATAAGAGCGGTTCTCAAAAGTAGAATCGCTCTTATTGTTCTTGGTATAATTTTTTAACATCTTCGACATCGCTTGGCTGAATTGTGTAAAAAGATCCTTGTGGATACATGACGGAAATACCATTCTTATGGCCTAACCCAATTGCATGTCCTAATTCGTGTTCAACTGTGTTGACGATTCGGCCGTGGTTGTAGCCGTAACTTGGATTTAAAAGGTAATATGAATTTAAACGGACAGTTGCTTTAATTAAGTGCCCTGTTAGGGAATTATATTGCGTATCAGTTAAACCAGCCGCGTTAGTCTGTCCATCATTCATTGCTTTAATGATGATTTTGGCATTATTTTTGTCATTCGTAATTTTGAAATTAAAGGCCCCTGTATTGTTCCAAATATTGATTCCATCAATTGTAGCTTGCCTGAGGGTGGGATCAGAGAGGTCAAGATAAACAGATGCAGAGTTAGTTTCAAAAGTATGGCCTTTGGAACTGTCGGCATTTGTATCATCATTTTGAATTTTTTCAGGTGAAATAAATTGTTGTACTTTGGCTGTTAAATATGGGAGTGGGTTTCTAGTTCCAAAAGTTTTTTCAATTTCTGGCGCAGTCTTTTGATAAGCAAAATTGAGCCCAATAAATAGAAGAGCTAGAACTAGAATGCTTTTAAAAAATCGTTTCACTTTTTCATCTCGCTAGCTAATTTTATTTAATTATAAAACTAATTAGTTAAGAAAAGACTAAATAATAATTGAGACTTTCTCAAAGTTGTAAATCCTTTTAGAAAGCGTATACATATGATAAAATAGTATGCAAAGTTTTTACTAATACTAGAAATAGGTGACTTAATTTTGGTAAAAGAAACTGAACAACGAAAAGAACAAAAACATTTAGATGAAGTTCTAGGCTTAATTAAAAAGAAAGAAAGCGAGTTAGATCATTCAATTGAACATGCGCAAAATGAAGCGCAAAATATTAATTCGCACTTTTTTGATGATGTAAAACTAGATTATGATGGCTATTCAACTTCAATGGATACTGCCTTGTCCATTCACCAGCAACAACAAATGCTAGCAGAACGTCAAAATGCCTGGCAACATTCTGCTAAGCAATTATCAACTTTGCAGCGGCTAGAGAAGAGACCGTACTTTGCTAGAGTTGATTTCCAAGAACCTAATGAAGATCCTGAAACAATTTATATTGGCTTAGGGTCTTTTGCAGATAAAGAAGATCACTTTTTGATTTATGATTGGCGTGCACCGATATCTTCTATTTATTATGATGGCAAATTAGGTAAAGTTTCTTATAATGCCCCTGATGGTGTACAAACCGTTGATATGACTAAGAAGCGACAATTCTTAATTGAAGATGGTAAGATTACTAATATGTTTGATACCAATGAATCAATTGGGGATCAAATGCTTTTAAACGTCTTAAATGAAAAATCTTCTACACAGATGAAGTCGATCGTAACAACGATTCAGCGCGAGCAAAATAAGATTATTAGAAATACTAGTGCAGACCTTTTATTTGTTCAAGGGGCAGCTGGATCGGGTAAGACTTCAGCTATTATGCAACGTGTTGCGTACCTGCTTTACCGTTATCGCGGCAATCTAACTTCTAGCGATGTTATTATGTTTAGCCCTAATCAATTGTTCAACGATTATGTTAAAAATGTTCTACCTGAAATGGGTGAGCAAAATATGGTGCAAATGACTTACTGGCAATTTGTTTCGCGCCGTGTTCCAGGGATGAATGTTGAAAATTTATTCGAACAATTCGAAGATAATGAACAAAATGACAAGATCGTTAACTTAAAAGATTCATTGCAATTCTTTAATGCGGTAACTCGCTATGCTAAGCACCTTGAAAAGAATGGTTTAATCTTTAAAAATATTTATTTCAAGAATAAGAAGAGACCATTTTTCGATAAGGAAAAGATCAAGGAAATTTACTATGGCTTCAACGAAAATTACCATTTAAGAAATAGAATTGAAGCTACAAAAGAAAGTTTAATTAATAGCTTAAATAGAAGAATTGAGCCAGAAACGAAGAAGGCCTGGGTTGATAAGACGATTGAATCGTTAGATCAAGAACAATTGAATAAGTTATATGATCGTCCAGACCAAGAATTTGAATCAAGTGCTAAAGAAGAACATTTCTTAGCTCGTAAAATTGTAATTAAGCAATTAAAGCAAGTTAGCCGTAAGATTCACCAGAACCGTTTCTTAAATATTCGGGCACAATACTTGCGCTTCTTGCGTGCTGTTCCGAAGTTGATTGACTTAAGTAAGTGGGATATCAGCCAGGAAGAGTGGGAAGCACATATTGAAAATGTTAAGGATAGATTCAGAAATGGCAAGATTAAGATGGCTGACATTTCACCATACTTGTACTTGTATGATTTAGTAACAGGCCGTAGAACTGATTATGAAATGCGTTATGCCTTTATTGATGAAATTCAGGATTATACGCCATTCCAGTTAGCTTACCTTAAGTACAACTTCCCAAGAGCTAAGTTTACGATGCTGGGAGATTTAAACCAGGCTATCTTTACTAAAGATGAAAGCAAGACACTTTTAAGTCAGATTTCTAAGTTGTTTGATCCAGAAAAGACTGATGTTGTTCAATTAACCAAGTCTTATCGGTCAACTAAGGAATTGACAAACTTTACTAAGCAAATTTTGCGGCAAGGTGAAAAGATTGAAGCCTTTGACAGACGTGGTCCTAAACCTGCTTTTTATAAACGTGATAGTCTTGAAAAAGAATTTAATGCTTTAGAAGATATCTTAGTAGAAAATGATGAGCAAAAGTTAACGACTGCGATCATTACTAAGACTTTGGCTGAAGCGCAAGAAGTAGCTAAGGTTTTGAAAGAAAGAAAAATTAAGGCAACTTTGATTGGATCAGCTAACCAGCGTTTAGTACCTGGAACTTTAGTTATGCCATCATATTTAGCTAAAGGACTTGAATTTGATGCAGTAATTGCTTGGAATGTTTCAAGGGATAATTATCACCAACTTGATGAAACGCAATTACTTTACACGATTACTTCACGTGCAATGTATAAACTTGACTTGATCTATACAGGCGAGAAGAGTCCACTGTTTGATGATTTAGACGAGAAAACTTATGTGAATAAATAAAAATGGAGTGCCAATTTGGCATTCCATTTTTTGTGGGTTATTTAAATTTATTGCTCTTTTAGTAGCCAGTTGTATGCAAATTAATTTAATTCTTACCACGCATTTTGAACATAAATGAAGTTCATTTAATTCTTATGCTAAAAACACAACATAAATGAAATCTATTTAATTCTTCCTTTGTTAAATTAATTTGCGTTTTGACATTTCTGATAATCAACCATTAGAATATTCAGCATGAAAAGAATAAGCAAAGCAAAAAAATATCGACGTCGACGAAAGATCTTATATGGGATTTTAATACTAATTACAGGTGGGGTAATTGGGATTGCCCTTAATTTTGAAAAAATCCAAAATGAGTATGACTGGTTGACTTTAAGACCTGAGCAAAAAATAAATGTTCCTTTAGAAAAGCAATTACCGGATTTGCCGAATGGCTGCGAAGTTACGTCACTGTCAATGCTTCTAAAATATTATGGTATTAATGTAAGTAAACTAGAATTGTCTTCTAACATTAAGCATGTTTCCTCTTTTATTGGCAATGATTATCGTGGTAATCCTCATGTTGGTTTTGTTGGTTATATGAGTATTGAAAACGCAGGGTGGTGCGTTTATAATGAACCGCTCTATGATGTTGCTAAGAAGTATACTAAGAGAATTCGTAATTATACTGGCAATGATTTTGTTAGGGTGTTGAAGTTGGTTTCTAATGGACATCCAGTAATGATTATTACGACTTTAAAATATGACCGGGTAAACGATATGCGGACATGGCAGACTAAGCAGGGAAAAGTTAATGTGACGCCTTCTTCTCATGCATGCGTAGTTACTGGATATAATAAAAAGAAGGGAATTGTTTACGTAAATGACCCTTACGGCGTTAAAGATAAAAAGGTAAGTTTAAAGAAAATAGAAGCTAGCTATAATCAACAAGGCAAGCAGGCTTTGTATGTAGAGTAGTGTGTAAAAAAGCATCCCGTTGTTGGGATGCTTTTTTACATGTCTGAATAAAAATGTTTTTCAAAATAGAAACATGTTTTCAAAACAGAGAAAAGTATTCAAAATTGTTAAAAACCACAGTAGTATAAGAATTGTCTTAAGAAGGTACCTAATTAGACAAAAAGTTACTCATTAATAATTCAAAATAGATGAGTGTTAGACCAAAAAACAGCTGAGGGTAATGGCTGTCAAAAGATGTGGGATTAAAAGTATCTGAACTTATTGCAAGCGTTGAGTGTTTTGCAATTGTTGAATTCTTATCTCCTGTAAAGGAAATAACATCACGATTATTTTTCTGAGCTTGTATGCAAAGTTCAGCCAGTCGCTTTGTTTCTCCAGAATTGCTGATGATAATTATTAAAGTGTTCTTATGCTTTCTAAGCATCTCAAGATGCGAATTGGATGTACAGCGAAAGCCATTCAAATTAAGATATTCACTCATATAATTAGCAATATTTTGAGAGTATCCACTACCCAATATCATGATCATTGAGTCTTTATGCTTATCCATCAAGTTGGAAAAAGGCTTTACGTATGACTCTACTTTTAAGTCGTTTTCAGTATTATTAGGAAAATTTGGTGCATCTGCGATTAGAAAGACCAATTCTGAATATCCTGAAAGCTTCATCTTTTTACAGGTCTTAACGATAAAGCTAGGAGAGGTAAATGTTCGTTTGGCGAGTTCACGAATATTGATATTTTTAATTTCATTACGGTGTTGATTCATATAAATTAATATTTTTTGTTCATCAGTATTTAGTTGAAACTTTTCGCTAATAGTTTGAATATTCATTGTTTTCTCCTATAGTTTGAAAGAAGGACTCACGATGTCAGAAAAAGATGTTAAGAAAAATGAAGTACCACAAAATAGAGATAAAGAATTTTTAGCTGATCCTTGGGCTAGAACTAGAACCAGAAACGGATTAGCAGCTGATGAAGTTATCTCTGCATTGCAAAAATCAATCAGAAAAGGCAAGGAGCGAGCAGCATGTGAATTTGCTTACGAAATGTATATTTCTTCTCCGCAAATGGAAGAAAAACTATGGCGTAGACTTCAAGCTATTTCAGTTGAAGATATAGGAATGGGAAATCCACAAGCTCCAATTCTGATTAATAGTCTAAATCAAATGAGACAAAACTTTAGTTACAATGAGCCGGATCGTGCCATGATGTTTGTTCATGCAATTCGTTACTTATGTGAATCAACTAAGGATCGTTCTTCTGATTTACTTAAGAATATCATTATTAAGAATTTTGCTCTAGGTTATGTTCCTGAAATTCCAGATTATGCATTAGACAAGCACACTACTCGTGGTAAAAAGATGGGAAGAGGAAGCATGCATTTTCTAGAAGTGGATTCTAAAGTTACTCCACAATTAAAAGTGGACAATGACTATTGGGATGAATACCACAAAATTAGAGAAAATTGGGATGACAGTAAAGTCATACCTAATGCTTTCAAGTTCAATCCATATCAAATTTAAGTTGTATTTATCTTTAGTAAGGAAAATAGGTGATCTCTAATGGCTGAAACTACTGCTAAAAAAGATTCACTGATTACTAAATTGGATAAAGTTTTAACGCCTATTGGACAAAAACTTGGAAATGAAAAGCATTTACAAGCTATATCAAATGGTATGCTTTTCGGATTGCCATTTTTGGTAATTGGTTCATTCTTCTTAATTGTTGCTAATCCACCAATTGTACTTGATAGATATAATCCACGAACTGCTAATATTTTTATGCAATGGCTTGCTGGTTGGAAATATTGGGCTGTCGCACATTATGCTCAAATAACTATCCCATATAATATGACCATGGGAATCTTTGGTATGATTTGTGCTTTTGGTATTGCATATGAATTGAGTAAGTCATATCGTCGGCTTCATCCTGCTACTGATGGGATGATCTCATTAGTTACCTTTTTAATGGTTGCAACTACTGTTGATAAGAATAATAAGATTAGTCTTAATAACTTAGGAACAAATGGACTATTTGTTGCAATTATCATTGGATTATTAGCTGTTGAAATTGACCGCAGGATTGAAAAGAGCAAGTTGAAGATAAAGTTGCCAGCATCAATTCCCCCAATGGTTGCCAACTTTATTAATTCCTTAATACCGTTATTAGCAAATATCTTTATTTTCTATGGTGCTAACTTAATTTTGGTTAGCATAACGCATACTGATTTCACTACCTTCATTATGAAGTGTTTGACTCCAGCTACATTTTTAGCTAACAGTTTATGGGGTTATATTTTAATTGTAACTTTAGGGAATTTATTATGGTTAATTGGTGTTAACGGAAGTAACGTAATCTTCCCAATTGTCTTTGCGACTGGTATCGCAGCTACTGGTGCTAATGCTGCTTTAGTAGCAAAGGGATTAGCACCTACTCATTTAATGAATTTACAGATGTTTAGAATTGCCGTCTTAGGTGGATCTGGTAATTCACTTGCTTTAGTAATTTTAATGATGAGAAGTAAGGTAGAAAAATATCGTGCATTAGGCAAATTATCAATTATTCCTGGAATCTGTAGTATTAATGAACCAGTAATTTTTGGTACACCAATTTGTTTTAATCCTATTTTAGGTATTCCATTTTTGATTGCTCCAATTATTAATATTATTCTTACTTATATTGCTGAGAGTTTACACTGGATTGGAATGGGCTATATTGTAGATCCTTCATTTACACCGTTCTTCTTCCAGGCATATATGAGTTCAATGGATTGGAGAAATATTATTTTTGAAGTGATTTTAATCATTATTGGTATTTTTATCTATTTGCCATTCTTTAGAGTTGCTGAACAAAATGAATTAAGAAAACAAGAAGTAACTGAATAAAAATATCAAAATACAAACAAGCATCCCAACACCGGGATGCTTGTTTTATGATGCAGTAACCATTTCTTTTTCTTCAACTAGATCTGCTAATTTTTCAATCAGTAATTTGTTTCCTGCTTTATTTAGGTGAATTCCGTCTTTTTGCAACAGTTTATTGGGGTGACCGGTCTTCCGCATTACTTTGGCAAAATTTAAAAATGGAATTTTATTTTCAACATGGCATTCTTGAGCAACTAATTCAAATTGTAAAGTTTTAGGCCAGGCTTGATCTTGAGCAATTTTCCAATTAGTATAGGAAGGTCCCATTAATAATGTTTTGTCAGCCCCAATTAAATCAACCAATACTTGTAGGTTATGCGCATATCTTCCCGCACTTAAACCAAACTGCATGTTGGCATCGTTGGTGCCTAAGGCTAGAATGACTAGATCGTATTTAAAAGGTTTAATCCGCAATTCATAGAAATCAATTGCCTCTTCAGTAGTTGTCCCAGGCACAGAATTATTAATAATTGTAAATTTAGGTAATTTTTCTTGCAGTCCTTGAGTTACAATATTAGTTGCGCGTCCATCAGTATACCCTGCAAGTAGGGAATCACCAAAAAGAATTAATTTTTTCATAGATATCTTCTTTTCTTTCTCTCAATATATATGATAGGCTGAACAATGTAAAAATACTAGGAACAAGGCAGAAGGAAGGCGGCTTTTTTATGCAAGAGCAATTTACACATCTGACACCTGAGAAGTGGCAGACACTAATCCCTCCAAGCGATGAATTCAGTGCGGAGATTTTCATGATGAAGAATCTTCAGTACAATATGAGCCAAAAAAATGCAGTTTATCGCACCAAACAGACCTTTTATAATGAAAAATGGCAAAAAATACCATTTATCATTGGAGTAACTGGGTCTGTTGCTGTAGGGAAATCTACTTTTGCAAAGAAAATAACTCGCTTGTTTGAACGCCTTGAACCAGAGAAAACAATCGCCCAGGTTTCTGCTGATGGTTTTTTAATGTCGAATGCAGAACTTAAAGCTAAAAACTTAATGGATCAAAAGGGCTTCCCATCGTCATTTAACTGGGATGCCTTTTATACTTTTTTAGCAAGTGTTAAGGCTGGTAAAGAAAGAGTACCATATAGACTATACTCACAGGAAATTTCTGATCTGGTGCCTAATGAATTGGGATATGTCAGCGTTCCTGATATCTTAGTAGTTGAGGGAATCAACCTGCTGGAGGTGCCTCCAGACGGGCAAGCTCCGCCAAGTGACTTTTTTGATTATGTAATTTATCTGGATGCAAGCGAAGACGATTTAGAAACATGGTATCTTGATCGCTACCATTTAATGCTTGAGATTAATCGCAATAATCCAGATAATTTCTTTTATAAGTGGGCTAACGTACCACTTGAACAAGCGGATAATTTTGCCAAAAGAGTCTGGCGTGATGTTAATTTGAAGAATTTACATGACTATATCGAACCAACTAAGAAGAGAGCTGACATGATTATTAAAAAATATGGTAATCATGAGATCAGCGATATGTATATTAGAAAATTTTAGGGAGAAAATATGCAAGCAATTGAATTAAAAAAGGGTATGATTTTTAACCAAGATGGCAAGTTAATTGAAGTATTAAAGAGTAACCACCACAAGCCTGGTAAGGGTAACACGGTTATGCAAATGGACCTGCGGGACGTAATGAGTGGAGCTGTTGTTCACAAAACAATGCGTCCAAGTGAAAAGGTGGAGTTAGTTAACGTTGCTTTAAAGAAAGCACAATACCTTTATGATGATGACGCGAACTTTATTTTTATGGATACTGATACTTATGAACAATATCTAATTCCTAAGGAACATCTGGCAGCAGAAGCTAAGTTTTTGATGCCTAATATTGATGTAGATCTTAAATTTACTGATGAGGGGAAACTAATCGGAATTAACTTACCATCTACTGTCAAGATGACCGTTAAAGAAACTCAACCAGAAATCAAGGGTGCCACTGCTGCTGGCGGTGGTAAACCTGCAACAATGGATACTGGTTTAGTCGTAACTGTACCAGATTTTATTAAAGAAGGCGAAGAATTAATTATCGGAACTGAAAACGGTGATTATAAAGGCCGTGCTGATAGCATTAGTAGATAAAAAGATTAAGCTGCTCGTTTTGAGCAGCTTTTTATATTGGCCTTGATTTTTATAAGGAAAATAAAAATTAATTTCATAGCAAATGACTAGAAACTGAATAATAAAGTATATACATATATGATATTTTGACACAGATTATATATAACTGATGTTTTACTCTAAATTAATATAGTGAATTGATAAGCAAAACATAATAATCTTTAAAAGCCCTGGCTAATTAAATTCATAATGGCTTTTGTTTAATAACGGTAACTAAAAAGTCTTAACTTGTGATTTATTTAATTAGTAAAATAGCGAAAGACACTATTATATTAAGAAAAAAGCAGTTCATATATCATCTCAGGTGTTATAATAAAGACAACGGATGTTAAATTTGAGTGTGAGAAATACAGATTTTTAAGCAATAACTTTTAAATATTGGTCATTCAGTAACATTTGTTCTTTGAGCAAATAGCAAAAGTGCTATTTATTAATATACGATTTAACGCTGATATTATTGAAGGGAAGGGCAATAATATGCTATCAAGAAAAAATTATCAAGAGCGTCTTCGTAAAATGGAACCAAAGAAGGAAAGATTTTCAATGAGAAAATTCACTGTTGGAGCAGCTTCTGTTTTAATTGGTTTCAGTTTTATGGGAATGTCTAATAGTGAGAAAGTTCAGGCGGCTGATGTCAATGCTAATTCAAAACCTAAAGTTGAATTAACATCAAATAATGAGGCTTCTGAAGCTAATAAGGAGCAAGCTAATACTGAAGCTGAAAAGCAAGCTGCTCTCAATAATAATCAAGTTGATCAGTCAACTAAGGCAAAGACTGTAGCCAATAATGAAGTAAAGTCAGAAACTGCAGCTGCAGCTACAAAAGCTGAAACGACAAAAACTGAAACTGCAAAAGTTAGTGATAATAAAAAAGTAGAAACTACTGAATTACAATTGGCAAAAGCAACTACTAATAATAACCAAGAACGAGTAGCTGCTAATGCCTTAAGAACACAAAAAAATGTGACTACCACTTCAGCAACTACTAGATCTAATGATCAAACTCAAAATGTTACTGATACTAGTAGCTTTATTAACGCATTAAAAGATGCAAATATAGGTCATATTGTTTTGAGCAATAATATTGACTTTAGTCAACATAGTGCATCTGATTTAAATGTTAACAATACTGGTAGTGCTCGTGCAGTTACTATTGAAGGTAAAGGTCATCAATTAGACTTTGGTCAAAATGCAGTTACCTTTACATAGAAATAATCAAACTAATACCACTCCAATTGAAAACAATAACTGGAATATTACCTTAGATAACGTAACAATTGGCTCAACTGGTGCAAAGGGTATCTTTGATTTTAGCAGCCTTTCAGCCGTTAATGCTGCTAAAAATGCTGTGACATTTAAGAATGTTACTTCAACTACTGATACTAATCGTGTTCTTTCAAGTGCGGTAAATGCTAACTTTAGTGGGGTTAACAATTTTAATAGTAAACTAGTAGGAGATAGTGCTAGTTCTACTTCATTAAGTGGCACTCTTTCTCTTTCTGGCGCTTTATTCAAAGTTAATAGTTTAAGTGTATTAGATGGAACAACTACTATTAATGTTAATAACCAAAAAGGTGATACAACTGCTTTTGAAATTACTAATGGTAATGCAGTTGTTAAGAGTGGCGCTACATTAAATATTAGTAGTGAATCTGCTAACTTTGGCGGTATTTACTTTGATAAAGGTGCTGGAACTCAAGATATTGATGCTGCTACAGTTGGTGTAACTCGCTTAGAAAGCGGCGCAGTTGTCAACATGGATCTTGGTGCTGGCCGTTCAATGGCAATTATGAATGGTAGTCACCTTGATTTACAAGATGGTTCACAATTAAACATCAACACCAAGATTAATACAAAGGGCTTCCGTGCTTATGCACCGATTAACCTAGACTCAACTGGTAATATTACGGATAGTACCTTACGGGTTGGTAAAGATGCTATTCTTAAGGTGATTCGTGCTGGTGTTAACGATTCTGACTCGCCATTAGTTGCCATGGGTCCGACTAGTGGTAACGGTCAAACTTATCACTTTGAAGTTAATGGTGGTAGTTTGATCTTGCATGATTCAGCTTATTCTTCACTTTTACCAGACCAATATACTTTGGCTAAGGCTGGTAAGTACGGTGAAAGTTGGCCAGGTTTACTTACTATGTGGGGAACTAGCAGTTATAATTATGTGAACTTCACGGATGCTAAATATATTGATTTAGAAAGAAATTCTGAGGGTCATAAAGCTGGCTACTTAGTTCACCTTGAAGCAGCTGCTAACCCAAGTAATACTAACCAGATAACTATTACTAATTCAACTGCAAATGGCTTTACTCCATTGACGATGATTCCTGCAGGGGAAAGTAATCCTGTAACTTGGCAAATTAAATCTTTAAGTAACCTATCTCAAGGTGGTACTAACTCGTATGCTTTCCGTGCTAAGGGTAAAGGATTTGATGCAAGCAATACGGTTCTTCCACCATATACATATGGTTCTGAATACATGAACGGTTCTGGCAATGCTGCAAATACTGCTGGTGGTACTAATACTGTCACCTTAGCTGATGGCGGAGAATTTGCAAATGGTGCTGTTCAGCATGATTCTGATGCATTGCAACAGTTTATTAATCACTTTAGCTGGTGGAATACTAATGGTGTTAAATTTGGTAGTGACTTAATAGATAACAATCAATATCAACCTGCTTATGATCCAATGAATGTTAAGCAAGGTGAGTCTAAGAGCGAAGATCCAAAATATGTCACTAGCCAAGAGGGTAACATTACTATTAATCCAGATGGTAAAGCTCCAGAAGGTACAAAATATACCAAGGGTGATGCTAGTCAAGGATTTGTAACTGTTGATCCTGATAGTGGTAAATTAACGATTGCACCAACAAGTGAAAATAGTAAAACTGGTCTAGTTTTAGTTCCAGTTGAAGTAACTTATCCAGACAGTACTAAGGATGTTGTGAATGTTCCAGTTTACATTGGTGACGGTACACATACTGGTACAATTACTAAAGACGAAAATGGTAAGGTAACAGGTGCTTACGAAGTTGTTACTGATATTTCATCAATTAAGGCTCATGAAACTTCCGATCATTCACAAGTTCTTAATGCTGGGGATGCTGTTTCAAAGATTAACCACTACACAATTAATACTGATGCAGAAGGTAAAGAAACTGTTAGTGAACCAACTGCTGTGGAGAAGAGTAATGCAACTATTGAATGGCAAGGAAGTGCTCCTTCAACTGTTGTAACTACTCCTTCAGCAAGTGAAAACTTGAATGGTACTGTTCAAGTTACAGTTAATGGTACAGAAGTTAATAGCAACAAATTAACAATTCCAGCAGCTGGTGCTACTGCTAAAGATGTTTCTACTCCAGTTGAAGTAGTTGTTGGTCAAGAATTAACTGACGAACAAGCAAGAGAATTAATTGACACTAGTTCTTTAGCTCACGCTAATATTCATTACACAGCTACTTGGGCACCTGCTCCTAGTCTTGGTGACACTAATGCAACTATTAAGTTGACTTTTGATGATGAGTACGCTTCAGGTAAAAAGACTTACTTAAACGTTGTAACTAAAGATAATTCTATTAAGGTGGTTCCAACAGCAAATGATGCTGATAAATATGAACCAAGCTACAATCCAATTGGTGGTAGACCTGGTCAAACGGTAACTACTGATGTTCATTACACCCCAACCCTTCCAGATTCAGTAAAACCAACTTATAAACTTGGTGATAATGCTCCAGCAGGTGCAGAAGTTGATCCAAACATTGGTAAAGTTTCTTACACTATTCCAAGTGGTTCAGATACTGGTGTTGTAACTATTCCAGTTACTATAACTTATCCAGATAATACTGCTGAAAGACCATCTGTTGATCATGCAACTGCAACAGTTGTTGTTGTAAAGCCACAAAATGTAACTAAACCAAGCGATCCAACTAATAACACTTATAAGCCAAGTGATGGTATTCATAATCCAAATAATTTACCAGAAGGTACTACTATTACTTGGAGAGACAATGGTACTGATCCAAAGCCATTCCCAGATAAACCTGAAACTCAAGTAATTAAAGTTACAGTTCCTGGCAAGAATAATCAACCTGGTACTACGGTATACGTTCCAGTAACTGTTGGTATACCAGGTGATACTGAGATTATTTATGGTACCAACACAACTACAAGCTACACAATTGGTACTTATACTGCTCACAAGACCACTGATGGCAGTGTTGAAAATATTCCAGTTCCAGCAATTACTGAAATTACATTTAAGAATGAAGATAGTGAATGGAATGCTACTGATTGGGTAACCTACAAGCTAGAAGGTAATACTTACAAGATCACGGAGAAGCATGGTAACCCTACATTAAACAATGGCGCTTCAGCTCCAGAATCATTCTCTGCTAATGATGTAACTACTAAGTGGATGGAAAACAGGGAGCCTAATACTAATGTAGCTAACTATGGCGATAAAACTGGTTCATCATTAGCATCACAACAAACTAATTCATCTACTGATCAACGTACTGGTGAAGGCGACAATCTTCCAGGTAACTCTAAGACTCGTGCAACTATTCATTTAACAGGTACAGCCAAGGAAATCTTTGGTTCTGATCCTAACTGGATTAATGTCTTTGGTAATATTTATGGTGCAACAACTGGTGCTACTGAAACTTACAAACAAGGTCAAGATATTAGTGGTATTTCCCAAGATGCATTCCGTAAGTTAATTAACGTTACTGATCTTGGACAAGCAGGTTGGAATGGTCAAAATATCAATCCAAATGCACCTCAAGTATTAGCTTACATTGAAGGTACTGATAATAGTCGTCAATTTGCAATGACTTGGGCTCCAAACGGTATGCCATCTACTAGAGATATTCAGAATAATGTTACAGGAACAGTTCGGATTAGCTTTAACGATGGTACTTACTTAGACGTCAAGGCTAATATTAATGTGGTTGCTGATTCAAATACTGATAAGCCAGATGATCAGAAGACTAGCTTTAGTCAGAGAATTTCTTACCAATTTAATGGTCAAGAAGTAGCAAGTCATACTATTGCTGATATTGCTAAGGGATCAAGCTTAACTGCTGATCAATTAAAGAGCGCAATTGATGGTAACTTGCCAAATAACTACAGCATTGCTGATGGTTATACTTACCCAGCTGCCGAGAATAACATTAATTCTCAACCAGCTGAAATTATAGTTCCATTAAAGCAAAGTCAAAAACAACATGATGATTCTGATTACAACGCTCAAGTAATTGTTAAGTATGTTGATAGTACTAATAACGCACCATTAAAGACTAAGAATGGTAAAGATGAGTTGACCTTTGACTTCAACAAGAAGGAAGGCTTAAAGGCTTCAACTTTGAAGGCTAATATTGACAATAATATTCCAGCTGGTTGGAAGATTGCTGAAGGCTTTACTTATCCAGGTGATCAAACTGACAATAATACAATTACGGTTAAATTAGTTAAGAACACAGTAACTCCAGGTGAACCAGGCGTTACTCCAGATAATCCTGAATACAAAGACTTGTTCACTACTTCAACTCGTACAATTAATGTTTATAAGACTGACAATTCAGCAATTGATCATACTGAAAAGCAAACTATTACATTTGGTCGGACTGGTGTGCTTGATCAATATACTGGCAAGATCATGGAAGGCTCAGAAGGTACTTGGTACGTTTACAACACAACTACTAACAAATTAACTTCTGATAAGACTGGTACTTGGGCAGAATACACTGACATTGCTACTGCTCCGCAAGGCTATGACTACATGATTGATGGCGTAAAGACTACAGAAGCTAAAGTTGCTGCTGAAAGTTCTGTTGGTCCAAATACCGTCAAGATGATTGATGTTAAGTATGTTGCTCAAGACTCTACTCCAGTTCCATATGATCCTTCTAACAAAGATATGAATATGGATGT
Source organism: Lactobacillus gasseri ATCC 33323 = JCM 1131 (assembly GCF_000014425.1). NCBI lineage: Bacteria > Bacillati > Bacillota > Bacilli > Lactobacillales > Lactobacillaceae > Lactobacillus > Lactobacillus gasseri. The sequence goes on along the minus strand of NC_008530.1, from coordinate 1,648,551 downwards.
AACTCGTACAATTAAGTACGATGTTTCTGGAACTGGTCATGCAGCAATTGCTGATCAAACACAAACGGTTCATTATGTACGTAAAGATGCTAATGGCAATGCTGGCTATTACAATCCTGTAACTGGTAAAACTACTTGGGTAGCATGGACTCCAGAAGCTGGTTCTGCTGAATTCTCCGCTAAGAATGTTGAACAAATTTCAGGATTTGATTCATATGTTAACGGTGAAAAAGGTACTCAAGCCCCTGTAGCAACTATTACTACCAAAGAAATTGATGGTTATGCAACACCACAAAATGGTAAGACCGTAACTGTAACATACAAGGCGGTATCGCCAACTGAAGAAAGCTTCACGCAAGCTATTAAATATGTTGATGAAAAGGGTCAAGAGCTAGCAACTACTGCAGATGCATTTACTGGTACATTCCCTTCTGATAATCCAGCTACAGTATCTGCTGAAGAAATTAAGAATCAAATTAATAACGATTTGAAGAATAATAGTGCTCTTAAAGGCTGGGTTGTTGCAGGAAATTACCCTGTAGCTGAAACTATTACTGAGAAGAATCCAGCAGCTTTAACTGTAACTCTTAAGCATGGTACTAAATCTGTAACTCCAACAACTCCAGGCGTAACTCCAACTGAGCCTAAGTACAAGGATATGTTTACAAGCGTTAGCCGTGATATTTACCAAACTAAACCAGGTGAGGAAGAACAATTAATTTCAACTCAAACTGTTAACTTTGGTAGAAACGGTGTTGAAGATTTAGTAACTGGAGAGGTTACTGGAACTGGCGCTTGGGAAGTTGGTAAGATCGAAAACAACAAGTTCGTTTTAGGCGGCGAAGCAGAATATCCAACTGCAGCAGTAGAACAAATTTCTGGTTACGATTCATACGTAAATGGAACTAAAGCAACTAAAGTTCAATCAGCTTCCGCAATCAAAGACGGCACACCAGTAAATGGTGAAGCAATTCATATTACTTACCAACAAAGTGAAACTCCAGTTGCAGATGTAACTGTAAGTTATCAATTCTATGACACTATTGACAAGAAGAATGTTGGTAATCCAATTGTTGTAAGTGGTAAGCCAGGTACTAATGCCAAGACTAACTTAACCATTCCAGTAGGTTACAAGTTAGCTGCAGATCAAACATTGCCAGAAAATGTAATTATTCCTACTAAGGATGAAGCAGTAGTTATTAACTTAGTTCACGCAACAAAGGACGTTACTCCAACAACCCCAGGTGTAAATCCAACTGAGCCTAAGTACAAGGATATGTTTACAAGCGTTAGCCGTGATATTTACCAAACTAAACCAGGTGAGGAAGAACAATTAATTTCAACTCAAACTGTTAACTTTGGTAGAAACGGTGTTGAAGACTTGGTAACTGGAGAGGTTACTGGAACTGGCGCTTGGGAAGTTGGTAAGATCGAAAACAACAAGTTCATTTTAGGCGGCGAAGCAGAATATCCAACTGCAGCAGTAGAACAAATTTCTGGTTACGATTCATACGTAAATGGAACTAAAGCAACTGAAGTTCAATCAGCTTCCGCAATCAAAGACGGCACACCAGTAAATGGTGAAGCAGTTCATATTACTTACCAAAAGAGTAGTACAGTAACTCCATATGATCCAAATAATAAGGACATGAACAAAGACGTTGTTCGTACAATTACTGTTAACAAGATTGATGGAACAACTGAAACGATTGTTCAAACAGTTCACTTCGTTCGTGGCGGTGAAGGTGAAAATGTAGAAGCTGATACTCCATGGGCTGTTGGCGTAAGAGATGGCAATACTTGGAAGTCAACTGGAGCAACTGAAGGTACTTGGCCAGAATACAATGTTCCACAAGTAACTGACTATACTTCAACCGTTGATGGTAGAGATGCAAAAGTTGTTTTAGCTGATAAGAACGTGAATGCTAACACACCAAATACCAACGTTGTAGTTGCTTACACTAAGACTACAACACCAACTGATGCCGATAAGTACACTCCAGAGGGTCAAGATGTTCACACTACCCCAGGCGTAGTGCCACCAGCAGAAAAGGGTATAAAGAACAAGGATGATCTGCCAAAAGGCACTAAGTACACATGGGAGAAGACCCCAGATGTAACTGAGCCAGGTAAGACTACAGGCACAGTAATCGTAACTTACCCAGATGGTTCAAAGGATAAAGTTGATGTTCCAGTAATTATTGACAATCCAACTACACCAACTGATGCCGATAAGTACACTCCAGAGGGTCAAGATGTTCACACTACCCCAGGCGTAGTACCACCAGCAGAAAAGGGTATTAAGAACAAGGATGACATGCCAAAAGGCACTAAGTACACATGGGAAAAGACTCCAGATGTAACTAAGCCAGGCAAGACCACAGGCACAGTAATCGTAACTTACCCAGATGGTTCAAAGGATAAGGTTAACGTAACAGTAATTATCGGTACGAACCATGTAACTCCAGAACCGCAACCAATTCACACTACTCCAGGTGTTGTTCCAAACCCATCAGAAGGAATTAAGAACAAGGATGACATGCCAGAAGGTACTAAGTACACTTGGAAAGAAGTACCAGATATTTCTACAATTGGTGAACATACAGGCGTTGTTACAGTAACTTATCCAGATGGCTCTAGTGTAGATGTAACAGTTAAGGTCTATGTAGACGCTACTGGAACAAGTGATAACAATAGTGGTAAGACTACAGAAACTAATTCTGAAGCCAACACTGCAAAGGCAGCTACTGTAAATGAAAATCACCATGCTGAAAAGAATACATTGCCACAAACTGGTGCTAAATCAGAAAATACAGCTGGTATCTTAGGTTTAGCAATTGCTACAGTAGGTAGTTTATTCGGATTAGGCGTAGATAGAAAAAAGCGTCAAAAATAAAGAAATAGTTTAAAACTAGAAAAAGAGGTCAGACATTAAGGTCTGGCCTCTTTTTTTGCTCACATAAAAATAAGTATTTTTATGCAAATACTTATTGACACAAATATATGAAAGCGCTATTATAATTATTGTAAATAAGCGGATTACTGATGCGATCAGGTCTGAGCTACTACAAATAATGATGATATACTTAAAGTGTATATTGTAGTTTGTGGTAGCTTTTTTCTATATAAAGGTGATTCGTCGGATGATATTTCTTAAAACATTTAACAATAGTGCAGCCTTGGTGCAGGACGATCAAGGCCAAGAACAAGTAGTCCTGGGCAAAGGCGTGGGCTTTGGCTTAAAGAAAGGCGATAAGATTGATGAGAGCAAAATTGAAAGGCGGTTTACTGCTACTTCTCATCAAGATGAAGTCAATCAAGTTAAAGAGATCAATGCTTCAACCATCGATTTAACCAATAAGGTGATCCAGATGGTGGAGCCACTTTTAAATGTGAAGTTTAATGATTTTCAATACTTAGCCTTAGCTGACCATATTGACTTTGCTCTTTCCAGAACTGAAGATCATATTGATATGAGTGCTGCTAATACACGTTGGGAAGTTAAGAATCTTTTTCCTAAGGAGTATAAGATTAGTGAAAGGGTCATTGCTTTAATTAATAAAGAAATGAAGGTTAACTTGCCACCAAGTGAAAGTATTTTTATGACTTATCACTTCGTTAATGCAGCTTCTGATAATGATCAAGTTCAAGAAACGGTTGAGATTACTGAGTTGATTAGCGGAATTATTGATATTATTCAGTATCAATACCAAATGACTTTAGATACAGAGTCATTTAATTATAGTCGCTTCATTACTCACTTAAGAGTATTATTGGTAAGACTTTTAAGAAATAAGCATCAAAAAAGTGGCGAACTTGATGACTCGCTGCTGGCTTTTATGAAGATTAAGTACAATCATGCTTATGATACGGCTGAGAGGATCGCAACTTATTTACATAGTAAAAAGGGATGGACCTTAAATTCAGATGATAAGTTCTATCTAGTTTTACACATTTGGCGTGTGACAAACCGCCAAGAAAACTAAATATTTTCATACTTAGGTATGTTACTAATTCGATTAGGCAAGAACCCAAGTTACTGAAAGACATTGAACACTTATGTTCTCTAGTTTTTGAGTAGCTTGGGTTTTATTATTGGGAGGAAAAAGCTATGGCTAAGAATTATGATGCTCTAGCAAAAACAATTATTAAGGACGTTGGCGGAAAAGACAACGTAATTAGCGTGGTTCACTGTACAACACGCTTGCGTTTTAAGTTAAAAGATGAAAAGAAGGCTAATGATGATGCCTTAAAAGATACTGATGGTGTTGTTACAGTTGTTAAAGCTGGTGGACAATATCAGGTAGTTATTGGTAATGAAGTTGCTGACGTATATGAAGCAGTCTTAAAAGAAGGTGGCTTTTCTGGTGGCGGTCAAGTTGCTGATGACGATTTAGATGATAGCAATATGAGTTTAATGGATAAAGCTATCGATCTTATTTCAGGTATCTTTACTCCAATTTTAGGGCCAATGGCTGCAGCAGGTATGATTAAAGGATTAACTGCAATGTGTGCTTCATTTGGCTGGCTTGCTAAAACTTCTGGTACTTATGAAGTTTTGTATGCAATTGGGGATGGTTTCTTTTACTTCTTACCACTTATTCTAGCAATTACTAGTGCTAAGAAATTTAAGGTAGACCGCTTTACAGCCATTACAATTGGTGCTGCAATGTGTTATCCAGCAATGGTAGCAATGAATAGCAGCAAAAAAGTTTTATTTGATTTATTTAACGGAACATTTTTACATTCACAAGTTCATGCTACATTCTTAGGCATTCCAATTATTTCAATGAACTATACTTCAACAGTTATTCCAATTATTTTAGCAGTTTGGTTTGCTTCTGTTGTTGAAAGATGGTGCAAAAAATGGATTCCAACTGTGGTAAAAACTTTCTTAGTTCCATTTGTTACTTTACTGATTGTTGTTCCTTTGACTTTCTTAATTATCGGGCCACTTGCTACTTGGATTGGTAATGCACTTGCTGCCATTACTTCAGCTGTTTACAACTTTAGTCCAGTATTGGCTGGTGTTTTACTTGGTAGCTTCTGGCAAGTATTCGTTATTTTCGGTGTCCACTGGGGATTTGTCGCAGTGATGATGTCAAACATTGCTGCTTTAGGTTATGACCCAATCTTAGGCTTATCATTAGGTGCTTCATTTGCACAAATTGGTGTTGTTTTAGCAATCTTATTACAAACTAAAGATCAAAAATTAAAAGGTATTGCACTTCCAGCATTCTTATCAGGAATTTTCGGTGTTACTGAACCAGCTATTTATGGTGTAACTCTTCCACGTAAAAAGCCATTTGTCTTAAGTTGTATTGCAGCTGGTATTGGTGGTGGCTTGATTGGATTCTTTGGTACTAAGATGTACATGATGGGCGGTATGGGAGTCTTCGTAATTCCTGCTGCTATTGGTCCAAAGACTGGCGTTGATATGAGTGTTTACGGTTTGATGATTGCGATGGCTGTGTCATTTGTTCTTGGATTTATTTTACAAATAGCTCTTGGCAAGAAGAGTGTTGATCAAGCTTATGATGAAAAACAAGCAAAGACTGTTCAAGAAGTTGCAAACCAAGCTGATGCTATTGCAAAAGCTGCTCCAAGTTTAGCAAGCACTAGCGACTTAAATGTTTCAACTGAATTAGTTAGTCCACTTGCTGGTGAATTATTACCACTTTCAGAAGTAAAAGACGAAGTGTTCTCAAGCGGTGCTATGGGTGAAGGAGTTGCTGTTGAGCCTAGCGAAGGAGTTTTACATGCACCAGCAGATGGTAAGGTTGTGATGACTTTCCCAACTGGACATGCTATCGGAATGAAGACAAGTGATGGTGCAGAAATCTTAATGCACATCGGAATGGATACTGTTAACTTACAAGGACATGGTTTTGAAACCTTAGTTGCAAAAGGTGACGAAGTTAAAGCAGGTGATGAGTTAGTTAAGTTTGATATCGATGCAATTCATGCTAAGGGTTATGTTGTGACGACTCCAATTGTAGTCACTAACTCAAAAGATTATGAAAAGATCACTGTTGTTAGCCAAGGTAAGGTAAAAGTGGGACAAGAAATTCTAGACTTAGAAGGAGCTAGTGAAACAGAAACAGCTAGTTCAAATCCGCAAATGGCTTAGCTGATGTAATCGATTTCATATATAATGAAGATAATTAATATTGAAAAAGAGGAGAAATATAAATGTCATTTCCAAAGAACTTTTTATGGGGCGGAGCTACTGCCGCAAATCAAATTGAAGGTGCGTATGATGAAGATGGTAAGGGATTATCAGTCACTGATATTACAACTGCTGGTAGTTTAGATGCGCCAAGAATGTTGACTTACAAGTTGAATGGCAAATTAGAAAAAACGCCAGCCATTCCCGGTGCGGGCTTGCCAGAAGGTGCAGTTGGTGCAATTGATCCAAATGAATATTATCCAAACCACGTGGCAATTGATTTTTACCACCACTATAAAGAAGACATTAAGATGTTTGCTGAAATGGGCTTTAAGACCTTCCGCCTTTCAATTGCCTGGACTAGAATTTTCCCTAAAGGCGATGAAGAAAAGCCAAATCAAGCTGGATTGGATTTTTATCGCCATGTATTTGAGGAATGTAAAAAGTACGGGATTGAACCTTTAGTTACTATTTCTCACTACGAAGATCCACTATACCTCAGTGAAAAATACCATGACTGGGGCGATCGAAAAATGATCGATATGTATGTTAAATACGCAACTACTTTGTTTGAAGAATACAGAGGACTAGTTAAGTACTGGCTTACATTTAATGAAATTAATTCAACGCTTTTAATGCTTAGTTCATTTGGTAATAATGTAACTGATGATAAGGTATATCAACATGCCTACCAAAAACTGCACTACCAATTTGTCGCTAGTGCTCGCGCAGTTAAGATTGCTCATGCATTAGATCCTAACTACGTAGTTGGTAATATGATTTGTGGTATTGTGGACTACCCATTAACACCAGATCCTAAAGATATTTTGGCTAACCGTCATATGTGGGAACAAAATATCTTCTACTGCGGCGATGTGCAAGCAAAAGGTAAGTACCCAACTTATGCTAAGCGTTTATGGAATGAACATAATGTTCATTTAGATATTACTGAGCAAGATCGAAAAGATTTGCTTGAAGGGAAAGTTGATATTTATACCTTCTCTTACTATATGTCTAACATTATTACTACTCATGAAGTAAAGGATAAAGTTGGCGGCAATTTTGCTGCTGGTGTTAAGAACCCATACTTGAAGTATTCTGAATGGGGCTGGGCAACTGATCCAGATGGTCTTCAATATTATCTTGAAGTAATGTATGATCGCTACGATATTCCAATGATGGTTGTTGAAAATGGTCTTGGTGCAGTTGATAAGATCAGTGATGATGGTAAGATTCATGATGATTACCGCATTGATTACTTGAGAATGCACATTAAGGCAATGGAGCGTGCAATTGATGATGGTGTAGATTTAATTGGTTACACTACTTGGGGCTGTATTGACTTAGTTTCTGCAGGTACTGGTCAAATGAGTAAACGTTACGGCTTTATCTATGTTGACAGAGACGATGAAGGTAAGGGTACTTTGAAGAGAATGCCGAAAGATTCATTCTATTGGTACAAGAAAGTTATTGAATCTGATGGTAAAGATTTAGACTAATTTGAATTAAAAAATACTGTTCAGATAAGCAAACTGAACAGTATTTTTTTGTCGAAATTACAATGATTGCTTAGAGTAACTATGCTATGATAATTTAGATTGATTTTTATTTGTGAGGAAGAAGCTGGATGAATAAGCAGGTTACTAGAAGCAGATTGTGGACAATTTTAGCAGCCTTAGCAGCTGTGATGTGGGGAATTTCCGGTTTATTTGCGGAGTCTTTATTTAAAATCAGTTCAAAAATTACACCAATTTGGCTGACGCAGATTCGGTTAATTATCTCTGGAGTTGTCTTATTAATCATTGCGGCAATTTTACATCAAAAGCCATTTTCTATTTTAAAAAATAAGAAAAATACTCTGCATATTATCGCTTATGGTGTATTTGGCTTATTACCAGTACAGATTTTTTACTTTATTGTCATTGAAATGGCGAATGCTTCGATTGCGACTATCTTACAATTTATTGGACCGTTTTTTGTTCTTGCTTATCTTGCTGTAACTCATCAGCAAGTTTTAAGAAAGTTAGACGTTTTAGCAGCAATTATGGCTTTTATTGGCGTATTTTTACTGTCAACTCATGGCAATTTGAATCATTTAGCAATCACTCCCGTAGCATTATTTTTCGGCTTATTGTCTGCTCTAGGTGAGGCAAGCTATACGTTGATTCCAGTTAAAATTGTTAAAAGAATATCTAGTTTAGTTTTGACGGGATGGGGGATGATTTTTGCTGGACTGGGATTGGTAATTGTTCATCCAAGTTTTCCTGCTATTCCAAATACTTCTAAAGTTTGGCTCTGGGTAGGAGCAATTATTATCTTGGGAACAATAGTACCTTTTCAGATCATGGCGAATGCCTTGCGCTATGTTAAGCCATCAACGGTTAGTCTGCTTGATGCGTTTGAGCCCTTATCCGCTACAGTTGGTTCAGTTTTAATCTTTGGTTTGGTGATGTCAGGGATGGATTGGCTAGGAACATTTTTAGTAATTGTGGCGGTTTTGGCTTTGAATTTTACACCTAAGAGAAAAATTAAAAAAATTCCTGAAAAGAGAATATAAAGAAAAGCTGGCAATATCTTCGCTTGAAATGGCGTTGATATTACCAGCTTTTTTTTGCTTGAAATTTTAGAATTCATTTAAGATCATTTCTTTTTTATAACTCTGTATAACTTCTGGCAATTTTTATAACTTATCAGATTACATCTTAAAGAAAACAAGTGTATTAATACTAGATTTTTAATAAAACACAAATTTAGCCAAAAAATATTTTAATTTTGTATTGTTTTTTTTTCATTTTAATATCATATAATCAGAATCAAGAAATTTAAGTCATCTCACAAAGGGGGAGAAAAAATGAAAAAAGTTAAGTGGTTAGGAGCAATTACAGTATTGTCCGGTGCGGCATTAACTTTAACTGCTTGTGGGAATAACAACAATAATAACGCTAGCGATAAGAAAGTTAGCTTTAAGGAAGCTGTTCCTAAGAAACAAGTTAAAAAAGGTGGAACATTAAAGTATGCAATTGAAAGTGACTCACCTTTTACAGGTATTTTCTTACCAGAATTATCTGATACTAGTACTGATAGTGAGATTCAAGCACCAGGAGTAGAAGGACTATTTAGTGTTGATGATAGCTATAAGATTAACAATAAAGGTGCAGCTACCTTTAAGTTAGATAAGAATGCCAAGACAATCACTATTGAAGTGAAAAAAGGTGTTAAGTGGTCTGATGGTAAGCAAGTAACTGCTAAGGACCTTGAATATGCCTATGAAATCGTTGGTAATCCTAAGACTAAGACTTCAAGATATACAGATTCTTTAGCTAACCTTGTTGGTTTAGAAGAATATCACAAAGGTAAGACTGATAAGATTTCTGGTATTGAAATGCCAAATGGCGAAGATGGTAGAAAAGTTGTACTTCACTTTAAGGAAATGAAACCAGGTATGCTTCAATCAGGTAACGGTTACTTCCTTGAAAGTGCAGAACCATACCACTACTTGAAAGATGTGCCATTTGATAAGCTTTTATCTGATGATAAGGTTCGTAAGCAACCACTATTCTTTGGTCCTTACAAGGTTCAAAAGGTTGTTCGTGGTCAATCAGTTACTTATGTACCAAATGAACACTACTGGCGTGGCAAGCCAAACTTAGACAAGATTACTATGGAAGTAATCGGAACTAACTCTGTTTCTCAAGCTATTAAGAGTCACAAGTTTGATATTACTGGTGTGCTTAACGCTCAATGGAACAACGTTAAGGATACTAAGAACGTTAACTTCATTGGTAAGATTCCTCTATCTTACAACTACTTAGGCTTTAAGGTAGGTAAGTTTGACAAGAAGGCTGGTAAGAACGTTGAAGATAAGAATGCTAAGATGAACAATGTTTCATTACGTAAGGCTATGGCTTATGCAATGAACATCGATGCTGTTACCAAGCGTTACAGTAATGGCTTGTCATTCAGAGTTAACACTTTAATTCCAGCACAATTTGGAGACTTCTCTGACAAGAGCATTAAGGGTTACCCATACAACTTGAAGAAAGCTAACGAATTATTAGACAAAGCTGGATACAAGAAGCGTAAGGGTGAAAAATACCGTCGTCAACCAAATGGCAAGAAGTTAACTATTAACGTTGCTGTTCGGGGTACACAACCAAATGCTGAAAAGATCTGGACTAACTACATCCAACAATGGCAAAAGATTGGCTTAGATGCTAAATTTGTTGGTGGTCGTCCAATGGAATTCAACTCTTGGGTACAAGATGTTCAAGCAGATAGTCCTAAGATTGATGTCTTTGAAGGTGGCTGGAGCTTATCATCTGAACCATCACCAATGGACCTTTACAGTGAAGGTGCTCCATACAACATGGCTCGTTTTGTTTCTCCAACTCAAACTAAACTTCTTACTAACATTGACTCAACTAAGGCCTTCAACCACAAGTACCGTGTACAAGCCTTTGATAAGTGGCAACAATGGATGTACGACAATGCTTACGTTGTACCTACTACAAACAGTTGGTCAGTAACTGCAGTTAACGACAAGGTAACTGGCTGGTCACTTAAGCCATCCGCAAACTCATGGTACGATGTTGGCTTTACAAAATAACTGAAATTTTTAATTTTCCATAATCCTCATATATCAACACAAATTACACAAATTCTTAAATAATATTTCCTTAAATTAAATTTTCATAGTTATATTCCTTCAGAAGACTCTACTTTCAATAAGTAGGGTCTTCTTTTCGCATAGACAATGATAGAATGGCTATTTTTTATACTGATTGTTGTAAGATAGTAGTTGATAAAAAGTAAGGAGGAATTGACTTTGACTGCGAAGTTACCAACTCAGATTGAGGTGCGCGGGGGACGTGTCCATAATCTGAAAAATATTGATGTTAATATTCCGCTTCATAAATTTGTTGCAATCTCTGGTCTATCAGGCTCGGGAAAATCTTCTTTAGCCATGGGTATCTTATATGAAGAAGGTTCAAGAAGATATTTAGATGCCTTATCTACTTATATGCGCAGACGAATCAAACAAGGAAATCAAGCAAACGTTATTAGCGTCAAGCATATTCCTTCAGCTTTAGCTTTAAGACAGCGGCCAACTATTCCATCTGAACGAGCAACGGTTGGAACAATGAGCGAAACTTTTAATATTTTGCGCTTGATTTTTTCTAGATTAGGCTCGCCTGTTTGTCCTAATGGCCATCGTCTAAAGCCAAGCCTAGAAATTGCAGAAGCAATGGCAAAGTCAGGTGAGGAAATGGGTCAGCTTACCTGTCTAGTTTGCGGCGTTAAGTTTTATGCGCCAAGTGCTGAGCAGTTTGCTTTTAATTCTGATGGGGCTTGTGAAGAATGCGGTGGAACAGGGAAAGTACGTCAATTGGATGATAGTAAGTTGATCGCCGACCCTCGTCTTTCTATTAAAGATGGGGCAGTTGCTTCGTGGTCGCTACCTGGTAGAAACTTTATGCCGAATGTAGCAGAGCATGCTGGGGTTAGAATTGATATTCCTTATAAGGATTTAACTGATAAAGAAAAAGATTTTGTTCTTAATGGTCCTGAAAAGAAGTATAAAATGGACTTTTTATCAGGAACCGGGAGAGTTTTTCATAATTTTAATGCTCTGTATGAAAATGCTCACCAAGCTGTTCTGCGTTCTGCCAAAACTAGTAAGAGTGAACGGGCACAAAAACGGATTTCAGAATTTTTCTCATATCAGATTTGTCCAGTGTGTCATGGTTCAAGATTAAAGCCAGAATTATTGAAGCAATTAGTAGGTAGTTTAAATATTAATGAAGTAGCTGAAATGCCGCTGGGTGATTTGATTGCTTGGAAAGATCAAGTATTCAAAAGTTTACCAGTTGATATGCAAAAAATGGCAAATGCTTTATTCACAGAGTTTGTGGATAATTTGCAGCCATTGCTTGATTTGGGCTTAGATTATTTAACAATGGCTCGAAATGGTAATACCTTATCCACAGGTGAATTACAGCGAATTCAGCTAGCGCGCACCTTGAGAACGGAGACAACTGGCGTCTTATATATCTTAGATGAACCATCAATTGGACTCCATCCCGCTAATGTTGACGGATTAATTAAGGTCTTGCATAAATTAGTAGCACAAGGAAATTCACTAGTAGTTGTGGATCACAATGTGGATATTATTAAAGCAGCTGATGAAATAATTGAAATTGGACCAGGATCAGGTGAACAAGGCGGTGAAATTCTCGATCAAGGCAGCGTCGATCAAATAAAAAAAGACAAGCAATCTTTAATTAGACCATATCTTGATGGGACTGCTGCATTAATGGCGAGAAAGCGAGCAGAAAAAATTAATTCTGTAAAAATTTCTTTTGATGTGGATCATTATTTTAATCTACAAGATGTTCATGCAGCTATTCCTGTTAATCAGTTAACAGCTGTGACTGGATTTTCGGGAGCAGGTAAAACAAGCTTGATTTTAGATAGTTTGGTGCCAGCAATTCAGGCGCAAGCTAAAGGTGAGACTTTACCTAAACAAGTGAAAAATTTTGAATCGCCAATTAATCAAGTAGTTAGCGTTGACGCTTCACCTATTGGTAAAAGTACTAGGTCGACGGTCGCAACTTATACTTCGATTATGGATAATTTGCGTAAATTGTTTGCTAGACAGTCACTGGCTAAAGAGAAGCATTATACTCCGACTTATTTTTCTTATAATAATAAACAAGGTGCTTGCCCAACTTGTGGAGGAACCGGCATTGTAACTTTAGATATTCAGTTCTTGCCTGATATGCAGCAGACTTGTCCAACTTGTGAAGGTAATCGTTATAACCATGAAGTACAAAAGGTAAAATGGAATAGCTATTCAATTGTTGATATTTTGAATTTGGATATCAACGAAGCTCTTCCTGTTTTTAAGAAAGAACCTAAAATTGAACGTGACTTACTTTTACTAAAAGAAGTGGGACTAGATTATCTTCATTTAGGTGAAAGTACGCCGACCTTATCTGGTGGTGAGGCACAACGTTTGAAGTTAGTAACGCATTTAAGTCATAAGCAGAACGATACTTTATTTGTCTTTGATGAGCCTACAATTGGATTACATCCGTTGGATGTGAAGGTTTTAGTTCAAGTGATACAAAAATTACTGGATCAAGGTGCAACTATTATTACGATTACGCACGATCTAAATATGATAGTTAATGCAGATAATATTCTTGATTTAGGGCCACGTGGTGGTAAGAATGGTGGAAAGGTTGTGGCTGCGGGACAGACGCAAGATTTAATTGACCATCCGGTGAGTTTAACGACAGAGTACCTTGCTAATTATTGTCGGCAGTTTAAAAAGTAAAACCTTAGATTAAGCAAGACGAGAAGTAAGTGTTCTATAATTTATATTGAAGAGAAAAAGTAGAAAGAGCGGAAAAAACATGAAAGAGAAAGAGCAAAATACAGTTGTAGGACAGCTGCTTATCTTAGATCTGTTTTCAATTCTTATTGGATATTATTTTATTACTACTATTGATGAGTTCGTTAAACAACATGAATGGTGGTATGACTTACTAGTTTTACTCATCGTAATTTGCGAAGTGGTCTATAACTGGATTCAGTTGATGAAGGTTAAGGATAAAATTAAAAAGCTGCCTTTGACTTTATCGATAATAACTTTAAGTGCATTTTTAAGTGGAACATACTTTAGTGTAATTTGGAATAAAATTCAAAGCGGGAAAGAATATCGGAATACCGTTTTCTTGGCTATCTTTTGGGTGTTACTGCTGATAATTTGGAATGCAATTTTGTGGAAGAGCTATAAAAAGAATAATAAAGAATAATTAGTATAGAAAACATAATTGTCTAGTTGATAATTATGTTTTTTATTTTTGAATAAGTTGAAGGTGAAATAATTTTTAAGTAGCAAACGTTTTTTTATAGTAATTAAAAATAAGTCAAGACTAATACTAAACAAACTTAGGTGTTAAAATATAAGTGTGTTATTTATTACAGCTAGTATTTATTAGGAGATAGTAATCGATGAACAATAGAAAATATATAAAAAATAGTGCTAACGCTAGACAACGCTTTAGTATCCGTAAACTTACCATCGGTACGGCTTCTGTTTTATTGGGAACAGTTTTCTATTTAGGAGTAAATGAAACAACCGTTCAAGCTGCAAGCGCTGATAGTGCAGAGAACGAAGTGCAGACTGTAGCTACTTCCCCAATTTTGAAAAATAAGGCTACAACAGTTAAAAGTTCAGAAACTACTGATGCTAAAACTCCAGTAGTTCAAACGAAAACTGTCGAATCATCAAAGACAGATGTAGAAAATAAAGCAGATAAATCTGCTGTTCAAGCTACAGAAGTTAATGTAGATAAAAAAGATGATGAAAAGGTAGCGACTAAAGATATAAATTCTGCTGAAAAAAAGCAGCAAAATACTCAGACTTTAGATACCTTAAAAGCAGTTCCAACTAACACTGCTGAACTTAATGAGAGTAAGGTTCAAATTAATAGTGAAGTTTCAAAAAATTCTTCAAAGATATTAAATAATTCTTTTGTTTCTCTTCAATCTGATAGCAGTGATAAAAATCTAAAAGTATCAGCTTCACTTAGTGGTACTGAATATAATCCAAGTCAAAATCAAACTATTCAAATGACTTTCCAGGTTTCTAATAACAAAGCAGGGGATCAGTTTAGGCTTCACTTTGATTCAGGTGCATATATGGTTACTCCTACCGCTCTTCCTTCTGCTTTTGGAAGCATGAATAAGGTTCAAAATTCAGATGGTAGTTATGATGTAACATATTCTTTAAATAAAAGTGCAACTATTAATCAAACGTTATCAATAGGTTTTCTTAATGAGGCTCAAGCCAAGGCAATGCCTTATAATGCGGGAACTGAATTAAAAAATATTCAAATCTTTTATAATGAAAATTCACAACCGATTAAAACTTTAACTTTTAATCAGGTAGTTGTTCCTCAACTTAATCCAAGGTGGCGTAGAATAAGTCCAAGCTCAAGTGCAGTAAAGAAGCTGTTTCCTAACTATGATTATAAATGGCAATTGACTTTGGGACAAAAAACAGGGATAAATGGTGATATTTCCTCTGGCGGTACTAGTGGTCCTAGTCCGTTGATTAATCATGAAACAACGATTACAATACCTGTCCCAGAAAGCTTTGTCCTAAATACTGAAAAGACAATAGCAGAAAATTCTTCTTCAGCTACTGTTACACAGGCTGGAAAGGGAAAAGATATTATTGTTAAATTAGCTAACACAACGCTTTCTTCATCTGTTCTTAATATATGGGGACATTTTGATATGGTTCAACCAGCAGAAGATACAACCGTATCTGGCTCAAAAGAAATAGAAGTTAGTGAGGATGTAGGGGCAAAACAACCATTAACTGGAAATGCAGGTATTTTTAAAGAAGTAATTCAAGGATCAAATGAACATGTTCCAGTTGGTGAGGCTCTTCGCGGTTATATTGGTGGAGCACATAACGGATATGATGGTCCGTATCAGAAGGGCCAAGTACCATATACTGCTTCTCATAAAGAAATCGTACTGTATAATTATTCCGTTGGAAATTTACAAGGTCGTCCAGTTAATGATGTACATCTAAAGATTACGGTTCCAGATGGAGTTACGATTACTAAACTAGTAGGAACAAATGTTAAAGATTTTAATTATCAAATTAATTATGTTGATAATTCAGTGAAATCAGGAATGATTTCAAATGGAGAAGCTGTAGCAATAGAGAATGGGACGAATATCAGTAATATAGTTTTGACAATTCCTCAATTAGGCATTGACAGCTTAAACCCTCAAGGATTGATTTGGGGGCAGGGAATAGACGTTGGATTTTCTCTATATGGTTTTGTCAATGAAAATTATCGCAATGGTCAGAAAGTAAATTTAGGCGATACGTTAACATCAGATTTATATCCGTATTTTGATACGCCAAGTGATGAGGGATATTATACTGCTTCGCAGTCAGTTGTAGCTGAAGAAAAAGATAGTATTACTATTAACTTTACAGCTAGTAATTATAATTATGCACCTGGAAACTATGGCGGTACCCTTACTATAGGTGGATGGTACGCTAAAAAAGCGGTTGATCCTATTTTCTATTTGGTAATGCCATCTAATGCTCTAGCAGATTTATCAACATCAAGTTTTAAATTTGGTGAAACTAAACCAAAAGTTTCTAGTTTTTCGGTAAATGGTTATCAAGTTGTTAAAGTAGATTATACAGGAATAAAGATAACTGGTGGAGATATCACTATTTATCTTAAAAACTTACCAGATTCCAGTAGTGTAACTACGAACAATGGACATGTTTATTTATATGCTCAATCAAATATTGTAAAAGACTATTCACTTAATGAATATCCTACCGTGAAGGATTCGGATGTGAACTATGTTGAAGGAAAGACATCGGCACTTGATTTAGGTTCATTTAATTGGATTACGCAATTAGGTCAAGGCTTGACTTCAGTAGAATTAGCGCAAGGAAATGAAGATGGTAATTTAGACCTAAATGGTAAGTCTGATGATAAAAAATCTGACACAATGACTTATACTGTTTCAGTTATAAATGGTCAAAAATATGATATAAAGAATACACATGTTTTAATAAATCTACCAACAGAATCTAGTTCATCATTTAGCTTCGTTTTAAACGAGAATAATTCAGTTAAAATAATAGATTTAAATACACAACAAGAAATCGCAGGTAAGATTTCTTATTATAGCAATTTATCAGATTTAAAGGATCATATTGTAGGTGGAGCTGTAAATAGTGCTAAAAATGCCAAGAGCATTTTAGTTGATATAGATAATGTTCCTTCCAATCATTCGTATCGAATTGTTCTAAATGGTACCGATCCCACTTTGGGCTATGATGCAGGAAAAACTGGTATTTTATCTTCAGTAGTTTGGTCCGATAATACGCAATCTTTGGATTCCCTATTTATTGAGTCAACAAGTAATAATGCATCTAGAATTACTATTTCTGGTAATTCAGTAGTTAATATTGCCTTCAAATATAAGGATTCAGCAGATACAGATCAAGTTGTAGCAGCTGATTCAATAGAACTAAAAAATAACCAAGATCTACTAAGCTACGGACCAGAAAAGGTATTGGCTGCTTTAAAGAAACTTCAAGATGCAAAGAAAATTCCAGAAGATTACGTAGTAAAAGATGCTACACAACCTCAAGAAATAATTAATGCTGATCATGGTGATTACCCATCAGGAATTAAAAACGAGAAGGCACAACTTAATCAACAAGCAAAAGTGTACTTTGATGGTGATACTTTAGTATATGAATTAGTTAAAAATACACAAAGTGCTACATTACGTTTCTATGATGACACTGATCATAAATTTATCGAGTTAGCGCCTGATGTTAATATAACTGGTAAGAGTGACGCTGATATTAGCTTTGAAATTCCTGCTAAGTATGACTTCTCTAAGTATAAGTTTGTTATGGTAGCAAGGGGGAACGATCCAACACAAAGTGATGATAAACTTGCTGGAAATCAGTTATCTGAAATAAATTATGGAAAATTTGACAATGATATTAATGAAGATCAAATTTTTATAGCTCACTTTATTCACAAGACAGCATCAGTTAAGGATACAAAGACAGTAACTGAAACAATTCATTATGTTTACGAAGATGGTACAAAAGCTCATGACGATGTTCAAAAAGAAGTAACATTCACTAAGACAGGAACTGAGGACTTAGTAACTGGTAAAGAGATGAGCAGTTGGAGCAAGCCGCAGGAATTTGAAGAAGTAGTTTCTTCAGAAATTGCAGGCTATACACCAGATCAAGAAAAGATTAATTCTGTCACAGTTTCACATGATTCAAAAGATGTTGTTAGAACAGTAACTTATAAAGCAAATCCGCAAAAGATCACAGTCAACTATATCGATGATACGACAGGCAAGACTTTATCTACTAAAGATCTTAATGGTAAATCCGATGAAAAATCAGACTATGCGACTAAAGATTCAATTGCAGAGTATGAAAAGCAACATTATGATTTAGTTTCTGATGAAACAAATGGAAGTGAATTGGTCTTCGATCATGATGACAAAGTAGACCAAGTTTACAATGTACACTTCACCCATCATATGACTTCGATTAATGATACGAAGAAGATTAATGAAACTATTCATTATGTTTATGAAGATGGTACAAAAGCTCATGATGATATTAATGGTCAGCCAGTAATTTTCACTCATGATGGAGAACGTGATGAAGTAACTAATAAGGAACACTGGAATGATTGGAAATCTGAAAAAGATAGTTTTGATGAAGTTAACTCTCCAAAAATTGCAGGTTACACACCAGATTTTGCCACTATAGAAAAGATTACGGTAAAACCAGAAGATTCAGATGTCGTTAAAACAGTAATTTACAAAGCAAATCCGCAAAAGATCACAGTAAACTATATCGACGATACGACAGGTAAGACTTTATCTACTAAAGAGCTTAATGGTAAATCCGATGAAAAATCAGACTATACGACTAAAGATTCAATTGCAGAGTATGAAAAGCAACATTATGATTTAGTTTCTGATGAAACAAATGGAAGTGAATTGGTCTTCGATCATGATGACAAAGTAGACCAAGTTTACAATGTCCACTTCACCCACCATATGACTTCGATTAATGATACGAAGAAAATTAATGAAACGATTCATTACGTTTATGAAGATGGTACAAAAGCTCATGATGATATTAATGGTCAGCCAGTAATTTTCACTCATGATGGAGAACGTGATGAAGTAACTAATAAGGAACACTGGAACGATTGGAAATCTGAAAAAGATAGTTTTGATGCAGTAAAATCACCAGAAGTAGCTGGATATACACCTAATGCTGATGCTATTCCTGAAATAAAGGTAAAACCAACTGACTCTGATATTGTTAGAACAGTAACGTATAAGGCAGATGCTCAAAAAGCTAAATTGAGATTTTATGATGATACTGATCATAAATTTATCGAATTAGCACCAGACATTAATACAACGGGTAAGAGTGCTGAAAGTATTGATTTTGATATTCCTTACGATTTCTCAAATTACAATTTTATTGAAGTTGATAGTGCCAAGGATCCAGCAGATAAATCTAATAAAATGAATGGCGATACTTTAGATAAAGTAAACTATGGTAACTTTGATAAGGATAAATACACAGATCAAATTTTTATAGCTCACTTTACTCACAAGATCGCACCAGTTAAGGATACAAAGACAGTAACTGAAACAGTTTATTATGTTTATGAAAATGGTACAAAAGCTCATGACGATGTTCAAAAAGAAGCAACATTCACTAAGACAGGAACTAAGGATTTAGTAACAGGTGAAGAAAAGAGCAATTGGAGTAAATCAAAAGAATTTGAAGAAGTAGTTTCTCCAGAAATTGCAGGCTATACACCAGATCAAGAAAAGATCGATTCTGTCACAGTTTCACATGATTCAAAAGATATTGTTAGGACAGTGACTTATAAGGCAAATCCACAAAAGATCACAGTCAACTATGTCGATGATACAACAGGTAAGACTTTAGCTACCAAGGAGCTTAATGGTAAATCTGATGAAAAGTCAGGCTATACAACTAGTGATTCAATTGCTAATTATGAAAAGCAACATTATGATTTAGTTTCTGATGAAACAAATGGAAGTGAATTGATCTTTGATCACGATGATAAGGTAGACCAAGTTTACAATGTACACTTGATCCATCATCTGTCTTCGATTAGTGATACAAAGACGATTAATGAAACGATTCATTACGTTTATGAAGATGGCAAGACTGCAAGTCCTGATGTAGTTGGTACTCCTGTAGTCTTCACTCGTGATGGAGAACGTGATGAAGTAACTAATGAAGATATGTGGAACGATTGGAAGACTAAAAAGGATAGTTTTGATAAGGTTCAATCTCCAGAAATAGCGGGATATATACCTAATGTTGATGCTGTTCCTGAAATAAAGGTAAAACCAACTGACTCTGATATTGATAGAACAGTAACGTACAAAGCTGATGAACAAAAAGCTAAATTGAGATTCTACGATGATACTGATCATAAATTTATTGAATTAGCGCCAGATATTAATACTCTAGGTAAGAGCAATGAAAATATCAGTTTCAATGTTCCATATAATTTATCAAACTATAGTTTTATTGAGGTTGATAGCAGCAATGATCCAGCGGATAAATCTGATAAGTTGAATGGCGATACTTTAGATAAAGTAATCTATGGCAGATTTGATAAAGATAAGAATGTAGATCAAGTCTTTATTGCTCACTTTATTCACAAGACCGAACCGATTAAAGATACTAAGGTAGTAACTGAAACAGTTCATTATGTATATGAAGATGGCACAAAAGCTCATGAAGATGTTCAAAAGCAAGTAACATTCACTAAGACTGGAAACAAGGACTTAGTAACTGGCAAAGAAAAGAGTAGTTGGAGCGGCCCGCAAGAATTTAGCGAAGTGATTTCTCCAGAAATTCAAGGTTACACACCAGATCAAGGAAAGATTAATTCTGAGGTTGTTTCCCAAGATTCAAATGACATTGAACGGACAGTAATTTATAAGGCTAAACCTGTAGAACCGACAACACCGGACAAGCCAGCACAACCGAGTGAGCCAACGAAGCCGGAAGAACCGACAACACCAGATAAACCAGCACGACCAACTGAACCAACGAAGCCGGAAGAACCGACAACACCGGACAAGCCAGCACAACCGAGTGAGCCAACGAAGCCGGAAGAACCGATAACACCGGACAAGCCAGCACAACCGAGTGAGCCAACGAAGCCAGAAGAACCGACAACACCAGATAAACCAGCACGACCAACTGAACCAACGAAGCCGGAAGAACCGACAACACCGGACAAGCCAGCGCAACCGAGTGAACCGATTAAGCCGGAAGAACCAACAACACCGGACAAGCCAGCGCAACCGAGTGAGCCAACGGAGCCGAAAGAACCGACAACACCGGACAAGCCAACACAACCGAGTGAGCCAACGAAGCCGGAAGAACAAACAATATCTAACAAGTCAAATCAATCGAGTGAAACAGAATCATCTAAGACTGCTATGCAAATTAATAAGTCAAACAAGTCCAAGAATGTTGAAGCTACAAACATTTCTACAAGCTTAACTCGTACAACTTCTGCTGCTAAAACTTCAAGAAATGCTACAACAACGAAGCATATTAATCGTGCTAGAACAACACTTCCGCAAACTGGTAGTCGGAAGACGGACGTATCATTAGCAGGATTAGCATTAGCTTCTGCCGGAGCCTTGATTGGATTAATTGGCGGTAAAGAAAGGAAGAGAAGAAAAAGATAAAAATTAAATAAACACGAAAAAAGATGCATTTTTACTGTTTGAAGCAGTAATATGCATCTTTTTTGTCCTGTCTTTCAAAAATAATTATTCGACAACGTTTCTTTCAAATGGATCGTCAGAAATACCCTTTTCTAAAATATCTCTTGACCATTGTTTGGCAGAAAATAGAGAATGATCACGGTAATTCCCACAAGATTTAATAGTAGTGCCGGGAACATCTTCCCATTGAATTTTATCGCGAATTTCTTCAAGCGCTTCCTTTAGTGCCTTAGCTACATCTGTAGTTGATGGCGTACCCCAAACTAAGAGATGAAAGCCCGTTCGGCAACCAAATGGTGAACAATCAATGTAGCCGTCAATACGGTCGCGCAATAATCCAGCTAGCAAGTGCTCGATAGTATGTAAGCCTCCAGTAGGGATGGCATTTTCATTTGGTTGAACTAAACGAAGGTCAAAATTACTAATCTTGTCACCTTTTTTACCTTCTTCAACCGTGATTAAGCGAACGTAAGGTGCTTTAACTTTAGTATGATCTAATTCAAAACTTTCAACTTTACCCATAATAGATTTCCTCCTTATAAAAATATATTTTATTTCCAAATCTTATTAGCAGTATCAACGACTAATTTGATCTTTTTCCATTGATCAGCTTCGCTGAGAATATTGCCTTCTTCTGTTGAGGCAAAGCCACATTGTGTACTAAGCGCGAGGTTAGATAATGGCACTAATTTTGCTGCTTCATTAACTCTTTGAATAATTGCATCAGGATTTTCCAACTGCCCATCTTTTGATGTAATTAATCCTAAAACAATTGTGACATTATCCCGGTTATTCCAGATCGTTTTAATTGGAGCAAAGTCTCCAGCACGATCATTATCGTATTCTAAGAAAAAGCGATCGTAATTTAGTTGCGCCAAATACTTAGCAATCGGTTCATATCCACCTGAAAAAAGAAATGTAGATTTAAAATTACCACGACAGATATGTGTAGTAACAGTCAAATCATCTGGTAAATTTTCTAACGTTTTATTGATTACGTACACTGAATCTTCCGCTAATTGAAGATATTTTTCATGTTCCTTCGGATCATTTTCTGATTCGTTCAATTTACTGATTAAAAAAGCCCATGTTGTGTCATCAATTTGAAGATAGCGACAACCTAGATAATAAAAGTGCTTGATTGTTTCATGGTACGCTTTAGCCAAGTCATCAAGATAAGCTTGCTTATTATCATAAAAATTCGGCCAATTATATGATCGATTATCTCTAAAAAGTAGTGTAGGGGATGGGATAGTCTGTTTAGGAATCGCATTAGTATGATCCTTGACAAACTCAAATGCTTTAAAAAATGGGTGGTCAGGATTATAGGCAACTTTACCAGCTAATTCAGCATTATCTGTTCTGGTCTTAGCACCATGGAACTTGTAGCTTTCGTGATAATCATATTTTTTAACGCCAGTTAAGCCCCATAAAAAATCAAGATGCCACCAGCTGCGACGAAATTCGCCATCAGTTACAACTTTTAAGCCTAAATTTTCTTCCGTGTGGATTAATTTTTCAATTTCTCGATTTTCTACTTGAGTTAGTTCAGCTTGCGAAATATCTCCGTGATTAAATTTATCTCTAGCTTGTTTTAATTCTTCTGGTCTTAAAAAACTACCAACAATGTCGAAATGTGCTAATTCTGTCATAGTATTCTACCTCTTAATTTTAACTAAAAATTTCATTTAACTGTTCTTTGAGGATCCACTGACAAGAGGGACCATGTTTAAGTAGCACATTCGATTAAATACTCGTTCGTTAAAAATAATATTTTTCATAATGATCCCTCCTTTAATAAAAAAATAAGCAAAAGAAAAAGCGTCCGTAGTATAGCTATTACACTACACTAGGGACGCTTAATACGTGTTACCACCCTGTATTCAAACTGATCTCACAATCAGTTTCTTATTAAGTACTCCAAAATATGGAAGACTCAGACGTGATAACGTACGTCAATCGTAAATTGCTTACTTAATTAGCTCGCATTTTAATTTAGCTCCAAGACCATCTTCTTCACTCTAGCAACATCGGCTTACACCTGTTCCGACTCTCTGTGAGATGCATTAAGTGCTTACTCATCTTTTCTAAGCTTTAATTAATTTTGTTGTCATAATATTACAATGACTAAATAATAATGTCAAGAATATTTGTAGAAATTATTCGATTTCAGTATTTACATCATCTTTTTGATTATTGAAAATGTTCCAATCCAGTTCACCAGTACGCTTAGCAGTAATTACACCAGCAACCATTGAATCATTAACATTAAGAGCAGTTCTTGCCATATCAACGATTGGATCAATAGCAATTAAAACTCCAAGTACTGTAACCGGCAAGTTAAGGGCACCCAGTACCATCAAAGTGGTAAATGTTGCACCACCACCAACTCCGGCAACACCGAAACTTGAAATAACATCAATTACAACCAAAGTTAGGACAAATTGCCATGAGAAGATGTTAACTCCAACAAGTGGGGCAGTGATTGCTGCAACCATTGATGGATAAATACCTGCACATCCGTTTTGACCAATAGTTAGACCAAAGCTAGCAGAAAAATCAGCAATTGTATCGCTAACGCCCATTGATTCACGTTGAGTACGAACATTAAGTGGCAAGCTACCACCACTAGTTCTAGAAGTGAAGGCAAAAACTAAAACTGGCCATGCCTTCTTGAAGTAAGTAATGGGATTAATTCCGTTAATTAAAAGTAAAACAGCGTGAACAATAAACATAACTATAATTGCAACATAAGCAGCAACAATGAAAATTAGTAATTTACTCATCGTGGCAAAACTGTTAGTTGCAGTTGTTCTAGCAATTAAAGCAAAAATGCCATATGGAGTGAGTTCAAGTACAATTTTTACTATCCGCATGATGATCGCACGTAATGCTTGTATGCCACGTGCGAAAGTAACAGCGACTTCAGACTTTTCTTTCTTAATTTGCAAGAAGGCAATTCCAACGAAGATAGAGAAAATTACAACTGCAATTGTGCTAGTTGAACGCATTCCCGCGAAGTCTGCGAAAATATTTTGCGGGAAAAACGAAGTAATTTGTTGCGGTAAAGTTAAGCCTTTCAATTGTTCTTGATGGTCCTTAATTGCACTAAGAGCAGTTGAAGAAGCAGTCATTCCTTTAGCGAAGCCAGCTCCGCCCAAATTAAAAATTGCAACACTACTAAATCCTAAAAATGAAGCAACTGCAGTAGTTCCTAGTAAGATGACCAAGACACTCGTAGCAATTTTTCGAATTTTAGTAGTCATTTTTAATTGAGTGAAGGCACCAACTAATGAAACAAAGATTAGTGGGATAACCAACATTTGTAATAAGGAGACATACCCATCTCCAACGATTGAAATCCAATCAATACTATTTTTTACAATATCGCTTTTGGCACCAAACATTAATTGGATAGAAACTCCAAAGACGATTCCAACGACTAGCGAGAGAAATACTAGTTTAGTAAATCCCCAATTCTTTCTATGTAAATAAGCCATGCCAGCTAGGATAGCAACGGCTAATAAAACAATGAGAGTAGTTTGCACTTTATTCAACCCCGATTCTAAGCAAACAAAAAAGAGCCATTGGCCTAGTGCCAACAGCTCTTGAGAAAAATCATAGTTATAACTTTGAAAAGCCAGTTTCTAACTAGAGAAATTCCTGAAGTGAACTAATGACTGTACGCCAAATAACTGCCAAATTTTTTGACAATTACAACAACAAGAATTTGCTTGACGTACATTAAACATATTCATTAGCTCCTTTCTTACTTTTCACAAGTTATGATATCTTATAACTTACTTTTAGTCAATAGTTAATTTGTTGAAAAACAATATTCCATAAATATATATTATGCTAAAACAGTATATAAAATATTGTATATAGACATTGAAAGCTCTTTCTTTAGTAGGTATAATCAACTTGAGAGTAAATAAGTTTTATGAGGTGAGGTAAAATGGCAGAACCAAAATGGCTAAAAGATTTAAAAGAAGAAGATTATATTAAAGAGGATTTTGATGCAACTGGTAAATCACGCTACACTGTTGAAGGTATAGACAAAAATGATCCAGATTGGTTAGATAAGGCGGCTAAGAAAGTAAATGCAGCTGAAGGTGACGACTACGTAAAGCTTGATGCTGGACTTCTTACAGTTAACCAAATTAACTGGATGCTTCGTCGTGCATTTGGTGAATTAACTTATGTTGATGATAATAACCAATTTTTATGGTATAACAAGCCAACTGATCCAAGTAAGAAGATGCTTGCTGGTCGTACGCCAGATCAAGTTGGTGATACTATGGGAGCAGTTCACCCTCATATTCGTAATGTTATTCCTGAAGCTAAGAAAGTTATTTATGCTTTAAGAAATAAGGTAGATGGACACGATGAAGTTAAGATGCCAGTGCCAAACGGTAATCGTCATAAGTTAATTTTGCATGATTATAAGCGAATTGAAGACGAGGATGGTAATTACATGGGAACTTATGAATGGGTACAAGATATTTATCCATTTGTAAAATATTTCTGTGAAACTACTGGTCAGAAGTTGGTAGATGACCCGATGCAACTACTGGTGCAACTTATAAGAAAGATGAAGTTGATACTGGAACTGGTGCATCTAAGCACGAAGAACACGTAGAAGAAAAGAAAGAAGCTAAGCCTGATACTAACTCTGGTGCTTCAGAATATTAGTTTAAGATGTTAAAAAATCTGCTTTAAAATTTACAAACGAAAGCACCAATGACTTTAATAATGTGAAGTCATTGGTGCTTTTTTATACTATCTAATTATTTTTAATAAACTGCCTTAATTCTTTTTGAGAAAAATCATTACCATAATCTTGTGTTAAAAGACTTAAAATTTTTTTATCATCAGCGTTGAATTGGCGATAACGTCGAATCATCTTCTTAATAGCATTAATCCGCTCTTCTTCTTTTCCAGTTTTGATGCCAGCCTTTTCCCCAACATATCGCATGTCATCAAGCTTCATTTGGTAATCCATGAGTTCTTTCCTTCTTTCTGGATTAGTTTTGTATTTCTCAACATCGCTTTGTAGCTTTTGAACAAAGCTATCATTTGTATTAATTTTACCACGCATCAAATCAAAAAATCCTTGCAGACGCGGCGTGATTTTTCCTTTTGTTCCACTTGCATTAAGTAAAATTAATTTTTGACCAATATTTAATGGATCATGTTTAAATCCTTTGGTGCTCCAAGTAGTATCATAGCGATATTGGTTAAGTCCAAGCGGATCGGTTGGTAGAATTAAAATTAAATACGTGGTAGGTAAATTGCGATAATTTTCACCTTGCATAAACAGACTTTGATCCATCATTGAAAAATAATACCGCATCCGCTTTCCTAAGAAATCTGGGAGAGTCATTTGTAATTCAATATCAAAGACTCGCCCTTTGTTGTCTGTAGCATAGATGTCTGGAATAATGCCGTGCATAGCAGGATGAAACTTCAATCTTTTCTGCGTTTCAAAACTAGCAGTTTGAATATGCAATTCAGGAGCAATTGCTCGTAAAAGGTCGCGACAATTATTTCCTTGTTCCATAACCCAGCTAAAGATTGGATCAGCGGTGATATCAGCTTCATCAACCCGTTTTTCTAATTCTTTTCTGTTCATAGAAAACTCCTTTAAGTGTATTAGAGAAAGATCTCTAATCTTAATTACGCAAAAGGGAGTTTTATTTTTTTGAAAAGAAAAAGCATCCCTCAAACGTTTAAGGGATGCAATGATCTATTTAGTTTTTTCTTGTAATAAATCACGAATTTGACGAAGATATAATTCTTCATTGGTTGGTGTAGGATCATCTTCTTCGACTTCTTTTTTAGGCATCATTTTATTGACTAATTTAATTAAGAAGAAGACAACCAATGCGATGATTAGAAAGTTAATAACCGCATTTAAGAAACTGCCATATTTGAACGTAGCTTCACCAACAGTGAATTTTAAGTTTGATAAATCAATCTTGCCAATAAATAATCCAATGAGGGGATTAATTAAGTCTTTAACTAATGAATTTACAATTGCGGTAAATGCTGCACCAATAATAACTCCGACAGCTAAGTCCATCATGTTGCCACGAGAAATAAATTCTTTGAACTCTTTAATCATTTGCTTTTCCTTTCTAAAAAAAGTAGCTATTAATTAAAAATTATACCGAAAGTAATTAACTTCTCACTAGAAAAATGCTTTTAGAATACAAAAAAACGTTAGAGTTTTAATCTAACGTTTTTGGTGCAGAGAAATTAATTCTTTTTCTTTCGTTTAAGTTCATTACCAAGTAGGCCGATTAAGAATGAAGTAGCACCAAATGCTAATCCGATTAAGCTAGTATCGTTTTGCTTGGCACCGGTTTGAGGTAAGATGTTTTCTTCAGTCTTCTTGGTAGCTTTATTAGTAGCTTTTGCTGGTAGAACTAAATTAGAAGATTTTATTTCGCTGTTCTTTTGTACTAATTGAGTATGTGTTGGTTCAACCGGCTGAGTAGGCTTGGTTGTTTTAGTGGATTCAACCGGCTCAGTAGGCTCGGTTGGTTTAGTAGGTTGAACCGGCTTAACAGGTTCAGTTGATTTGGTAGGTTGAACCGGCTTAACAGGTTCAGTTGGCTTGGTAGGTTGAACCGGCTTAGTAGGCTCAGTAGGTTTAGTAGGTTCAACTGGAGCAGGTGTGTAGGTAACTTGAAATGCTAGATCACTACTGCTTGGTTGAACTGTTTGTGCATCAATTTGTTTTTGATTGGCAGTGTAGTTCTTAATGACTGGTGAAGTAACGGCGATAAAGGTATTGGCAACTGGAGACCAAACATTCAATTCTTCCTTATTGGTTACCAAATCGAGCTTTCCAGTTTGAGTAAATTCTACAGAAGTATTATAAGTTGGTGCAGCTTCTTTGCCGTTATTATAAACATATGTGATAGTTTCGTTAACAGTCTTAGAATTATTGATCTCTTTAAAGGCATGTTTAAAGTGAACATCGTAATTTTGATTGTTAGGCTTTTCATCATTATCAAAGAAAATGTTCTTTTGATCAGTTGGGTCACTGATTAGAACGTAATTCTTAGCTAAGTATTTATCAATTTAGAATATTGTGAATTTGTATTAGGCTCACCAGATAAGCTCTTAGTTTCTAATGTCTTACCAGTAGTATCATCAATATAAGTTACATTAACATTTTCAGTTAATGCATAAGGAACTTTGACCATGAATTCTGTACTGTCTGCTAAAGATTTAATCAAATCTTGATCCGTAGCAGCATTGAAGGCTAATGGAGAAACTATTTGACTATTAATTTCAAACTTCTTGGAAACAGGTGTAGTTTGAGTAATATTAGTAGGATTAATCTTATAAACAGTTGAAAGTGTCACTGGTAGGGAAACAGTATGACTATTATCTACTATTGCCCAGTTTTCCCAAGAAACCTGATCTGTAACTAAATCTTTTTGACCATTTCTAGTGAAAGTAGTATTACCTAATTCAATAGCTTTGAAGGCTTGACCTTTCTTAGGACCATTTTCAGCATAAAGGACAACTTTTTCAGAAACAGACTTATTTCCTTTAGTGCTCGTTGTCTTATGAGTAAAGTGAGCAATGAAGTATTGGTCGGCTTGATCATTAGTATCAAACTTGCCGTAAGCTACAGTAGACAAAGTATTACCTGGCAACTTAGTAGCTGTATCCTTAGGATCATTACCTACATTTACTGCAACAAAGTTATAATTTGAAAAATCGTAATTGGATGGAATAGTAAATGAAATAGTAGCTTTGCTTGTTCCATCTGTCTTAAGGTCTTTAGCAAAATCAATAAATTTTCCTTCAGTATCATCATAGAAACGAAGGACAGCGCTTTGCTTCTCAGCCTTGTAGATGACTGTCTTTTCTATATCTTTAGAATCATGGTCTACTTGAATAGCATCAATTTTAAGTTGATCTGGAATATAGCCAGAAATTGTTGGAGAAGTGACTGAAGCAAAAGTTTGTGGATCAGACCATTTTGTGTCAGCCACGCCAGTAACTAAGTCTTTTGTACCAGTTTCAGTGAAAGTGAGTTGGTTAGTAGCATCGTTAGCAGCTGGGGAACCATCTTCATAGATATAATGGATAGTTTCAGTGATCGTCTTCTGGTTAGAAAGAGGCGCAATTCCATGTTTGAAATGAACTTCATAATTTTGGTTATTAGGAAGTTCGTCGTTGTCGAATGAAAGAGACTTTTGATTGGTTGGGTCGCTAACTAGAACATAGTTTTGAGCGACATATTTATCAACAGTAGCTTTAGTTGAATAGTTAGCTTTTGTATTAGGTTTGCCCGATAATGACTTGCTCTCTAAGGTCTTACCAGTCGTGTCGTCAATATAGTTAACTGTAATATTTTCAGTTAAAGTATATGGAATAGTGACGTTAAGATTAATCGTCTTATCATTACTCAATTCTGATGTTTCAAATGGTAACTTAAGGGCAGAATAGTCGAATTCTTTGTCATTTTTTGTAGCTTTAATTTGAGCTAAATCTAATGAATAAACTTTTTCTTGAGTATCAGGGCCGCTAACTTTTTCTGGTAAGTTAAAGTTCTCAATGAAAGCTTTGTTAGACACCCAGTTAGACCATTTAGTATTTTTACCTTTAGGATCATTAACAAGGTCTACAGTTCTAGTTCTGGTGTAAGTGATTCTTTGATCAATTGGAGAAGTTGCAGCATCAACCACAGTCTTACCGGCCTGCGGACCGTTTTCATAGACATAGTTAACTTTTTCTACAACTGTAGCAGTTTCAGTTTGATTATCTAATGCATGCTTAAAATGAAGGACAAAGTTTTGGTTCTTAGTTTCGTCGTTATCAAAGTTGCCATAAGAAATCTTTGAATAGTCAGGATTTGTAATAGAACCATCGCCAGAAACACCAGTAAAGATGTAGTGATTGTTCTTCAAGAAGTTAACGATAATGTTTGCATCAGCAAATGAGATAGGTTGCTTGCTTGAATTATTGTCTAATTCAGAATAAGTATCAGTTAATGATGCTTTCTGATTATGTTGAACTAAATAATTAGCTAAGCTTTGACCAGTAGTGTCATCGTAGAAAGTAACCTGTGCATGCTCTGGAGCATAATAATGAACTGTGTAAGTTAATGGATCATTATTTTCAGCAGTGATCTTTCCATCATTATTGATGTTTAACTTAATAACTGGGACTTCAGCTTTGTCAACTAAAGTATAATTCTTGTCTTTTGCTTTAGGTGATTCTACAGCATCGAGGCTAGAATCCGGTTGCCAGCTCACGTGGTCGGTAACTAAATCTTTAGTTCCAGTATAAGTTACAGTCTTGCTATAAGGATTTACGGCCGTTTTTCCTTTTTGAGTACCATTAGCATAAATATAATTAATTGTTTCTTTTATTGTCGCTTTGGCGCTAACTGATTCAGTGTCGTGATAAAGGTAGACATAATATTGAGGCGAACTGTCTTTAATTTGAAGTTTAGCACTATTGTAACTATTGTTTAAAGCATCAGTCTTAAAGTTTTGCTTAGTTATATCGTAGTTCTTTAGATTTGTGCTATGATCACTTTCTTCTCCTTTAGTTGCTTGTTCATCTAACACATAACCCTTTTGCTTAAGATCATTGAGAATAGTATTAGTTGGGTTATCAATAGAAGAATCAGTCTTTGTGATAGTAGCACTTAATACATCTGGAATTTCTTCATTAGTATTTTCATCAATAAAGTGAATTTTAACAATTCTATCAACTACAGGATCAAATTTGAAATCAGTATAAGTTTGAGTAGAAGTATTAGTTGTAGTTCCTGAACCGGAGTGCTTCCAATCATTTTCGTTGACAATTGGAGTGGTGATTGAAGGACCTACACCTGAATCTGGCTGACTAGCCCAATCTGCAATATCGTTAGGGTTCAATAAGGTGTCTAATTGAATAAAGTAAGGACCCATTTTGGAATAATCCACACCGTTTGCTGTAAAGTTACCTTTTTGGTCAATCTTAATTTGTTTTTTATCGTCAGAAATTGAGTCTCTTAATAGTTTTTCAAAGTTGGTGTCTTCTGGAAGAGTTGCAAGTTTATTGTAGTAATCATTGATCGGAACTCTTTGACTATCAGAATCAACGACTTCCATATCTGCTGGAATCTTGAAAACCTTAATAGTAGATGGAAGAATTTGTTGTCCCTTATTAAATTTGATGTTAACTAAAACATCCATCAATGGATTTAAACTTGGATCTTTAGCAGAGCCATAATTCCACTCAAGTGCGTATTGCATTAATCGAGCATTTTTTTGCTTATCAGCGGGAACATCTGCTGCAGCACTTGGTTCTGGTCCACGATATGTTGCACCATTTTCGGTATAAGAACCATTTGTGCCAGGATAACCGTCTTGCCCAGGAGTCCAAATTAATTTTGGTCCCATAACAAAACCGTGAAGAATTTCTTGGGTAATAACTTGGTCTTTATACGGAGTAATTTTAATTGGTAGATTTTGAGTAAATACTTGATTATTAGGTAAGGTTACAGTAACAGGTAAATTGAAAGCAGGATAGGTGTCGTGGTCAGTATAGTATTGCTTAGTTGCTTTATTATCAGCAGTAAAAGTAAACGCTGAATCAAATCCTGATAAGACTCCGTCATCGTTGCCTGTATAAGTGAAAGTAAATGTTTTATCGGTATTTGTTTGAGATGTGGTTATCGCAAAGTAGTTAATCTTAGAAGGAGTGCTGCCAAAACGTAGTAAATTATTAGTATCGCTAATTGAAACTGTAACTTTTTGTCCGTTATTAATGGTAATTGGCTTGTTTTCATCCGTATTAACATGAACTTTTATTGATCCTTGAGTAACATTAGCCATCATTGACTTATTAGGTTCAGCTCCTGTAATAGTTACGGCTGTAGCTTGCGTTTCATTAGTAGCTTGAACTTTTTCTTCAAGAATATTTGCTTGAGTAGCTTTATTATTTTGAGTTTCTGATTTTGCAGCTAATACGTTAAGTTCTTGATTATTAGTTTCGCTATTTTTATTAGTCTGACTCGCAGATGTTTGTTCTTGAGTGGGTAAAGCTTTTACGTCATTTTTATTGTCTTCGCTAGTATTATTTTTTTGAATATTTAAAGTACTTGATTTAGTAGATTCGGAAGTATTTTCTTGGCTAGTAACATTTTGGTTTGTAGTGTTTACTTCGGCTGCATGCGTGGTATTAGAACTTTCTAAAAAGAAAGTTGTACCTAATGCAACAGTAACTAATCCAACTGAAAGTTTTCTAAGGCTAAACTTTTCTTTCCCATTAAGCTTAGCAATAAAAGATAAATCATTTTTATGTGACATTTCTTTTTCCTCGATTACAATCATTTTATATATAAAATAACGATTTTGTTTTCCAACAAGTTATTATAACTCAACTTAAAATAATGAAATCAAAAAAGATTGATTAATCTAAATATTCATCTTATTTTTGATAAAAAGTTGCTATTAATAGCCTCGAAAAACAAAGGCTATAATTTTTATACCATAATAAAATAAGCAGATAATTAAAAAACGTTATTAAAAAAGATCTAAAAAAATAAATTAGGACGTAAAATTCTGGCAATGATACAAATTGAAAGACTAAAAAGATATTAAATTATTCGAAAATCCTAACAATTGAGCAAAGAAAGCGCTTTATTTGTACGCGATAAATACATACCGCATATTTTCCTAAAGATGTAAACTCTTGTTTTGATTTTTTTAACTACTATACTAGATAAAGATGCTTTTTTAAGAAAAAGGCGGATAAGGCACAATATATTGTGTGACCTAATATAGAGAAAGAGGAGTTAATGGATGGACAATTCAACATCATTACAAGAAGATCATAAGGAAAGAAAGGATAACTACTTTGTTTGGCTATTTAAACAATTACATGGCTGGCCAGTTCAAAACTATATGCTTTGGTTCTTTGCTTTTGGATTTCAATTAGCTATTTTGATTCAAAATAAAATTACTACTTTAACAGTAATTACTTTCATTGGTACTCTACTTGGAACTTTATGTGTGCTAGCAATCAACGCTACTAAAGCAATCAATGGTTGGCTTGGTTTAATTTCTGCAGCTTGTTTTATTTATGCAGGTTTAGCTGCTAAAAATTACTTATCAATTTTTGAACAAATTGCTTATATTTTAACTTTAGACTTGCCAGTTATTATTTCAGTTAGATCTTGGAATGATGATACTAAAAACCACTTACGTAAATTTGGTGCTAAAGAATGGATCATTGCAATTATTGGTACCTTAATTGTTTATGCCGTGTCAGGCTACTTAATTGGTAAATTTACTAACGATCCACGTCCCTGGATTGATGCCATTAGTTTCGCTATTTCATTGACTGCTGGTATTATGTGTTTCTTACGTTATAACAATCAATATTTCTGGTGGACTGCTAGCGGAATTTTTCAATTAATTCTATGGGGCGTAACTTATGCACAAGGAGATGCGACTTTAGCTATGGCTGTTAACTCCTTAATTTATGTTGTTAATGACGTTTTGGCCTTTACTGTTTCACCTTGGTTCAATATGGGAAGAAAGCGCGAAGGATTAAAAGCTATTAAAGACTAATAGAAATCAAAATAAGTTAAAATGAGCATGTCGAGTTTCGGCATGCTTTTTTGTTTGTGAGGTATAAATAAATGAATGAAAATTGGAAAGAGAAATTGGCAAAGGCAGCAAATAATGACGACTATGTAAAGTTAAATGCAGGCTTAATGAGAGTATCAGACTTAAACAATTATTTGTCATCTTTTTCTAGTAACTTACTTGCTTTTAATAAATTAGGAGAATTTTTATATTATAAACAATTGCCAGAAATGAACTATAATCCACCGGAGCTTGGAAAAAATATCACATCTTTGGGTAAAACAGAACAAGAGAAGAAACAATTAGAAGAAATATTCCACAAGTTAAGCACAGGTGAGGAAAAAGAATTGCAATTTTCTGATCAAACTAATACACAAACGCGATTCATGGTGGATAGGTATCGTGCTATTTTTGATAAAAATCATCAATTTGCAGGAATTAATGAGAGTATTCAAGATATTTATCCACTTGTGGAATATTATTTAAAAGAAACTGGGCAGAAATTAATTGATGATCCAGATAATCCGAATGGTGAAGTTTATCGTAAAAATCAAAAAATTGATGCCGAAAGTGGAGCTTCTGAATTATAGAAAATTGACATAAGCATATTTTTCCTTAAAATATAATTAAAATATTTAGGAGAAGGGAATGTAGTTAAAATGGTTGTAATTGATCAAGCGTATATTCAAGATAAGTTTATTGAATATTGTAAGGTAAATACGCGCTCAGATGACCAAAGTAAAGAAGTACCAACAACGCCTGGACAAATTGAATTGTTAAAAATGATTGAACAAGAATTAGGAAATTTGGGCTTAGAAAATATCTCTTTTTCTAAAAAAGATTCATATCTTGTGGGAAAACTACCTGGCACAGTGAGAGATGAAAAAGTTACTCCGATTGGTTTTGTAGCTCATGTAGATACTGCTGACTTCAATGCAGAAAATATTCAGCCACAAGTACATCATGACTATGATGGAAAAGATATTTTATTAAAAGAGGGGCGAGTTTTATCCACCAGTGAATTTCCTAGTTTGAAAAAACACTTAGGCGAAACTTTAATTACTGCTGATGGAACAACCTTGCTTGGAGCAGATGATAAGGCTGGAATTGCGGGTTTATTAGGGATGCTCAAATATTTAAAAGAAAATGCTAGCGTCAAACATGGCGATATTTGGGTTGCTTTTGGCCCTGATGAGGAAATCGGCAAAGGAGCAGCTCGTTTTGATGTTCAACGTTTTCCAGTTGAGTTTGCCTATACCTTAGATAATGGAGATCCAGGTGACATTGCTTTTGAAACTTTTAATGCGGCAGCTGCTACAATTAATTTTCATGGTACAGTTGTTCATCCCGGTGAAGCATATGGCTTAATGATTAATGCTGCTTTGATGTCTAGTGAATTTATCCAAGGTTTACCAGCTGATGAGGTCCCAGAAAACAGTAAGGATTTTGATGGCTACTTTATGGTTTTATCCAATAACGGTAATGTTGATCATGCACAAATTAAGTTAATCATCCGAGACTTTGATACTGACGGTTTTGAGCAAAAGAAAAAGTTAGTCACAGACCTAGTGGATAAGTTAAATAAAAAATATGGAAAAGATCGCGTAACTATAGAACTACATGATCAATACCGTAGCCCTGGTGATTTAATTAAGAAACATCCTTATGTTGTAAATTTAGTTTTACATGCCTATGACGCTCTAGGATTAAAGCCCAAAATTATTCCATTTCGTGGCGGAACAGATGGAGATTTTATTTCAGAAAAAGGCATTCCTACACCTAACTTATTTAATGGTGGTGCGAACTTCCACGGTCCATATGAATATGTAACGACTGAGAGTATGGCATTACTTTCTAGAACTTTGATTGAAATTGCTCAACAACATGTTTTGCTAAATAATAAGCGTGATGAACGTCCATTAAAAAGAAAGTACTAAGTTAAATGAATTTTTACACAATAAATTATATTCAAAGCCACCAAAACACTGATCGGACGGCCTTATATATCTTAATGATTGTAGCAGCTAGTGCGATGATTATTTTTACTATGCTATATTTACGAGATCGATTTAATACGAGGTATCGCGATTTAGGAATTATCGCACTTTTATTTTTGATATTATTTGCTGGCACTCAGTATGAAAAATATATTCAAAATAATGTGCAAAAGTCAAAGGCTGCTCAAATTGTTCCTTTTATTAAATCAGTTGCAGACGATGCGAATGTTAAGGAAAGCGATGTAATGGTAAGTTCGACGAGTTTGCAAGATGGAATGATTATCCGAATTGATTCAAAAAATGAAGATTATCAATTGAATTTAAATGAAGATAATAATAGCTATACTTTGACTCATGCTCACGTAATTGATCACCATGTATATGTGCAAAAGTAGGTAGTAAAAGATGGATTATACACAATTATTTATTAAGTTTGCTTTAGGAATCTTAACTCTTATTATTCAGATTAATGTTTTTGGTAAGAGTAATTTGGCACCAACTACAGCATTGGATCAGTTACAAAACTATGTTCTTGGTGGAATTATTGGTGGTTTGATTTATAATTCCAGCATTACAATTATCCAGTTTTTACTCGTATTAGTGGTTTGGACTCTGGTAGTTTTTATTTTGAAGTTTGGACGCGAACGTAGTAATTGGGTACGCAATTTAATTGATGGAAAACCTGTTCAAGTAATAAAGAATGGTCAGGTTTTAGTTGGAAACTGTATGAAGGCAGGAATTTCAGCTAATGAATTGATGTTTAGGCTGAGAAGTCGAGGAATTTATTCAGTTGAAAAGGTTAAAAATTGCATTTTTGAACAAAATGGGCAATTAACGGTAATCGAAAACGATGAAGATAATATTCGTTTTCCAATTATTAGTGATGGTCAAATTAATGACGACGTTTTAGATTTAATTCATAAATCTAGTGCTTGGCTTGAACAAGAAGTAGCCAAAGCTGGTTATAATAGTATTGATGATGTCTTTTTAGGAGAATATATTAAGGGACAACTACGGTTGGTTGGATATTCTGAAAAATAAAAAGGAAGAAATAACATGAAAGATTTTAAACAAATACAAGAGTGGCTAGCTGAAGCAGATGCAGTAATTGTTACAGCTGGTAATGGTTTTGCACAAATGGAAGGGCTTGATATGTTTGAGGATGTAGCTTTTCCAATTGAATATCAAGCAATAAGTAAAAAATATCATGTTAAAACTATTGCTGATGCGTTAGATAAAGATTTTGATTCCTGGGATGAAAAATGGCAGTTTTGGAGTCAACTAATTAATTAATATTCGGTTGAATATGAACCAAGTAAGGCAATGAAGCAATTAAAAGAACTCTTAAATGGAAAGAACTATTTTATTGCGACTAGTGCTTTTGGTCACTTTTTTGAAAAAGCGGGTTTTGAACAAGATAAAATTTTTGATGTTTTTGGCGATTGGACTAGAATGCAATGTTCTAGTGGACTAAACCATGGTACTTACTCTGATTTGTCTGTTGTAAAAAGATATCTTAATGGACAAGGTGAGATTCCGCGCTGTGAAGATTGTGATTCGCCAATGGAAATTCATATGCCACTTAATGCGCATTTCTTTCCAGATGAAGATGCTAATACTAGATTTCGCTGGTTTTTAACTAGAAATCAAACTAAGAAAGTTGTGGTTTTAGAATTAGGGGTTGATCCAACCAGTCCACAATTGCTTGATCCAATGATAAAATTAGTAGAACAGTTTAAAGATTGGCATTATATTGCAGCTGATTTAAGTCAGGATGATTTACCTGATGATATTCAAAAAAGAAGTGCCGGTTTAGGGATGGCACTTCCTGAAGTGGTTGAAAAAATTTCTAAAAATGAAGGTTAAAAAATGAGCATTTCAGTTATTCAAGGTGTGCTACGAATTCCAGCTGCTCAAGATAAAATCCGCCAAAAGGGAATTGAAAAGCCTGGTTTTCCAGAAAATTACACCTTAATTGATGTTGAAACTACTGGTCTTAGTCCATATCGTGATCGAATTACCGAAATGGGCGGTTTAAAAGTGCGTCATGGGGAAGTAGTAGCAACTTTTTCAGAATTAGTGAAGTTTCCTGATAGTAATAAGGTACCTACTTTTATTACTAAATTAAATGGAATTGATGAAGCAGCTATTGAAGAAAAAGGATTACCAGTTCAAGAAGCAATTAAAAAGTATCGTGAATTTATTGGCAGTGATCCAATTGTTGGCTATAACGTAAATTTTGATTTGAATTTTGTTTATGATTTAGCTGAAAAGTATCATTTAACAGTTTTAAACAATGACTATGTAGATGTTTACCGTTTGGCGCGTAGCTTTTATCCACAAGAGCGACATAATCGCTTACTGGATTGCATGCATCGAATGAATATTGCAGAGAATCAAGAGCACCGTGGCTTAGATGATTGTTTAGATACTAAAAAGGTTTTTGATGAATTTCATAAACTATTTAAGCAGGAACATATGCTTAGAGCGCAAGAAGCAGTTAAAACCTTAGATTTAACCAGTGAGTGGCCCGATATTGTTAAGCAAACACAAGCCTTTCACAGTCCTTTTATTCATAAAAAAGTGGTAATTGCTGGTGATTTAGATCTAGATGAGTATGAATTAACTAACGTGGTAAAAAATCTAGGCGGCTTTATTCAAGAAGAAGTGGGGCTAGATACTGATTATGTCTTAGTTGGCGATCACGATTTCTTCAGAACAGATGTCACCGAATTAAATAAGGCAAGAGCCTTGAAAAAACAAGGACAAAATATTAGAACTTGGTCAGAAAGCTTTTTCCTAAATGTACTTGATAATTGGGCGCGTAGTTAAAAATTTAGATACCAAAAAGGGAATCCTATAGTAGGATTCCTTTTTTAATGTGGGGAAGATTGAGATGGACTAACCAGCAGATATTAATTGCTACGATTATAAAAGTTAGAATTGTAATTACTTCAAAGCTAGACCAAATAAGGCAAGAAATTGCTCCGATCAAAGTCGTAATTAGAAAAACCAAAATAGTAGACTTTCTTAATTTGAATTGAGGTTTATTATAGCGTGTTGCAAATAGTAGTCCTAAATAAAATAAACTAATCCCGCAATATAAACATAAGACAGCAAACCAAGAATTAGCATCTGTTTCGTGAATAAATTTAATGCTGACAGTAATTAGACTGATTCCAAAGATTATTAAATAATGCAAATAAATTAAAGCATTTCCCGTAACGTCATCTTGATCTTC
Source organism: Lactobacillus gasseri ATCC 33323 = JCM 1131 (assembly GCF_000014425.1). Taxonomy (NCBI): domain Bacteria; kingdom Bacillati; phylum Bacillota; class Bacilli; order Lactobacillales; family Lactobacillaceae; genus Lactobacillus; species Lactobacillus gasseri. The sequence goes on along the minus strand of NC_008530.1, from coordinate 1,609,122 downwards.
ATCAGTAAATTTATCAAATTGCAATGCATAGGTGAAAAACAAGATAGCAACCGTTAAAAAGATTAGAATTGAATAAAGCGAAAAAGTATTAGGCCGAAAATAATCGGCAATTCCAATAATTGTTTCACCAAAGATAATAATTACTAAAAGATTTAATCTTTCAAGTAAGTGAGGAAAAATAATAGGATGTTTAATAGTATATTTTGTGGTTAAAATAGGCATTAACCAACTAAAAATAATTCCAATAACTGCTAAAACAAAGCCGGGAATATTATCTAATAGTCCGCCAATGATTAAAGCAATTGATCTAAAAATCAAAATTAGAAAAAATGCCCGGGAAATATTTTGATCAATTTCACTTTTGGTTTGAAAATAATTAATTAAGTAGTGACTTGCTAAAGTAAGAGAAAGTAAGCCAGCAGAAATAAATAAGATTTTCATTTCAGTTAGATTGTTTGTGTCAAATGAATTAGACATGTAAAGCAGAATCATCATGTCAATGAAATAAAAAGCAATATCTGCCCAGCTACCTATACCATAGCGATTAGTAAAGACAGTTTGAACCATCCATGAATTAATAAAGATAATAACAATCAATGCAAATAGTGCAAAAGATGTAGGAGAAACAAGGCCATGCTCAAGATGGTGAAGTATCTCAGTTGTTTTAGAGATCATGTAGACAAAAACGAGATCATAAAATAAGGCAATTTTTGAAACTCGCTTATTTAAAATTGCTTGCATGAAGATTGTACCTACTTTCTTTAGAATTCTTCATGTTCATTTGGATCAAAACGACGTGCAGATTCCTTGTCTAAATTAATTAAGCTTTGAACTTCTTCAGGAGCTAGCTTGAAGTCAAAAATATCTAAATTGCTTAGTTGGTGTTCGTAGGAACTAGCTTTTGGAATTGGCACAACATTGATTTGAGTTTCCCAGCGTAAGATTATTTGAGCAGGAGACTTGTGGTATTTTTGTGCTAATTCAATAATTTCTTTTTCTTGAAAGGCTTCACCACCACGCTGAAGCGGACTCCAGGCTTCAGTAATAATATGGTGTTGATTATCATACTCACGAACTTTTTTGCTTGACCAGTAAGGATGGAGTTCGACTTGGTTAACAGCAGGCATAACGCCGGTTTCACGATATAAGTATTCAATATGTTCTGGCTCAAAATTAGAAACTCCTACTGAGCGAATTAAGCCAAATCGTTGAGCGTCAATCATAGCTTGCCAAGCTTCAAGATAATGATTTTCCTTTGGATTTGGCCAGTGGATTAAATATAAATCGTAGTAGTCAAGGTTAGCAGAATAAAGTGACTCTTGGATTTGTTCTAAAGCTTCTTGGTACTTGTGATGACGACCAGGTAATTTAGAAGTTACGAAAATCTTATCGCGGCTTACATGACTGTTTTTAATTGCTCGACCAACTGCACCTTCATTTTCATAATTAACAGCAGAATCTAATAAACGATAGCCGTTTTTAAGGCTGCTTGAATAGCAAAAACGCCACGTGAGCCATTTAACTTATATGTTCCAAAACCAATTTTAGGAATTCGATTACCATCATTTAAGTTAAAATATTCCATTTTTCTTCTTCTTTCTAGATTGTTTCTTACTAAATCTGTCATGTTTATTGTAGCAGTCTAAATACATGAAAACTTATTAATTACATTGCAAACATACGTTCAAATATCTATACTGAAAGAAATAAGAGTAGGGGAAATATAGATGGCAAAAAGAAGAAAATATCGAAAAAGGCAGAAAAATACAGTAGCAAGCTGGATTGTTGCACTCATAATTATTATTTGGGGTGGTTGGTTTAAGCTTAATTCTACAAATCAAAATTCAAATCAAAGTCAAGAGCCAAGTAGTTCTCAGCAAGTAGTAAATAATGCTACAACGGCTAATACTAACTATGGTGGTCTATCTAATGAGGACTATCAAAAATTAGCTAATTTAGATTTCAAAAGTGGCGACAAGGCTTATGTCTATGTAAATAATAATAAATCAACATTAATTAAAAATGCTTGGAAAGTTAACAAGGTAATCTATTCTAATTTAGATAATTTAAACCGTACTTCTCATTCAAATACTGCTTTTCTGGAACCAAGAAATGTGGCTAATGATTCTTTAAGAGTAAGACAGTTTATTAATCCTACGGCATGGCATTCTAACCGTGAAAATGGAACGCAAATCTACAATCGTGGTCATTTGATTGCTTATTCAGTTTCGGCAGGAATTGATCAGGATGGCAACTATAACCCTAATAATCAGTCAGGTGATCAAAATAATCCCAAAAATTTATTTACGCAAACTGCATTTTCTAATCAAAAAATTCAGACTATTTTTGAGGGAAAAGTTCGAAATGCCTTAAAACAAGGAAATAAAATTATTTTTCAGGCAACGCCAATTTTTAGAGGAAATGAATTAATGGCGCGTGGTATTAATTTACAGGCAATAAGTTTGAACAATAATTTGAACTTTAATGTTTATCTTTTTAACGTACAGCCTGATTATGTGTTTGATTATAATAATGGTAGGGCTAAAATAGATCGTAATATGGTAGTTAATCAATAAATAATTTTTTAGGAGAAAACAATGAAGAAAAGTAAAGATAACTGTACGGCAATGATTGTCGGAAAAAAAGCTACAATTGATGGTTCAACTATCATTGCACGTGATGAAGACGGTTATGGTGGTATTAATGAAAAGCTTTTTGTCGTTCATGAAGCTAAGGATTATGATGAAGACTATGTATCAAAGTACAATGGTTTGAAGCTTCACTTAAAGGGGCATGGCTGCAAGTGGACTGCTACACCAACAGCAGATGCTTCAGAAGGTCGCTGGGATGAGCAAGGTATTAACGAATATAACGTGGCAATGTCAGCTACTGAAACTGAAGCAACTAATGCTCGCTGCTTAGGACATGATCCTTTAGTTGAAAATGGTGTGGATGAAGATTCCATGGTGTATCTTGTTTTACCATTTGTTAAAAGTGCTCGTGAGGGTGTGGCACGTTTAGGCAAATTAATTGAAAAATATGGTACTGGTGAAAGTAACGGTATCGCTTTTTCTGATCATGATGAAGTTTGGTATTTCGAAACTGGCGCTGGCCATCAATGGGTTGCCCAAAGAATTCCAGAAGATTCTTATGCAATTTGTCCAAATATTATGGTTATTCAAGATATTGACTTTGATGACCATGAGAATTTTATGTATGCTTCTACAATTCGTGATTTTGTAGAAAAGAACCATTTAAATCCAAGCACTGATGGTAAGTGGAGCTTTAGAGATATTTTTGGTACTAAAGCTGAAGCTGATAGTTATTACAACACTCCAAGAACTTGGTATGGTCAAAAATTGTTTAACCCTAGTGTTGAACAGGATCCTCTAAGTCAAGAAATGCCATTTATCAGAAAGCCTGAAAAGAAAATCGGCGTTGAAGATGTAGAGTATTTCTTATCAAGTCACTATAACGGGACTGAATATGATCCAATGGGATCTTTTGCTTCTGGGGATGATAAGGAACAAAAGATGTTTAGGTCAATTGCTTTAGATAGAAACCAATCTAGTTGTATTCTTCAAATTAGAAATGATGTTCCTAAAGAAATGGCTGCTATTCAATGGGTTAACTTTGGTTTTTATGCTTATAGTCCTTATGTACCTTTTTATACCAATATTGATGACACACCACTTAACTATCAAAAAGCTAGTCATATGGTTACACCAGAATCAAGTGCTTACTGGCTATATAAGAGTTTACAAGTATTAATAGAACCAAGGTATCATCAATTTATTTACCAAGTTGATAATTTTAGAGATGAATGTCAAAGCTATGCTGTAAGTCGCGTTTCAGCAACTGATGAGAAGGCAAGAGAAATGTCTGGCAAAGAGCAGACTAAATATTTGACGGCTGCTAATGCTGAAACTGCTGCTCATATTACTGCTGAAACTAAGAAACTGATTAGTGATTTAACTAGACAAGCATTAAATACATCTAAATTTCAATTTGAACGCGGCGATAATTTATAATTTTTTGAGAAAACACTGCACAAGATGTAGTGTTTTTTTATTGTTCGACTTTCTCTATCTTGTATATTGAGAAAGCCAATACAAAACATAAAACTAAAAAATGCAAGTGGTAAGATACGATTTATTTATACTTTTTTTACTAAAATGTTCTTAAAATAATATTATTATCCACATCTTATCCACAAAAAAGCAGCAAAAATTCACAAAGTACGAATTATTTACTGAAAAAATATTTGTGATTTTGTCGCTTTTATCATAAAATTTGTGATGTAATATGATTTAAATCTAAATGTAGTAGTGAGAGATATATGAACGAAGATAAATTCATTCAGGTAAATAACCTAGAAAAAACTTATGAGAATGGTTACCAAGCAATTAAATCTGTTAGCTTTTCTGTAAAGAAGGGTGACTTGGTATGTTTGTTGGGTCCTAGTGGTTGTGGGAAAACCACTACCTTAAATATGATCGCAGGCTTATTAAATCCAACTGGAGGAGACATCATTGTAAATGGTAAGTCTCTTCTTAATGTTGCGCCTAAAGATCGTAACATTGGATATGTTTTCCAAAACTATGCCTTGTACCCTCATATGACAGTCTTACAAAATGTAATGTTTCCAATGACAGTTGGAAAGAACAAGAAGCCTAAGGACGAGGCAGAAAGAATTGCCAAAAAGTTTATGAAGTTAACTCATATTGAAGAGTTAGCTGATCAAAAACCAGGTAACCTTTCTGGTGGTCAACAGCAGCGTGTTTCAATTGCACGTGCTTTAGTGCAAGAGCCACAAATTTTGTTAATGGATGAACCACTAAGTAACTTAGATGCACGTCTGCGTTTAAAGATTCGTGAAGAGATTCGTAATTTGGTTAAAGAAGTGGGCATTACCACTTTATTTGTTACGCACGATCAAGAAGAAGCTTTATCAATTGGAGATAAGATTATTCTTTTCCATAACGGTGTAATTCAACAAGATGATAAGGGACAAGATCTTTATTTAGAACCAAATAATCAATTTGTAGCTAACTTTATTGGTAATCCAGTTATTGATAATTTTGATGTTAAAGTAGCAAATGATCAGATTGTTGGTTCAGATTTTGAAATTCCAGTTGCAAAATTAAATAGTTCAAAATTTAGAAGTGAATTAGCAGATGGTGATTATACATTAAGTATTCGTCCAGAAAACTTGAAGCTAGCTGATGAAGGCGAACTTTCTGAAGTAATTGATGATATAGAGTTAATTGGACGCGAGCGTGTATTGAAGTTTAATCATGCTGGAATTAGTCAACGTGCATTAATTGATTTAGAGCAAGAAGTAAAACGCGGAGATAAAGTTAAATTTAAGATGAATTTAGATCGTATTTACTTATTTAAGCCAGATGGGGAGCGAATCTATTAATGAAAGATAATCAGAAAAAAGCTTGGTTATTCTTAGCACCGGCAATTGTTTGCGTTACTGTATTTAGCATCTGGCCGATTTTGCGTGCCTTTACGATGAGTTTTCAGGGTGGTCCATTAATTGATCTACATTTTAATGGCTTCTCTAACTATCAATATATTTTTAGTGATCCAGAATTTTGGCGTGCAATTATGAATACAGCTATCTATTCATTTTTAGCTGTTCCAATTGCTTTAGTAATTTCTGTTGCCCTTGCTTGGTTTATTTTTTCAAAAATTAAGCATACGGCTTTCTTTGAAACAATGTTCTTTATGCCATACGTTACTAGTACAATTGCAATCGGAATTGTTTTTCGTTATATCTTCAATGGTGAATATGGTTTATTGAATTTCTTATTAAAACTTGTTCATTTACCGCAACCAGATTGGTTAGATAATCCTAGCTTAAGTCTTATTTCACTAATTATTTTTGGTGTCTGGTCATCCTTAGCTTTTAATATCGTTATCTTAATGGGTGCGTTAAGAAATATTGAACCGAATTACTATGTTTTGGCTGATATGTATGGTGCAACAAGTAAAGAAAAATTTTGGCGAATTACTGTTCCTCAACTAGTACCAACCTTAGCTTTTCTTTTAACAGTAAACTTAATTGGAGCATTTAAGATCTATACTCAGGTTTATGCATTATTTAATGGACAAGCTGGAGTAGGTAATTCAGCAATGACGGCAGTTTACTACATTTATAACAAATTCCAAATTGTTGGAACTCCGGGTGTAGCTATGGCTGCTACTGTGGTCTTGTTCCTATTTATATTGTTCGTAACTTTCTTACAAAGAAAATTGATGAAAAAGGTGAACAGTTAAAATGAAGCAGAAGAAATTACGTTGGGGAATGATTTTTGTCTATTTATTCATTGGAATTTTTGGCATTATAACTGTTTTCCCATTTATTTATATGATTTTAGGTGGCTTGATGTCATATCAAGAAACCACGACTATTCCGCCAACTTTGATTCCTAAGGTTTTTAGGTGGAGTAACTATCAAAAAGTATTCGAACAAGCACCATTTGCAAGATACTTTTTGAATACCTTTATCACAGCAGCAACAACCACAATTGTTACTCTATTTACTTCAATCCTTGGTGCCTTTGCAATGACTAATTTAAAGTTTAAGGGAAAAGGATTAATCCAATTGATCTTTCTTTCATTGTTAATGGTACCTGGAGAGGCAATAATTTTTACTAACTATAATACAATTGCTCACTTAGGCTTATTGAATACGTATTTAGGATTAGTTTTGCCATTTTTAACTTCAATCTTCTATATGTACTATTTACAAAGCTACTTCACAGCAATTTCACCGACAATTTATAAAGCAGCTATGATCGATGGTGCTTCTGATTGGGAATATATTTGGAGAATTTTAGTTCCAATGTCTAAAGGTGGTTTAATTACTGTAGCTTTACTTAGTTTTATTTCTGGCTGGAATTCATTCTTATGGCCATTACTGGTTACAAATGAAGATAAAATGCGTTTATTAAACAATGGGTTAGCTGCATTTGCGTCAGATGCAGGAGCTCAAACGCAATTACAATTAGCAGCAGCAACTTTAACAGTTGTTCCTGTTTTAATTGTTTACTTCATTTTTAGAAAGCAAATTATTCGAGGAGTAGTACGTAATGACCTCAAAGCCTAAAACCAAAGTTACTTTTTATAATGGATTAACTACCATCGGTGGCCCAATGATTGAAGTGGCCTATGATAAGTCGCATGTATTGTTTGATTTAGGAGAAGTATATCGTCCAGAATTAGGGTTAAAGATGGAAGATGAAGATTTTGCTACTCTGCTCAAGTATCAACTAATTGGTGATGTGCCAGATTTCTATGATCCTAAAGTTACAGGAAAAGAAATTGATCATGAACGGTGGGAACACAGTGCAGCATATATTTCTCATCTTCACTTAGATCACAGTAAGGCAATGAACTTGTTAGCGCCAGAAATTCCTTTATATGCAGGTCCATTAACAGCAGCCTTGTTGCCAGTGCTAAATCGTGATGGCGAATTTTTATTGCCAGCGGCTGATAAGCCTAAAAATTATACTCGCCCAATAATTGCAGCTAAGTTAAATGAGCCAATTCATGTTGGTGACATAACTTTAACAGTTGTACCAAGTGACCACGATGCTTATGGGGCAACAGGTTTAATTGTGAAGACGCCAGATAAGACAATTGTTCACACTGGTGATATTCGTTTACATGGCTATCATCCTGATTGGGTGCGTAAGTTTATGGCAGCCGGTAAAGGATGTGATATGCTAATTATTGAAGGTACTGGTGTTTCATGGCCAGAGCGCAGTGAAGACGATAGTGAAGAATTTAAAGGCGTTAAGAATGAAATTGAATTGACGCAAAGAATAGTTCAATATCAAAAAGATAATCCGAAGCGCCAATTAACTTTTAATACTTATCCTACAAATGTAGAGCGAATTTTGAGAATTATTTCAGATTCACCTCGAAAAGTAGTCCTTCATGCTAAACGTGCTGAACTCTTAAAGTTAGCATTAAAGCAAGATGTTCCTTATTATTACTTGCCAGAAGATGAAAAAATTGATGCGCTCGATCCTGACCTTGAAATTAGCTATCAAGATCTTTTAAAGGATGATCATCAATATTTCTGGCAAGTAGTTGGTCATTATGATCAGTTACAAAAAGGTGGCTTGTACATTCACAGTAATGCAGAGCCTTTGGGGGATTTTGATCCAGCCTATGCTCCGTTTATTGAAAATATTAAAAAGCGCGGAATTGAATTAATAACGTTACGTTGCTCAGGACATGCGGATGTAGCTGAATTAAAAGAAATTATTGCGGGTTTTGAGCCAAAAATTTTGGCTCCAGTGCACACATTGCATCCTGAATTAGAAGAAAACCCATTTGGAGAACGGATTTTACCTAAGCGCGGAGAGGTAGTTACGCTTAGCTAAAATTAAAATTTTATTTTGTTGTTGTTTTTATTGGGAGGAACATATGAAGTTCACTAAAAAATTTGCAGCAGTTGCAGTTGCTGCTTTAGCCCTTGTTGGCACTACTGCTTGCTCAAATTCTAAAAGTAATGATAGCTCAAGTAGTAAGTCTGCTGATATTCCAACTAAGATTACCAAGAAGACTACTGTTGTTTTCTGGCATGGTATGACTGGTACTCAAGAAAAGACTTTACAAAGCTTGACTAAGGATTTTGAAAAGAAAAATCCTAACATTACTGTTAAGCTTGAAAACCAAGGCAAGTACAACGATTTACAAGCAAAGATTAACTCAACTTTGCAATCACCAAATAACTTACCTACAATTACTCAAGCTTATCCTGGCTGGCTATTAAATGCCGCTAACAGCAAACGTTTAGTTGATATGACCCCTTACATTAATAATAGTAAGATTGGTTGGGGTTCAGCTAAAAAGAGTGATATTCGTGAAGAATTATTAAAGGGTGCTCAAATTAAGGGGACTCAATACGGTATTCCATTTAATAAATCTGTCGAAATGTTAACTTACAACAAGGATTTGTTAGACAAATACGGTGTTAAAGTACCAAAGACTATGTCTGAATTAAAAGCAGCTTCTAAGAAGATCTACGAAAAGAGTAACCACAAAGTTGTTGGTGCTGGATTTGACTCACTTTCAAACTACTATGTTTTAGGTATGAAAGATGAAGGCGTAAACTTCTCTAAGGATATTAACTTTACTGGATCTAAGTCTAAGAAAGTAATTAATTACTATGCTGATGGTATTAAGGATGGTTACTTTAAGACTGCTGGTTCAGCTGGATATCTTTCAGGCGACTTTTCTAACCAAAAGATTGCTATGTTTGTAGGTACTAGTGCTGGTGAAGGATTCGTTAAGATGGGTGTTGGTAACAAGTTCCAATATGGTGTTGCTCCTCGTCCTTCTAAGTACAACATGCAACAGGGTACTGATATTTACATGTTTAACAAGGGTACTGCTCAACAAAAGGCAGCTGCCTTCATGTACGTTAAGTACTTGTTAGGTAAAGACCAACAATTGACTTGGGCTGATAAGACTGGATACATTCCTGTAACTAATAAAGTAATTAATTCTAGTGCTTATAAGAACTCAACTAAGACTAAAGTTCCTGCTCAATTAGATAAAGCAATGAAGCACTTATACAGTGTTCCTGTAGTTAAGAACAGTAATGCCGCATACACTCAATTGAATTCAATTATGCAAAACATCTTTGCACAAGCAAAGAAGGGTCAAAGCTGGAATTCACAGATTGATGCTGGTAAGACTAAGTTCCAAAGTGCTTGGAATCAATAAAAACAGAATATTAAATTAAAAAAATGAGGACTGTCACGACAACAATCCTCATTTTTTTATGGATTCTTTTAAAAGGAAAGTAGAATAAAAGCAATTAATGCTGGTAACATTTGAACAACAAAAATCTTTTTACTTGCTGTAAAGCCGCCAAAAATAGCAACGACTACGACAAATGCTAGTAATAATTGCCAGACCGTGACTAAAGTAGGCAGTCTAAAGAAGAAAAATACGATTAGAATTAATAAACCTAACATTCCATTGTAGATACCTTGATTAGCTAAAGCGGTTTTGGCAGCAGACTGTTTAACAAAATTTATATCCATGTCAAATGACTTAGCTTGTAATTCTGGCTTTCCGAATATTTCTAACCACATAATTCCTATATGCTCTATTCCGACAAGGATCGTCAGAATAACTCCAATATTTCTTAAAATCATTTTGTACTCTCCCTTACTAATTCTATTCAGATAAATTTTACTTATTAGTAGTAGGTAAAGCAACTGATTAAATCAATTGTATTGTTGCATTTACAACAATAATAAAATATACTAGATAAAAATAAAAGGAGTAAACATGGAAAAAGAGGATATTCTACGACAAATCGGTTCAATTTCACGGGCATTAGATTCAATTGCGAATATTGAATTTAAGGATTTGAGGTTAAATCGGGGACAGTACTTATATTTAGTTCGAATTTTTGAACATCCTGGAATTATTTCTGATCGATTGGCTGCATTATTGAATGTTGATCGTACCACTACTGCACGTGGAGTTAGAAAACTCGAACAGGCAGGATTTGTTTTAAAAAAAGACGATGAGGTTAATAAAAAAATTAAGCATCTTTTTGTCACGGAAAGTGGTGAAGAGTTAGCAAAAGAGATAGAAAAAGAAAATATCTATTCAAATGAGCTAATGATAAAGGGACTAAGTAACACTGAACAAACTGAATTGCGAAAATATTTAAGGATTATTGAAAAAAATGCTAATGAGAATTGGAGCTTTGTAAAAAATGGTGGAAAAAGAGAATACTAAGATGGCACAAGCATATGAAATTAAAGAAGTAACAGTAGCTGATATTAAAGACTTACAACGGATTTCGCGCGAGACTTTTTCAGAGACTTTTGGTTCGCAAAATAGTTCTGAAAATATGGAAAAATTTTTAGATAAAGCTTATGCAGAAGAAAAATTGAAAGCTGAAATTGAAAACCAAAACAGTAACTTTTATTTTTTAATCGTAAATAATCAAGTAGCTGGCTATTTAAAAGTAAATGAGGGTGATGCACAAACAGAGCAGGTGACGGATAATGCTTTAGAAGTAGAAAGAATTTACTTGAAACAAGGCTTTCAGCATCAGGGATTAGGCTTGGTTTTAATAAAACTAGCTGAAGAACTGGCTAGGAAAAAAGACAAGGCTAATATGTGGCTTGGTGTTTGGGAGAAAAATTATCAAGCTCAGGCTTTTTATAAAAAAGATGGCTTTAAGAGAGTTAGTCAACATACATTTGTAGTTGGAGATGATCCTCAAACAGACTTTATTTTAGTTAAGGGGTTAAAGAAATGATTTTTTCTTTTAAGACAATTAACGAAATGACGGGACGAGAAGCTTTTTGTGTTGAAAGATTAAGGAATGAAGTTTTTGTTAGTGAGCAAAAAATCACAGTGCCAGAAATAGATGATGAAGATTTTTATGCGGTTCATGTTTTTACTTTGAATAAAAGTAAAGATAATGCATTAGCTACTTGCCGAATTTTTAAAGAAAAAAGCGGAGCTTGGTATTTAGGTCGCGTAGTAGTTTCAAAAGATGCACGTGGAATGCATTTAGGAAGCAAGATGGTTGAGGAAGTTCATCATTATTTAAAAGAAAATGGAGTTGATAGATTATATTGTCATGCGCAGATGACAGCTAAGCCATTTTACGATTATCTTGGCTATCAAGTGAAGGGAAGTATATTTAATGAAGCTGGCATTGACCACGTCTTAATGTACAAAGATTTATAGACAGAAAAAGACCTCGGAAAGTAGAATTCCGAGGTCTTTTTAACTTTTAATTATTCATCATCGTTATGGTTAGTGAAGTAGCGGTAGTCTTTACTCTTGTCAAAAATTACGCCACGTGCATTTTCACCGTTTGAAACGCTAAATACTGCATCTGGGTATTTTTCTTTAACTTCAGCTTCCATGTAAGAACGCATCATAGCATTATTTGAAAGAACTGAACCAGTTAAAGCGATACGCATTGGTTTAGGATCTTCGTAACGGTCTAAACACATAATAATGTCGCGTGCTAGAAGATGAGCTTGATCGGCAATAATCTTACGAGCGTCTTCGTCACCACTATCTGCTAATTTAGCAACTTTGACAGCTTTTGAAGCAACTTCTGGACTAGTCAAGCTGTAAAACTTAGCGGGAACTTCCCCCATGTTGTCAACATTAAATTCTTTTACAAATAAGTCAATTAAAGAATTCTTTTCGCGCTTGTCCCAGCTAAGAAGAGCAGATTGAAGGGCAGCCTTGGTAATAGCGTAGCCACTACCTTCATCTCCAAGTAAGGAACCGTAACCACCAACGGCAATTAAAGAGCCATTTTGACGACCGTTAACAACAGATCCAGTACCAGCAATAACTAAAGCACCATCTGCTCCTTCAAGACCATTGTAGAGAGCAAGAAGTGAGTCGGTAATAGCACGAGTTGGAATATTACCAACCATTGAAGAAATGGTTGCTGCAACTTCAGGAGCATTACCAACAACTGATAAACCAGCGATTCCGGCTAAAACTTTGATACAATCGCCATCAATCTTATCACGCAATTCATTAACTGCTTGAGCGATATTTTTAATACCAAGTTCGTAGTCGTTGTTGATTTGACCTGGGCCAGATTCTGCACGACCTAATTCTTTACCATTTTCATCATAAGCGATTGCCGTAGAGTGCGTACCACCTGCGTCAATACCAATCATATATTTCAACATAATTAATTATCCCTCACTGTAAATATTAATACTGGAATTATTGTACTAAAAAAAAATCAATTTGTGAACGCATTCAACTGATCCTGCTTAAATAAAAAGATAGGTAAGAAATATATTAATCCTTATCTTTGAAGCATTTTTACTAAATAGCATGATAAAATAAAAATATGTAATTAAGGAGAATTTTAATGGAAAATAAAATCTTTTTAGGAGCAATTTTGTCATCCTTTTGTGCTTTAGCTTTTTATATGACAAGCATAAATCATATGAAGACGCAAACTTTGGAGATATACGGAAACTCGACAGCGAAAGTAGCTCAAAAAAGTAAAATGAAAGAAGGCAGTAAGCAGACTCGTTTAACTAATGGAGAAAGCGAGATTGGCGAAGCTGCTATTTCAAAAAATAGTAATAAAAAATTAGCTAAGGCTATTGTTAAGGCAAGTTCAAACGTTCAAGGAAATTATCAAATAAGCGTAAAAGACTTGAATAGTACTAAGGTTTTTGCCGATTTAACTAATACTAGTCAAGATAGTTTAAATGCAGGTAGCGTCTTGAAATTATATGTCTTACTTGCTTATTACAAGGCAGTTCAAGACAAAAGCTTAAATTCTGCTAATCCATATAAAGTTAAATCAAGTGATTTAAACGGTGGAGATAAAGTATTGAAGGCTGATATGGCCTATTCTTATACTTACTTGCTAGATTTAATGATGCGGCAGCAGAATAATAATGCAGCTAATATCATCTTAAATAAAATTGGAAAAGACAAAGTAAATGAAACTGCAAAAGCATTTGGCGCAAGCAAGACTGAAATTACAGAAAATTTTGGTAAGGATTTTGCCGGGAAAACAAGTAGCAATGATTTAGTTACAACTATGCAGAAACTATATCAGGGAAAAGTGTTAGGCACTGATATTGATAATCAAATTTTAGGTCAATTAGCTAATTTTCCTGAGAAAGGATTAGCTAAAAATATTAATGGTGTTGTTTATAAAATAGCTGATAAAAAACAGGGTGCAGCCTTAATTCAGGAAAACGGCAAAACATATGCAATGGCAATGGTTAGCGAGGAAGATGCTGATTTAGCTAAAATTGGGGATGCGATTAATAATTGGATAATTAAACAAAAATAACTGTGTTGAAGGAGTTTTATAGCTCCTTTTTCTTTTTGCTAAAAAAGTAGATAAATTTCTACACGTTGTAGATTGTTTTCTACAGGTTGTCGTGTTAAAGTATATGAGTACACAAAAAGAAGGTGATTATCTTGGCTAAAAAAAGAGCTTTAGACCGCTCAAAAGTAATTGATCAAGCAATAGCAATCATTAGTGATAAGGGACTAAGTGAATTAACAATGCCAGCCTTAGCAAAGGCATTAGGCATTAGATCTCAGTCTTTATATCATTATGTTGCTAACCGTAATGATCTATTAGTTTTAGTTTGTGTGAACAGACTACAAGTTTTGCGCCAGTATTTAATGAAAAAGGTAATAGGTCATTCAGGCTTAGATGCTTTGTTTAGATTTGCAGATGAGATACGAGATTTTTTGCTACATGATAAAGCAATTTCTGGAATTTACTGTGGATTAAATGAATATGTTCAAAATGAACAAATTCACGAAGAAGTTATGAAGATAGTAGAACTAGGAGAAAAACTTGATGTAGATAATAAGAATATCGTTTCCCTGCACAGTTTGCTGGGAGCAGTCTTGGGATATGTTTTTTTAGATCGTTATGTGATCGATGAAACAGAAAAAGAAGCTGATGATAATTACCATGAGATGCTTTTGCGACTTGTAGCGCCAAAACTTCAAGTTGAAGGTACAAAATAGAGGAAAGGAAAGTATACATGAAATTACTGAAAAACCATCTTGGTGCTTTGGTAGCGTGGATTGCAATTCTACTGATTGCGATCTTTTCATTGCCAGATGTAGATGCTTTAACGCGTCAGCATTCGGAAATTTCACTGCCTGAAGATGTTCAAAGCTCAATTGCGACAAACATCGAAAGTAAGTGGGGACACGGGCAAGATAATACTTATGTTGTAGGGGTTGTTTTTAACAAAAAACATGGAAAATTAACCTCAAGTGATAAGGAGAAAATTGATAATACCATTCGCTTTTTGAAAGATAATAAGAAAAAGCTGGGTATTAAGTCAATGATGACCCCGAATGATAATTACGCTGCAAAAGCACAATTAATTTCAAAAGATAAAACAACTGAAATTGTGCAATTGAATATTGCAAATGATCATTCAACTGTATCTAATGTTAATAAGGCCTTAACTAAAGCAGTTAAAACGTCTGGAATTAGAACGTATGTAACTGGGGTAAGAATTCTTGAAGATGACTTCTCGGCTTCAGTTCAGGAAGGTATTAAAAAGACTGAATTAATTACTATCTTCTTTATTTTTATTGTTTTAGTAATTGTATTTAAGTCACCAATTGTACCAATAATTTCATTATTGACAGTTGGAGTTTCATTTATTACTTCATTTTCAATTGTTACTAATTTAGTAGAGAAGTTTAACTTTCCATTTTCAAACTTTACTCAAGTCTTCATGGTTATTGTTCTATTTGGTATTGGGACCGACTACAATATCCTGCTGTATGATAAGTTTAAAGAGAACTTGAGTAAGGGGATGTCGAACCACGATGCGACAAATGATGCCTTGCGTAAAGCTGGTAAGACCATTCTTTATTCTGGATCTTCAATTTTAATTGGATTTAGTGCTTTAGGACTAGCTAAATTCTCAATTTACCAATCAGCTGTTGGCGTTGCTGTTGGTGTTGCTGTTTTATTAGTTGTACTTTTGACTTTAAACCCATTCTTTATGGCTGTTTTAGGTAAGAAATTATTCTGGCCAGTTAAGAATTTTGAAGGCGAAAGTAATTCTAAATTATGGCACGCTCTTTCTAAGGGAAGCTTAACTCATCCAATTATTTACTTAGTTGTGATGGCGGTTGTGGTTTTACCATTCTGCTTATTCTATTCAAATAACTTGAACTATAACGATGCAGATGAAATTTCTGACTCTACTCCTTCAAAGGCTGGTTTGCTATTATTACAAGATCACTTCTCTGAAGGTACGCCAGAATACTCAACCTTATATATTCAAAGTGGTCATAAGCTCGATAATGAAAAGAGCTTGAAAGAAATTGATCAGCTTGTTAAGAAGATTCAAGCTGATCCAGATGTAAAATTTGCTTCATCAGTAACTGAACCAAATGGTAAGTCTATTAAACGTCTTTACGTTGATAATCAGTTAGGAACTGTTAATTCAGGTGTTAATACAGCTAGAAATGGTTTGGGCACTTTAAGTAACGGTAGCAAGCAAATCACTAATGGTGCTGTTCAATTACAGAATGGTGCAAATCAACTTTCTAATGGTACTGGCCGTCTTCAAAGTGGTGCAAATCAGTTGCAAGCTGGTGCTGGACGTTTACAAACTGGTGCAAATCAATTAGCAAGTGGAACTAATCGTTTGCAAACTGGAGCTAATGCACTTAGAGCTGGAACTATGCAGTTAGCAACTGGCGCTGGTCGTTTAGAGAGTGGTACTTTGAACTTACAACAAGGTGCGGTGCAACTTGAGAACGGTACGATTAAGTTAGTGAATGGTGCTGTAAGCTTACAAAGTGGTACTGCTAGTTTACAAGACGGTACTCAAGCGTTAGTAGACGGCTTGAATACTATGAGTGCTCAATTATCTGGTCAAATGAGTAATGCTAATAAAGCTCAATTATTAGCATTGCAACAAGGACTACCTAAGATTAATAGTGGTATTCAAAAACTAAATCAGGCTTTAGGTAAGTCAAATTCAGTTGATACAGCAAGTTTACGAGCTAGCTTAACCGATGTTGGTACACAAGCAAAAACTATTGGAGATAATTTGACTCAGGCTGGTAATACTTTAAAGGGATTACAAAGCTCTGGCGCCACTGGTCTTAGTGATAGTGAAAAGGCTGAATTAACTCAAGCTTATGCTCAGGCTATGGATAGTGCTAAGTTGAATGACCAACAAAAGCAAGCAATGAGTGTAGCTCTTAATCAGATTTTAGGTAAAGTCGAATCTGCTTCTAGTCAAAAATCTCAAGCTCTTACTTCAAGCTTGAAGAGTGTAGCTGGTAATATTCAAGCAGCTGGTGAAGCAGATAAGAAACTTGGTCAATCAGCAAGTAGTGTTGGGGCTACTTTGCAAAACCTACAAGGTATGATGAGCCAAGTAGCAACATTAAAACAAGAAGTAAATACTTTAGCAAATGCATCAAATAAAGCTTTACCAGGTGCTACGACTGCTTTGAATCAATTAAGTTCAGGATTAACTCAAGTTCAAAGTGCTGTTGCTCAAGGTGCAGCAGGAGCGAGTCGCTTAAACGACGGCGCAGCTCGCTTAAACAACGGTGCCGGCCAACTTGCAACAGGTTTACAAGCTGGTGTATCTGGTTCTAGTCAACTTGCAAACGGTGCAGGCCAATTAGCAAACGGTGCTGGTCAATTGAATACTGGCTTACAAGCTGGCCTAAGCGGAACTAACCAATTAGCTAATGGTATCGATCAACTAAACGGTGGTGCCGGCCAATTAGCAAGTGGTGCTGGTCAACTTAACGGTGGATCTGGTCAATTAGCAAACGGTATTGGTCAACTTAATGGCGGTGCAAGTCAATTAGCAAATGGTGCCGGTCAAATTGCATCAAATAATCCAAAGATTACTGCTGGAATTGATAAAGTAAATAGCGGTTTAGGTGAAGGTCAAGAATACTTGACTGGTTTAGCAGATTCAGCTGCAGGTAAGACTTTCTACATCCCAGCTAAGATGATTCATTCATCAACCTTTAAACCAGCTCTTGATAACTACATGAGTTCTGATTTGAAGTCTACTAAGATTATCATTATCTTGAAATTAGACCCAGCTTCAACTGAAGGGGCAAAGAAAGCTCATGAACTCAGCAACATGGTTAAGAAGTCAGTGAAGGGTACCAGCCTTCAAAGCTCAACTATTGCTATGGGTGGACAATCCGAAAAGATTTACGATACTCAAGAAACTGCAAGCAGCGACTTCTTAAGAACTGCAATTATTATGTTGGTAGGTATCGGAATTGCTTTGATCTTTGTTACTAGATCAGTCTTGCAACCATTATTTATCTTAGGTACTTTAGTAATTGCTTACTTAACTTCTCTATCTATCAACCAATGGTTAGTCCATGCCTTATTAGGCAGATCATTATTAGCTTGGAACACTCCATTCTTTAGCTTTATCATGATCGTTGCCTTAGGTGTTGACTACTCAATCTTCTTGATGATGCGTTATCGTGAATTAGGAGAAGTAAACCCAGGCTGGACTACAAGCGAGAAGATGCTTCAAGCTTGTGACATAATCGGAACTGTAGTAATTTCAGCTGCTATTATCCTTGGAGGTACTTTCGCAGCCTTAATTCCATCAGGTGTTCCAACTTTAATCGAAGTTGCATTATGTGTGGATATTGGATTATTACTCTTGGTATTCTTACTTCCAATTAATATGTCCGCTGCAATGAAGATTACATATGAAGGATTAGGCAGAAAAAAGAATAAAAAAGATACTGACTAGTATTTAATATTCTAAAAATAAAAGATTGAAGTTTATCCTATTTTTGATTAGGATAAAACTTCAATCTTTTTTCTTTATATAAATTAATTAGATATTTTATTTAAGACAGCTGCAATACCGTCATGATTATTGTCTAAAGTTACAGGAATATTTAATTTCTTCTTTAGCTCTTCTGGTGCATTACCCATTAAAATTGGATGCCCAACAGCTTCAAGCATTGGCTCATCGTTATAATTATCACCAAAAGCCCAAGCACTCGCAAGCATAATTTCTAAAAGATGGGGTGCAGATTTAACAAAAGCAAGTTTAGGAAAATTAGATTGGAGTGTAGGGATGATTTTATCAATTGTGTCGGGTTTTCCAATGATTAGCATCTTGTGAACGCCTTTTAATTCTTTTATTCGGTCTAGAGAAACCGGAAGTGATTTAACTCCAACTATTTTTTCTTCTTTTTTAACTAATGGATTCTTATTAAGTGAAGAAAACCAGTTGTAGCCGCTGTAAACATTCCAAGCAAGATCTTCTGTTTTAAGAGCATCTAATTTAGTAATTAATTGGACTGCTTCTGCAGCATCAAAAAATTGAGAATTAAGAGGTCTTCCCGTTTCATCTAACACTAGCGCACCGTTATAGGCAATAATAGGACAGAAGTTGGTGATTTTATCTACGACATTCATAATTCCTTTGGGCATGCGAGCAGAGACGGGAATGAATAAGTTACCAGCGATAATTTGTTTACGGATGGCGTCGATAGTGTTAGACGAGACATTACCATCCGATGTGATCAGCGTGCCGTCAATATCACTAAAAATGAGTTTTGCTGTCATAAAAATTTTCTCCTTTAATGGCTTTATCTATCTTATTATAATACGATAAAGATAAGAACCAATGAGCACGGATCGCTTTTGCTTATTATATTAAATAATGAAAAAATATAGTTAATAACTATGTATAATTGAAATAGATGAGTGAAATTATGACAAAAAAATTGAGAAAAGTAATATTTATCGCCTGCGGAATCTTATCCGCAATCATTTTACTCTATTTACTTTACCGAGACTATCGTCCTGAAATTGATGTTTTAATGCATCCTGATAGTCATACTAAAACAAAATTACTCTACTTAATTCGCCAGCATGAAGTACGTGATAGCCTATTTTTATTAGGACTAATAACAGTTCTGAATGCTATTCCTGGTATGTCAAATTCAGTTTTTTGTATTTTAGCGGGTCTTTGCTACGGACCTTGGATTGGATTAGCAATTAACTGGGCTGGCAATATTTTAGGAAATTGTATTGTAGAGAGTTTAATTAAAAGAGTTGATTTTTCCCATCGATTTAAGAAAAACAAGTTTTTAAATTGGCTAATGGCACAAAAACATCCAAGCTTGGGAATGACACTAGGCTTCATGGTGCCAGTAATACCGAGTGTGTTAGTTGACTACACTGCAGCTAGATTAAATGTGCCAGCAAATAAGTTTTTGTTAATAGTAATTGTGGGGATGTTTCCTACATCTTTTATATATGCTTTTGGCGGAGATGCAATCTTTAATGGGGATGCTAAAAAACTAATTGGGTCCTTAATTGGTATTGCAATTCTATTTATTATTGCTTGGCTATTAGTAAGAATGGCATCTAGAAAAAAGCAGAGAACAGCGTAAGCAGTCTCTGCTTTTTAGTTTAATTGCTTGAAATGCTATAATAAGCTAAAAAAGTTTATGAGGGAATAAAAAATGAAATGTCCAAATTGTGGTGAAGATGTAAAGCCGACTGATAAGCAGTGTCCTAACTGTCATTTTGATTTAGAAAAATTTAGAAATGAGTTTTTTACTGGGCAGAATCCAACTCGTAATGAAGGCTCTGATAATCGTCAAAAGCAAGAAACACGTTCTGTTAAAAAGATTGAGCCAAAAAAGCAAAATTCTACAATTGCTAGCATGATTAATTGGATTCAAGTAAATTCAATGATTGTCTTTGTTGTTGGAATTATTTTGTTGATTTTGACTAGTTTTTCACCATCATTAGGGTGGTCTTGTTTCTTTGCACTGTTAATCTGGTTGTTTATAGTTTGTGATAAAAATAAAGGCAAAGTAACAGAACAGTACACTGTTGATCAGCGATTAACTGAGCATGTTAATAAGGTTGGTTCTGATGTGGTTAATTCTTTTGAAGAAGGGGAGAATCGTGTAAAAGCTCACCGACAGAAGATTGACAATAAATTGGGGCGTGATCCAGAAGCAATAAAAAAGGTTGTTAAACAAAAGAGAACGGCAACTCAATTGGGAGTAGTCTTAATTGCAGTTTTAAATTTGCTACTTGTATTTAGTGGTCCATTCTCTTCAGGAATGATGCAAGGATATCAAACTCTATCTATTTCAAAAGCCTTACTTTCAATTGGTAGATTTAATGGTAAGTATCTTTTGATTGGTTATGGAATGTGGCTTCTTTTAGTTGGAGTACCAATTGCAATTATTATTTTGACAATTAGGAATGGTAAAAATAATAAGAGAATCGTTTTCTTCCTTTCTTTAATCGAATCAATCGTCTTAGTAATTTGTGCTATTGAATTAATCTTTATGAATGCTGGTTCATCCTTAGGAATTACTAATAATGCAGCAGCAAATAGTGTTGAAATTCAGAGGATTGTAGCGAATGCAATCTCATTTGGTGTTTCTACATACTTATTATTTGTATCAAGTATTCTTTTAACAGTTGTTGCATTTCGCAGTATGAGACAAAATTAAAAAGAATTGGGTCATCATCTGATCCAATTCTTTTTTTATATGTTTAGAAAATTATTTTGAAACATCAATCACTAAGTGCTCATTTACAAATGACATTAAACCTAGTTCGCTCAATTCACGACCATAACCAGATTTTTTAACTCCGCCAAATGGTAATTCTGGGGCTGTAATCCAGCGTCCGTTGATTACTGTCATCCCAGTTTCAATTTCACTAGCTACTTCTTGAGCATGAGCTTTATTTTCAGAAATAACGCTTGAACCTAAGCCAAAGCTTGAATTATTGGCTAGTGCAATTGCTGTTTCTTCATCTTTAACCTTAAATACTTCAGCCACTGGCCCAAATAGTTCTTCGTCAAATAATGGATTGTTTTGATCAATATTGGTTAAAATCATTGGACGGAAGAATGCACCGGTACTTTTAATTTCTGGATATTGATAGACAACTTCTGCTCCATGTTCAATTCCTTTTTTGACTTGTGCAGCTAATTTATCAGCTGCTTTTTGAGAATTCATTGGTGCAAGACTTGTATTCTCATCTAATGGATTACCTGGTTTAAGACTAGCAAAAGTATGATGCAAAATATCCATTACTTCGTCGTAGCGTGATTCAACAACAATAATTCGTTTAGAAGAAGTGCAGACTTGACCACAATTATAAGTTCTAGCCTCACTTAGTACATTTTTTAATACCGTAGAATCAGCATCAGCTAAAACAATAAATGGGTCATTTCCACCTAATTCCATTGTCGATTTTTTAATATTTTTGCCGGCTGCTTCAGCAACGCTACTTCCGCCACGTTCTGAACCTGTAACAGCAACTCCTTGAATACGTTTGTCAGCAATTACGTCACCAATTTGGGCATAAGATAAAAATAAGTTTTGCAAACTTGCTTTTGGAGCACCAGCTTCTTGAATGATCTTTTCTGTTAATTGAGCTGAAGCTGGAACGTTATGTGCATGTTTTAAGATGATGGGATTTCCGACCATGAAGTTAGGGGCAAATACTCTAATTACTTGATAAAGTGGAAAATTCCAAGGCTCGCAAGCCATGATAATACCTGTTGATTGCTTTAAGTAGTACGCAGTCCCTAAACTTGTTTCTAGCGGAGTAGGCTCTAGCATTTTAGGAGCTTTTTCAGCATAGTAATTACAAATATTGATACATAAGTCTACTTCTTCAAGTGATTCGTGATATAGCTTTCCCATTTCTAAAGTCATAGTTTTAGCTATTTCTTCACGATGCTTTTTGAAATTATTGGCTATTTGGTGAAGTAATTGACTTCTAGTAGCAGGAAGCTGATTACGCCAAGTTAAGTATAATTTTTCTCCAGCATCAAGTGCTTGCTCAATCTCTTCTTGAGTAGCATCTGGGTAACTCTTAATCAGCTGATTAGTATATGGATTAATAGATTCATATTTAGACATAAAATTTCCTCTTTTCAATATATTTTTATTATAAAGCGCTTTCTCTTAGATGTATATAAAAATCACTTCTTTTTAGTAAGACATAAAAGAAGTGATTTAATTTACGCAAGTTTACTAATTTTTTCTAATAATACATGATTATTGTTTAAACGAGCAAAAGCGGCTGAATCGTTTAAATATTGAGTAGTCCGTTCTTGTGAGCCATTTTCTGCAATATTATTTTGAGCTAATTGAAAAAGGATGCGAGCGGTAAAATAAATTACATGACGTTTTTTGCATAAATCATATCCCATCTCTAATAGTTTGTTTGACTGTTCATAATCTTGGTTTCGGCCATAAAATTCGCCGCCATTACATAAAATAGAAAGAAATTGTAGTAGTGAGTCTTCATCATCGAGCTGAACATTGGATATTGAGGAGAGGATGATGTCATAGTAATGGCGAGCTTTGTCAACATCATTTTGTAAATCATAGACTTGACTACAACCTTTAAGTGCAAGAAGATGATAGATCTTATTCTGTTTTG
The DNA here is from genome assembly GCF_000014425.1 of Lactobacillus gasseri ATCC 33323 = JCM 1131. Classification (NCBI taxonomy): domain Bacteria; kingdom Bacillati; phylum Bacillota; class Bacilli; order Lactobacillales; family Lactobacillaceae; genus Lactobacillus; species Lactobacillus gasseri. Next base: position 1,586,117 of record NC_008530.1, on the reverse strand, counting down.
ACAGGTTTGCATCAAGAATTGAATTGAAGTAATACAGAGCATCAGTCTCAGCATGATCAAGATTTAAGGCAAGAAGACCACGTAGATAGAAATAATGAAGGACGTCTTCTTGACGTGTTAACTCATCTTTATTAATGCTAGCTAAAATTTGAGCTACTTTTGGAAAATCAAGCTGAATGACAGCAAAATCGGCTTCAAATAGTTTATGAGATGTTTTTTTTATTAGAATCTGCATCCATAATATCTGCTACGTTAATATTCAAACGGTCGCAGAGACTATTTAAAATCTTTAAAGACGGAATACGACCATTATTTTCAAATTTACTTAATGTAGATTGGGTACAAATGCCATTGCATAATTCAGTCTGCGATAAACCTAATTTTTTGCGAATGGAAATAAATTTGTTAATATTAATCATTCTTTTACTCCTTGATTGTCTGAAAAAGAAAATCTAAAGATTCATCCAAGTAGTCCTTGGCATAGTCCATTGCATGGCGCTTACCTTTGATAATCAATAATTCAATTTCATGATCATGATTAGCCAAAAAGTCGACAAATTTTAAAATTCCGTTTAATGGAACAAGTTCGTGGGCAGAATTGATCATTTTTAAGCGTCCTAAATTGCTAAGATCATAATTTTCTGCATCCATTTGTTTGTAAATAGTTTGATTATCTTTACCTGCGTACGTCAATACAAAGAACTTATAAAATGATTCAAAAATATCATGTAAATTAGTAAGCTTTAATTCGTTAGCTCCATATCTTGAAGGAATAACGTTAGGGTGATTTTTCATCCAATTAGAAAAGTCTACAGATGCTGACCAAGTTACAGTAGGAAAACCGTATAGTCCAGCAACATAGATAGCTAAAGTACCACCAACACTAGCACCAATTTGTACGATATTTTGTTGATCGTCTTCATCGGTATAATTTGACTCTAGTAACCATTTCACAAATTTTTTGCTGTCTTGATGAGCAGCCGGAAAAGTAAAGTCTGGAGCCAAGCGATAGTCAGGGATGAGAGTCATAAAGCCTGCATTTGCTAATTTTATTCCAAGATCCTTAACATCATTTTTTGAGCCAGCAAACCAGCCCCCACCATGCCAGAAGATTAGAATTTTGGTTTGTGAATTAGTATTGTTAGGAAAATAAATGTCTGTCTTCAAATTGTTAGTTTCGTCGTAAATTATGTCTTTTTTTATAACAACCATAATTAAGCCTCTTAGTTATTTTATAGCACACTAATATTATAGAATAAATGTCAACGATAAGTCATATCTTATTCATCCTATATTTAAGTTTATTTCATCGGTTAAATCGCCTATTTTGTCTTGTTTTTGTTATCATTAATTTAACATACCAAGGAGGGCAGAAAAATGTCTACTAAAACGAGTCGTAAATTAATCAATATTTTGACGATTGTTACTACAATTATCCTAGTTTTACTAAGTATTTATTGGTATAGGTTAGGAATTTTCACAAGCCAGGAAAAAATGAAGGCTTATTTGGCAAATAAACAGATCATTGGCCCCTTGATTTTTACTTTAATTCAAATAATTCAAGTTGTGATTCCTATTATTCCGGGTGGAGTTTCATTGCTGGGTGGAGTTATCTTCTTTGGACCAATCTGGGGATTTATTTATAACTATGTAGGAATTTGTCTGGGCTCGATCATTTTATTCTTTTTAGCTAGACATTATGGTCGTCCGTTTATTTTGCATTTGGTTTCTGAAAAAACATATGAAAAATACATGAAGTGGACAGCAAATCAGAAAAAATTTAATTGGTTCTTTGCTTTGTGTATTATTGCGCCAATGGCGCCAGACGATATTCTTTGTATGATAGCTGGTTTAACTGAAATGAAATTTTCGACATATTTATGGATAATTTTATTAGGAAAACCTTGGACAATTGCAGCTTATAGCTTGGGATTAGTTTATGGCGCTAAATGGTTAGTAAAGTTAGTAGGCAAGTAATGCTTGAAAGTAAACGAATTATTTTAAGAAAAATTGAGACAAGGGATGCGCCCACATTACTCAAGTGGGGTCAAGATAGTGTTTATCATAAAAGTGCTGGTTATCAATATCTAGAAGATTTAACTGCTGCTCAAAAAAGCATTTGTCAATATAGGGAAAGGCCATATAGTTATGGAATAGTATTGAAAGAAAATAGTCGCTTAATAGGATTAGTTGAGTTATATGAACGTGGATTAGATGAATATAACGGTTTATTGATGACAAAAGATTTAGGCTTTTTATTAGATAAAAATTATTGGCATCAAGGATTAATGACAGAGGCTTTGAAGCTGATAATCAATTTTGCTTTTGAAAAATTACACCAAAATCAAATTTGGGCCGGAACCTTTGTTTCTAATGAAAACTCACAAAGATTGCTAAAAAAACTAGGTTTTAGATATGTTTATACAACTGATTATTCAATGATTTCTTCGCTTTTTAATTATCAAGAAAAATATTATTTGTTAACACCACAGGATTGGCATGATATAATGCAGATAAACATGAAATCCTAAGACTAATTTCAGAGAGCTCATGGCTGGTGTGAATGAGTAAAAAGTCGTTTCCAGATTTCGAGTATTGGGTAGGTAATTCTACACGGTTAGCACCGTTATCGCTTTTTTGAGTGTGGTATTTTTAACCAAATTTGGGTGGTACCGCGAACCGTGTAAGTCGATTCGTCCCAGTAAGAGGGATGAATTGGCTTTTTTTATTTTAAGGAGGAAATATGTTAGACATAAAGGTAATTCGAGAGAATTTAGACTGGTCAAAGAAGAAATTAGCTACACGTGGAATAAAGCCAGAAGAATTAGACAAATTAGTGGCTATTGATAAAGAAAGACGTGAGGCTTTAACTAAGAGCGAGCAATTAAAGCAAAAGCGTAATGAAGTATCCGATCAAATTGCACAAGCTAAGCGTAATAAAGAAGACGCCAGCGATGCTATTAAGACAATGCGTGAAGTCGGAAAAGAAATTAAGGATTTAGATAAAGAAGTAGAAGACCTTACTCAAAAACAAAAGTATATTTTACTTCGTTTACCTAACTTCCCAGCAGATTCAGATCCTATTGGACCAGATGAAAGCTATAACGAAGAGGTTCGTAAATGGAATGAACCAACTAAGTTTGATTTTGAACCAAAGCCTCACTGGGAAATTGGTACTGAATTAAATATTTTAGACTGGGATACTGCTGCTAAGGTTTCAGGCGCCCGTTTTGTTTACTATAAAGGTGCTGGTGCCTTACTTGAGCGTGCAGTTTCAAATTTCTTCTTAGATGAAAATACTAAAGATGGTTATACTGAAGTGATCCCACCATACTTGGTAAATGATGCTTCTATGCAAGGAACTGGTCAATTCCCTAAATTCACTGAAGATGTTTATACAATTGTTGATAATGATGATCCTGATAAGCCACGTGATTTAACTTTAATTCCAACTGCAGAAGTTCCATTAGTTAACTACTTCCGTGGCAAGATTTTAGATGCAAAGCAATTACCAATTAATGTTACTGCATTCTCTCCAGCGTTTAGAAGTGAAGCGGGATCTGCAGGACGTGACACTCGTGGATTGATTAGAATGCACGAATTTAGAAAAGTTGAAATGGTAAAAATTGTTGATGAAGACAGTTCATGGGATGAATTGGAAAAATTAACGCATAATGCTGAACATTTACTTCAAAAGCTCGGCTTACCATATCATGTTGTTGCCCTTTCAACTGGGGATGCAAGTTTTACTAGTGCTAAAACTTATGACCTTGAAGTATGGATGCCAGCTCAAGATAAATATCGTGAAATTTCAAGCTGTTCAAACTGTACAGATTTCCAAGCTCGTCGTAGCTTAATTCGTTATCGTGATGAAAATGGTAAGCTTCATTTAGCTCATACTTTGAATGGATCAGGTCTAGCTGTAGGTAGAACTGTAGCAGCTATTTTAGAAAATTACCAAAATGAAGATGGAACTGTAAACGTACCCGAAGCATTACAACCATACATGCATGGTATGAAAGTAATTACTAAAGAACCAAAATTTGGTGAATAAAATTTAAATATAAAAGGAAATGGTATTCAAACATCAAAAGATGTGGGAATACCATTTTTTTTATTTGACATAGGATAAGATAGCACTAGATTAGCACTCCAAAAAAATATTGCTAATTTTTAGAAAAAAGGGTTGACGAAAAGGAGAAAAGTCTGTAAAGTAATACATGCTGTTTGAGGCAAGCGCGAAGCAGAGGCAGGAAGCCAAGCAAAGAGCTTGTCAAGGGAGCAGAAAGATGATAATATTATAAAGCTGTCATTTGAGAAAGATGAGGGGCAAGAAAAATAACTTGTCAAAGCTCAAGAGACATGATATAATATAAAAGTTGTCACACGGCAACGGTAGTACCTTGAAAACTGAACAAAGTTTCGCTGAAAGTGTGCGGGATATAAAAAATCCCAAACAAAAGCGAAGTCAATTCACAAGCAATAAATTTGAGATAACTCAAAGAAAGTTTTAGAGCTAAACGATAAAAAGCTCATTTTCAAGAAGGAAAATGAGAGTTTGATCCTGGCTCAGGACGAACGCTGGCGGCGTGCCTAATACATGCAAGTCGAGCGAGCTTGCCTAGATGAATTTGGTGCTTGCACCAGATGAAACTAGATACAAGCGAGCGGCGGACGGGTGAGTAACACGTGGGTAACCTGCCCAAGAGACTGGGATAACACCTGGAAACAGATGCTAATACCGGATAACAACACTAGACGCATGTCTAGAGTTTAAAAGATGGTTCTGCTATCACTCTTGGATGGACCTGCGGTGCATTAGCTAGTTGGTAAGGTAACGGCTTACCAAGGCAATGATGCATAGCCGAGTTGAGAGACTGATCGGCCACATTGGGACTGAGACACGGCCCAAACTCCTACGGGAGGCAGCAGTAGGGAATCTTCCACAATGGACGCAAGTCTGATGGAGCAACGCCGCGTGAGTGAAGAAGGGTTTCGGCTCGTAAAGCTCTGTTGGTAGTGAAGAAAGATAGAGGTAGTAACTGGCCTTTATTTGACGGTAATTACTTAGAAAGTCACGGCTAACTACGTGCCAGCAGCCGCGGTAATACGTAGGTGGCAAGCGTTGTCCGGATTTATTGGGCGTAAAGCGAGTGCAGGCGGTTCAATAAGTCTGATGTGAAAGCCTTCGGCTCAACCGGAGAATTGCATCAGAAACTGTTGAACTTGAGTGCAGAAGAGGAGAGTGGAACTCCATGTGTAGCGGTGGAATGCGTAGATATATGGAAGAACACCAGTGGCGAAGGCGGCTCTCTGGTCTGCAACTGACGCTGAGGCTCGAAAGCATGGGTAGCGAACAGGATTAGATACCCTGGTAGTCCATGCCGTAAACGATGAGTGCTAAGTGTTGGGAGGTTTCCGCCTCTCAGTGCTGCAGCTAACGCATTAAGCACTCCGCCTGGGGAGTACGACCGCAAGGTTGAAACTCAAAGGAATTGACGGGGGCCCGCACAAGCGGTGGAGCATGTGGTTTAATTCGAAGCAACGCGAAGAACCTTACCAGGTCTTGACATCCAGTGCAAACCTAAGAGATTAGGTGTTCCCTTCGGGGACGCTGAGACAGGTGGTGCATGGCTGTCGTCAGCTCGTGTCGTGAGATGTTGGGTTAAGTCCCGCAACGAGCGCAACCCTTGTCATTAGTTGCCATCATTAAGTTGGGCACTCTAATGAGACTGCCGGTGACAAACCGGAGGAAGGTGGGGATGACGTCAAGTCATCATGCCCCTTATGACCTGGGCTACACACGTGCTACAATGGACGGTACAACGAGAAGCGAACCTGCGAAGGCAAGCGGATCTCTGAAAGCCGTTCTCAGTTCGGACTGTAGGCTGCAACTCGCCTACACGAAGCTGGAATCGCTAGTAATCGCGGATCAGCACGCCGCGGTGAATACGTTCCCGGGCCTTGTACACACCGCCCGTCACACCATGAGAGTCTGTAACACCCAAAGCCGGTGGGATAACCTTTATAGGAGTCAGCCGTCTAAGGTAGGACAGATGATTAGGGTGAAGTCGTAACAAGGTAGCCGTAGGAGAACCTGCGGCTGGATCACCTCCTTTCTAAGGAAGGCGAAAGATGATGGAGAGTGCGAGAGCACTAAAGAGAAGTCATCGAGAAAGCCAAGCGGAAGCACACTGAGAAACTTTGTTTAGTTTTGAGGGTAATACCTCAGAGAGCTAGTACATTGAAAACTGAATATAATCTAAAGCAAAAAACCGAGACAATCGAAAAAACAGATTGAAGAGCGACCGAGAAGAGAGAGAAACTCAACTTGAAATAGGTCAAGTAGAAAAGGGCGCATGGTGAATGCCTAGGCACTAGAAGCCGATGAAGGACGTGACGAACCACGAAAGGCTTCGGGGAGCAGTAAGTAAGCAATGATCCGGAGATATCCGAATGGGGGAACCCAATACCGGGAGGTATTATCAAGAGCTGTTAAGGCTGTTGAAGGAAGACGCAGTGAACTGAAACATCTAAGTAGCTGCAGGAAGAGAAAGAAAAATCGATTTCCCAAGTAGCGGCGAGCGAACAGGAAAGAGCCCAAACCAGCTGGCTTGCCAGTTGGGGTAGTAGGACTGCAGGAAAGCACTTGAAGCGATAGCAGAATTATCTGGAAAGATAAGCCAGAGAGGGTGAGAGCCCCGTAAGCGAAATTGCAGAGAGACTTAGCAGGATCCTGAGTAGGTCGGGACACGAGGAATCCCGATTGAAACCGCGAGGACCATCTCGCAAGGCTAAATACTAACTAGTGACCGATAGTGAACCAGTACCGTGAGGGAAAGGTGAAAAGAACCCCGGAAGGGGAGTGAAAGAGAACCTGAAACCGTGTGCCTACAAGTAGTCAAAGCACATTAAAGTGTAATGGCGTGCCTTTTGTAGAATGAACCGGCGAGTTACGTTATGGTGCAAGGTTAAGTCAGAAAAGACGGAGCCGGAGCGAAAGCGAGTCTGAAGAGGGCGAGAGAGTATCATGACGTAGACCCGAAACCAAGTGACCTACCCATGACCAGGTTGAAGGCGTGGTAAAACACGCTGGAGGACCGAACCCACGTGAGTTAAAAATCGCGGGGATGAGTTGTGGGTAGCGGTGAAATTCCAAACGAACTTGGAGATAGCTGGTTCTCTCCGAAATAGCTTTAGGGCTAGCCTCGTGTGAATGATAATGGAGGTAGAGCGCTGTTTGGACTAGGGGCCCGTCAGGGGTTACTGAATCCAGATAAACTCCGAATGCCAGATATCAATGCACGGGAGTCAGACTGCGAGTGATAAGATCCGTAGTCGAAAGGGAAACAGCCCAGATCACCAGTTAAGGTCCCCAAATCTATGCTAAGTGGAAAAGGATGTGGAGTTGCGTAGACAACTAGGATGTTGGCTTAGAAGCAGCCACCATTTAAAGAGTGCGTAATAGCTCACTAGTCGAGTGA